>NZ_JAUOQC010000022.1:0-38326 GCF_030547495.1 Neptuniibacter sp. 2_MG-2023 | reverse complement strand
AAGAGCGTTGCTTGGAACCAACCTAACGCTGCGAAGCGTTTCGTCTCAAGCGAGGCGCATATTCTACTTTGCGCCGCTTCAAAGTCAACCGTTATTTTGTGTTTTTCTGAATTAATTCTCAATCAATTCCAACACAACAACCAACCTTGAAACTTTCAAACCAAATCCAACAAAACCAAAGGTTTTCAAGGAGTTAATTCAACCTTTACTTAGGTCATTCAGCGCTGCTTTGCAGGCCTCCCTTAGCAAGGACGGCGAATTATAGACACTTCCTAAACAACGTCAACAGGCAAAACTAAAAAACTGTGAAATAAAGGCAAAAAAGCACCTTAGCGAAGAATCTTGTTCAAACAATAAACAAAATATTCAATTTGATAAGGTATATCGTAAATAAATCAGCTCACCCAATATACTCCGTTACCCTAGCCCCCACCTAACCCAACCAAAAAACATACAAAAGAAGCTATAAATAGATTTGCCCTAGCCGCCGATCACAATTACAGTTTAAGCATATATAAAGCCCTTAATTGAGGTTATACATGTACAAAATACCCTCCCTGCCTACAAACAAGACAAAACCTCAAGCTATTGCAATTTTAACCAGTGGCGGAGACTCTCCAGGAATGAATCCTGCCATTCGGGGCGTTGTTCGTGCAGCCCTACATAAAGGTATAAAAGTTTACGGTATCAACAAGGGATACAGCGGTTTAATTATTGGGGATATGGTGGAGATGGATTCCGCATCCGTTACTAACATTGTTCAACGCGGGGGGACCTTATTAAAAAGTGATCGCTGCTTAGCATTCAAAGACCCAACTGTCCGCCATCAAGCCGCCTTAGTATTAAAAGAAAAAAATATCGATGCATTAGTTGTAATTGGTGGCGATGGATCGCTTACCGGCGCTCACTTACTAACACAAGAAAACGATATCAAAGTGATCGGGCTACCAGGCACTATTGATAATGATATTTATGGAACAGATGACACTATAGGATTCGACACAGCAGTTAATACAGCTTTAGATGCAATCGACAAAATACGCGATACGGCTCTCTCACACGAAAGCCTCTTTTTAGTCGAGGTCATGGGACGAAATTCAGGCTTCATCGCCACACATGTAGGTATCGCCTGTGGTGCAGAAATGGTTGTTGTACCCGAATATGAAATCAAGCCTGAGACCATCTGCTTTCAGCTAGCCAATAACCGTCTACTTGGCAAAGGGGCTAGCGGTATTATTGTTGTTGCTGAAGGACAAACGCCTGGGCTAACAACCCACTTAGCCAACGTATTAGCTCAACATAAATTAGAAGCGAAAGTATGCATATTAGGCCACATACAACGAGGTGGTAGCCCGTCCGGCCATGACCGCGTGCTAGCATCTTGCCTTGGTTCAACTGCCGTCAATTATCTATGCGCAGGCTATAATGATGTAATGATTGGAGTACGAGATAACGCCATAACAGAGACTCCATTAAAAGATATTATCGAAAAAAACAAAAAGCTCGATGATACATTTTTTGAATTAGCCTTACTTCTGCATAAATGATCGCTGACTATATGATCACCACTCCAACAACCTTCTAAGTTTATAATAGCTTCCTTATGAAGATAATTATTCGGTCTATAGAAAAACAGTATCAGCAACTACTTGATCAATCCCAACTATCACCGGACCTTGCACAAACAGAGGTTGTTAAACAACTTCAGCAGCAACTAAACCACCTTTCTCATTTCGAACTATCCAAACCGATAAAGTGGGGTAAAAGATGGTTCGACAAACCGCCTTCCAGCCTTGGGATTTATATCTGGGGGCCTGTAGGTCGAGGCAAAACAATGCTAATGGATCTATTTTGCCAATGCCTAGCACCAAAGACATATATCAGACTCCATTTTCATCGCTTCATGGTGATGGTTCATCAACAACTTTTTTTACATTCAGGAAAACCCGATCCTTTAGCTCATATTGCCAACGAACTGAGTCTTAAATACAAGGTAATATGCTTCGATGAGTTTTTTGTCTCTGACATTGGTGATGCCATGTTATTAGGACGGCTTTATCAGGCTCTGTTCTCCAAAGGGGTCACCATTATCAGCACATCAAATATAGAACCCGATGATCTATACTCAGACGGCCTTCACCGTGATCGATTCCTGCCCACGATCAAATTAATCAAGGACAATATGCAGGTCATTCCTCTAGATAATGGCAACGACCATCGTCTCAATTATCTAGCTTCAAACCCAGCTTATTTTATTCAAGATAACCAAGCCTTAAAAAAGATCTATTACAAACTAACCCAGCACGAGGCACAACCTAACAGCAACAGCGTCACACTCTGCGGGCGAAAAATTAACTGTATAGCTAGAGACGATTCTGTAATTTGGTTTGATTTTGCCGAACTCTGTGAGGGCCCAAGATCAGCACGAGATTATATTGAACTCGCCTCAAATTATTCGCACCTAATTTTGAGTAACGTCCCACGCTTTCAAGGCCAAAGCAAAGAGCAGATAAAAGCGAGAGGAACGGAAGATAGTTATGGCTTATTTAACACCACCGGCTTAAGAAAGGTCGTGCAAAGCAATCATGATGATCCAGCAAGACGCTTTATCAGCCTAGTTGATGAGCTTTATGACTGTAGAGTAAATTTATATCTCAGCGCAGAAGACACTGCAGAGCAACTCTACAAGGGAGTTCTATTGAAAAAACCATTCAAGAGAACACTCAGTCGCTTACATGAAATGTCTTCCACCGCCTATCAAACAACACCCTCTTACGCCGTTAGCGAACGTAAGGATTACTCTTAATCTCAACACCCAATGTTGAGCGCGGGCCATGACCAGGAATAAACTCGACGGATTCACCTAAAGGAAACAGCTTCATTTTGATAGAATCGATCAGCTCTTGATGATTACCTTTAGGAAAATCAGTTCGACCAATAGAGCCATGGAATATTACATCTCCAACCAATGCCATCTGATCTTTCTCATTATAAAAAACAACATGACCTGGAGTATGTCCGGGACAGTGGATTACCTGAAAAACACCATCACCAACCTTGACCTCATCTCCATCATCCAACCATCGATCAGGCGTAAAAGAGTCACAATGTGGAAAATTAAACATTGAACATTGCTGCGACATACCTTCTATCCAAAAAAGATCGCCTTTATGCGGCCCCTCAATAGGTAGACTATTTTTAGCCGATAACTCAGCAGTACCACCAGCATGATCTATATGGGCATGAGTGAGCATGATCTTTTCCACCAGCACACCCTCCTCCTCAACAGCCGCCAGTATCTGATCTAAATCACCACCGGGGTCAACAATCGCTGCTTTTTTTGTATGCTCGCACCACACTAGAGTGCAGTTTTGCTGGAAAGGCGTTACAGGAATAGTCCGATATTTCATACTCATCTCTAATATAAACGTGCGACAAAGGCTTATTATATCAGCGGATATAGATTAAAAGACAAGATCTAAAGTGTATCTCTCTACTATTCATAAAATATTTATTTTCACGAGAAAGAAATACAACACCGCTACTGCAGAAAAAGGCATAATGAATAATTAATACAAAGACTTGTTTTTTATCACCTTTCTATTCAAAGTTAACATATGAGCATCAAATAGAGTGGCTATTATGAAAAAGCACAAACATGAAGCAGAGCTAGTCAAGGAAGCACTTCGCATCGGCTCCATTTACATAGAAAAACGGGGTGCGGGCCAATTTGAATCTACAGATAGCGCATCAAATAAAATTACTGCCATTTATAGATTATTAGTACAAGATGGGCTCATTCAGCCGTTAGCCAAAGGCCAAGACAACGAAATCAACATGAGACATAAGCTGGCACTCTGGATCGAGAGACAACTTCCAGCAGAGCACCCTTTAAAACAGAAATAGTAAACCTCTCTTTCGGTAGCCCAGCCATCCCTAAGGATCTGTGACTTTGCGTCCTAAGATTACTCTAAGTTTGCCGTTATCGAGAGAGGATCTATTCGCTGGAACAAGACTTAAAATACCTCTACACTTGATTAGCTAACCAAATGTTCAGGTTTCATTAAGTCCTCTACAAGGTTAGCAGAGTTACAAGATTTTGCTAAATAAAGATTTCAAATGAATGACAAGAACTAGACTAATAACCTAAGCACAACCTTTGCCATCCATTAGTCATCAATACTAATATTCACTGACAACTAAATAAGTGACAGAACAAAGGCCAAACGCTAATGAATCATCCGACAAACGAGCCATCTCCAAGTAATCGCAACGATTTTTTAGAATGTCTTCGCTTGATTGAACGTCTTCACCGACGAATCTTAGATATTCTAAAATTCAGACTTGAAGCACTCGGATATACGGATATCAACAGTGTACAAGCACTTCTTTTACATAATATTGCTGACCGCGAGATGACCGCTGGTGAACTGCGCACACGCGGCTATTACTTAGGCTCGAATGTTTCATATAATCTAAAAAAAATGGTCAGCAACGGATACATAATTCAAGAACGCTCAGAACATGATCTACGCTCAATCCGCATAAAACTAAGCCCTAAAGGCCTAAATATACATACTCTAATTTCTGAACTTTTCGATCAGCAACTTGAATTAATCAATGCCGAGCAGGTGTTACAAGGGGGCGACTTTAACCCACTACGTGAACAGCTCCGCCATTTAGAGACTTTTTGGGATCAGCAAGTTAGTTGTTACTAGCCTCTTTTTCTTTCTGGGCCTCAAGATACTGCTCATCTAATTGTCCATATTGACGCTTATATGCTTCAGGATCTGAGCGCCATAAACGATACAACTTACGATCATTTGCAGCTAAAGGCGGTGGAATTTCTTTTCTGCGACGGAAAGCATTCAACGTCACCACGCCAAATGCAAAAACAATCATAAATCCGACTGCGATATAGCTTACCCATTCATCTGACACATCATTCTCCAAAAACATCTTCAAAATGACACAAAAAAAGCCGCTAAAGTAGCGGCTTTTTAATAGTGCTACTCAACTATACCTTATGATAAATTTCAGCACCTGAATCTTTAAATTCAGCTGATTTCTCCTGCATCCCTTGTTCAGCTTGTGCATTAATCGCTGCAACCTGCTCAGCATCTAACTCACGAACCTCTTGAGATATTTTCATAGAACAGAATTTAGGCCCGCACATTGAACAGAAGTGTGCAACTTTAGCCGACTCCTTCGGTAATGTTTCATCGTGATAAGCACGTGCAGTATCAGGATCCAGACCTATATTAAACTGATCTTCCCAGCGGAACTCGAAACGAGCTTTAGACATCGCATTATCACGAATTTGAGCACCAGGATGACCTTTTGCAAGATCCGCAGCATGTGCAGCGATCTTATAGGTAATAATACCTTCTTTAACATCATCTTTATTCGGAAGACCCAAATGCTCTTTTGGTGTTACATAACAAAGCATTGCACAGCCATACCAACCAATTATTGCAGCACCAATACCTGACGTAATGTGGTCATAGCCCGGTGCAATATCAGTCGTCAACGGACCTAAGGTATAAAATGGCGCTTCATGACACTCAGTTAACTGCTTATCCATATTCTCTTTGATCATATGCATAGGTACATGCCCAGGCCCCTCGATCATAACCTGTACATCATGCTTCCAAGCAATCTTAGTCAACTCACCTAAAGTCTCTAGCTCAGCAAATTGTGCTTCATCATTGGCATCATACACAGAACCTGGACGTAGACCATCGCCTAATGAGAAAGAGACGTCATAAGCCTTACAGATCTCACAGATATCTTCGAAATGAGTGTAAAGGAAGTTTTCCTGATGATGCGCCAAGCACCATTTCGCCATGATAGAACCACCACGGGAAACAATACCTGTCATACGTTTAGCGGTCATTGGTACATAGCGCAGCAATACGCCAGCATGAATTGTGAAATAATCCACACCCTGCTCAGCTTGCTCAATCAGCGTATCTTTAAAGACTTCCCAGTCTAGATCTTCAGCAACACCATTTACTTTTTCTAGCGCCTGATAAATAGGCACTGTACCAATAGGTACAGGCGAATTGCGCATAATCCATTCACGGGTCTCATGGATATTTTTACCAGTAGAAAGATCCATAATGGTATCCGCGCCCCAGCGCGTACCCCATGTCATTTTCTCTACTTCCTCTTCAATCGAAGAGCTCACCGCAGAGTTACCAATATTGCCATTAATTTTGACAAGGAAGTTACGGCCAATAATCATCGGCTCTACTTCGGGATGGTTAATATTGGCAGGAATAATTGCGCGACCTTCCGCCACTTCTTGACGAACAAACTCCGGTGTTATTTCATCCGGTAAATTCGCACCAAAATTAAACCCAGGATGCTGCTCAGCAACAACATTTCCCTCAGCCCGCGCTTTCGCTAACTTCATATTCTCGCGAATCGCTATATATTCCATCTCAGGTGTAATTATACCTTGGCGTGCATAATGCAGCTGGGTAACATTCTTACCCTCTTGCGCGCGTAACGGCTTACGCGTCAATTCAAAACGTAGCTCATCTAAACGCAGATCTGCAGCACGAACACGGCCATACTGAGAGGTAAGCTTATCAAGCTCACAAGTATCCCCACGCTCTAAAATCCACTGATCACGTACAGGCACTAACCCTTTGCGAACATCAATCACTGCATCCGGGTCAGTATATGGACCTGATGTATCATAAACATACAAAGGATCATTTTTCTCTCCCCCCATATCTGTTGGCGTATCATCCAGCGTAATTTCACGCATAGGTACACGGATATCTGGGCGCGAGCCTTCAACGTAGACCTTTCTAGATTTAGGAAACGGCTGCACCGAATCACGGTCAACCTGTGCTGTCTGGCTCAATGCCTGACTCTGTGGTTCTAATTGCTTATTATCTTCCATCATCCAACCTGTCATTATTGTTTTTTCACAGCACAAGTAGCGATTGCTACCAGATATTGTGGAAGTGATTAACTGGGCCGTGCCCTGCACCCACGTTCAATTGATCAGCAGCTTTAATCGCCGCTGTAATGTATTCTTTTGCTCTTGTGACCGATTCCACAATGGAACAGCCTTGCGCTAAATACGCCGTAACGGCTGACGCTAAAGTACAACCTGTACCATGAGTATTTTTGGTTGCTATACGCAAACTTGGGAATTCAGTAAACGTAGTACCATCGAATAAAATATCTGGAGAAGACTCGCCTTCAAGATGGCCGCCTTTTAAAAGTACATTTTTAACGCCTAAAGCATGTACTTGGACAGCCATTTCACGCATGCCTTGAATAGATACTGGCTCATCTACACCCAACAAAGCTGCAGCCTCTGGAAGGTTTGGTGTAATCACGTAGGTTAAAGGTATCAACTTATCGATCAACACCTCTACCGCATCAGGAGACAGCAAAGCGTTGCCACTTTTTGATATCATCACCGGATCAACAACTAACCTCACATTATCAATACCTGATAAAAACTGAGCCACCCGATCAACCATCTCAGCACTACCCAACATGCCAGTTTTGACAGCATGAATCTGAATATCAGCAAAAACAGTCTCTAACTGCAGAGAGACAAAATCAGGTGTAACAGGATAAATACCCGCAACACATTGGGTATTCTGGGCAGTTAATGCGGTTATTACAGAAGCGCCATAAACACCTAGAGCTGAAAAGGTTTTCAAGTCAGCTTGTATACCTGCCCCTCCGCCAGAATCGGAACCAGCGATGGTTAATACATTAGGTATTTTAGGTGTGTTAACAGACATGACTAACCTCAATTATCATACTGAGGCCAGAAAAGTTATTGAATTGATTTGAAATTATCAACATCTGGGTTTCCTACGCCGGAATAAACCGGATCAGGTTCAACGGGTATAGTCTCAGCCCTATAGGGCACCCCGACCAAAAACAGCCATTAGTTTAAGTTCCCTCCCTCCTTATGTCCAGTAAACAGAAAAAAACCTCATGACTAGCCAAAATCTAAGATGCAGGTTCAAATCAAAGAAACTTTACTACCTTCTATTGAAAGGCTCTGAATTCAGAGATCAACTATTACAGGGCCTCAACTGGATAAATAGTAAACAGATAAAATATCAGGGCGAACCATTAGAAATAACCTTCTTAGCTTCCATCAAAAGACAGAAACCCGCAAAAAAACCGTCTTAATAGATTTAAACAACCGTTTCATTCGAAATTCAAACTGAAAGTTCCCATTAGCTTAGCTAAACCAGAAAATTAGGAATTTTTCTTATATCAATACTCCCCGTAAAGGGCATAATTGAATACGTGGATCTCCTGTTCATGGAACGAATACGAAGGATGGCCTCGAGAAGCGGAAAGGAAGGCATGACGCCCTAGGATTTTTGACCGCAAGGATTATGGAAGCCAATAGAGGGGATTCTTCAAGGAATGAAGTATCCCCTTACCTCCCTCCTTATACATATCTAAATTTAACTAAACACTAATCTCTAAAAGCTATATTACCTACAGCTAAACACATCTATAAAAGATTAATGGTGGTTTTTTACAGATCTTACTTAACGAGAAGCTGTGACGCTATATGAGCTATTCCAAGCATCATCCACAACCGACTGAACCGTTCGATTACAACCGGCTGCAATCCATTCAGCTAAAATAGTCGCCAAATCAGGAAACACTTTAGGTTCAGGCATAGGTAAAGCTAGCCACTGAGCAAGCCGCTCAGATTGCAAATTATCAATAACAATCCCTAACCCTAAATATTCGAGTATCTCAGCATTAGACTCCTGCTCAGCCTGCCCGACCTGGGGCAGCGTCAGGATTTTTTTACCGTACTGAATCGCCTCACTCAACAAACCAAAGCCTGAATTACAAATCACCCCCGAACAGTCCGATAAGTCGCGGTGAAATCCATCACGCGAAAAAGGCCGAACGTGCATATTCCCATCATCTGTCGCTTTATCAACTCGCGCATAGACAAAAAATTCGTACTCGGTATACAGCTGCAACGCCCGACAAATTTGATCTACATTATCATGTGGTAAATAGACAACGACTTTATTGTCACTTTTAACGGGATCGAACAACGGCGCTTGAATCAACGGCGGGCAGATTGCATGGTTAAAATGGTGCCAATGAATACCAACAGACACTTTAGCAGGTGCAAAGCTTTTAATTTGATGTCTAAAAATAAAGCCTGTTTTTGAATCAGGCAAAGCATGCAAAAAAGCATATTGGTGAGCTATGCCCACACTAGGAACCCCCTTGAATTTTGCCGCCCAAGCGGTCACAGGCTCAAAATCAGTGATCACTAAATCATATTGATCTAGATTCAAAGCAAAAATATCTCTGACCAATTTTATTGGATTATTACCTGTGAAGGTTTTCCATTGATTAACTTTACTTCCTTCCATATAGAAGGTTAGACCTTGTCGGCACTGGTAAGCACCAAAAGGTTCCATATTAAACAACTCTTCAGGATCCCGACCACTGAACAAATAATCAACATCCACCCCTGCTTTCTCTAACGCGGGAGCCATCACCCTTGCTCGTGTGATATGACCATTACCTGTCGCTTGAACACCATATAAAACTTTCATATTTTAGAGCACAACCAACGCAGGTAAAAAACTTAATGCAAACGTTGCGCTGCACAAACCTAAAACAGCACCCGCTAAAATATCAGTAGGATAATGTACGCCTAACAATATACGGGAAACACCCACCATTAAGGCACAACCATAGGCGAACTCAGCATAGGCAGGGTAGAAATTAGCAATAAGCGCGGCAAAAACAAAAGCGGCTGCGGAATGACCTGAAGGAAAACTAAACTTATCAGAAGGTACTATATAAGCCTCAATAGGAAGGGACTCACAAGGACGATCTCGCTTAATAGTGTTTTTAAGTATTAAATACAGAGGCAATTCGATTAAGTAAGCAAACAACCCTGCAATTAGAAAAACGAGTCCAGATACAGACTCGAAGATTGCAAGAAAAACACCCACCAGCAAATAAAAGCCACCATCACCTAAACGAGAAATTTGACGGCTAATTAAGGCCATTTGAGGTGCTTTAGGCAGCCCTAAACACCAATTAAATGCCAAAAGATCAAACGCGGTTAGAAACTTCATAGCACTCATATTCGGAGTTCTCCAAGTACTCTAGTCATACTTGAAGATAATGAGCAACTAAGGTGACATTCCTATGAATGAGTATTTACATTTTTATGACAGCGACAAATTAAAGAACAGCGTCTGCCATCTCTTTCGAAAACTGCTTTTCAAACCACTGAGCCGCCATCTCAACAATAAGTTTAGGTTTCATTAATGGCACCATATGCCCTTCATTATCAACAACCAACAGTTCCAATGGCTGATCGCAGTAACTCATGACACGCCGTGAATAACTGAGAGGCAACACCTCATCTTGATCTCCATGCAAAATAGCAGAAGAAAAATCAAACTTTTTGCTAACAATATTGCAACGGTAATTAAATAAGCTAGAAAGAGTACGGAGCGGATAATCAAAAACAATCAAAGGATCATTGTTGATTTCTTGTGCGGCTGGATGACCTTTTAGCAACTGCTCGAAATCCACAAAGTTTTTAAGAGGGACTTTATAAGTAGGCATCATTAGAGAGGAAGCCCATGTCCAATTCCAGCCCATGCGATAGCCCATATCAGGCGCTATATCAGGCACTAATAAAGTGCCACATAGAACAGCAGAAAGGCGATCATCCTGTTCTGCCGCAGCCATCGCAAGCAAAGCACCTATAGAATAGCCATAAATACCAAACGGCCCTTCAAAACGCTGCTGAAGTACATCAAGCACTTCCGATACGGCGTCACACATCTGCTCAACGGTGTAATCACCTCGAGAACCCGCCGAATATCCATGTCCTAAAGGGTCGATACCGACCACATTAAAACCTTTTTTAGACAACCCCGACAACAACTCGGCGTAAAGCTCACAATACGTGCCGATGCCCGGTAGAAAAACAATCGTGGGCGCATCAGGAGAAAATTCATACAATTCACAGTGAATCGCTTTTTCTCCTACACAAAACGCTGTTCGATCTTGTAAGTAGGATTCAATATTTAGTTTCTTTCGCAGGTTAGCGCGAAATACACAATCTTCTTGTGATAAAACTGGAGGTCTAATCTGTACTGTCATAAATAATCTCTGGTTATGTCTGGCAATGCTTACAAAAAACGGTAGAGCGTTGCCCTAATCGCACTTCAGTCAAAGGAGCTAAACAATTAACACAAGGCTCCCCTTTACGGCCATATACATGTAGTTTTTGCTGAAAATACCCCGGCTTACCATCACCTCCAACAAAATCTTTCAGCGTAGTACCTCCCTGCTGTATTGCGGCGGCCAGTACGCCTTTAATCTCATCAACCAATATCAGCAACTGCCTCTTAGAAATCTTTCCTGCAGGTCTTCGCGGATCTATACCACTTATAAAAAGCGCCTCCGTAGCATATATGTTCCCTACACCCACTACGATCTTACTATCCATAATTAACGACTTAATCGCCACTTTTTTACCCGCACAGCAGCTAGCTAAATAATCAACATTAAACGCTTCACTCAAAGGCTCTGGACCCAGCTTATAAAGCAATTCATGGTGCTCACCTTCTGGCTGCCATAAAACAGAACCAAAACGGCGCGGATCAGTCAGCCGAAGAATTTGACTATTAGTAAAGCAAAAATCTACATGATCATGCTTTTGCGGTATTTTATCTTTATCTACAATCCGCAGACTTCCAGACATCCCTAAATGAAGCATCACCTGCCCACCATCAACGCAAACAAGAATGTATTTCCCTCGACGAACAACATCAACTACCGTTTTCCCTTCTATTTTTTCAGCAAGAAAATCAGGTACTGGCCATCTTAAATTCGGATTTCTCACATTCAAGGCAATCAATTTCTCCCCCTTAATATGAGGGCGAATACCACGACAGGTTGTTTCTACTTCAGGCAATTCAGGCATGGATACAACTAATTTAAATAAATAGATAAAGAAAAATCACTATCAGATTAACACAAAAACAAGTAATTAAATGCTTCAGCTAATCCACAGTACAAAAACGGCGTGGTAAACTCCGCCTTAACTTAACAAGCTCATTTATTAGGCAGTCTCAATAGCTCATGGATTTTATCTGGATACTTTTTGCATTTGTCTGCGGCTACACGCTACGTTTAATCGAAATGCCACCACTAATCGGCTATCTTTTTGCCGGTTTTTTCCTCAATTTCCTTGGCATAGAGCCTGTTGATAGCTTAGATAGCTTAGCAGACCTGGGCATAACGTTAATGCTCTTCACTATAGGTTTGAAACTAAACATAAAAGACCTAATCAGGAAAGAAGTGTGGGTAAGTAGCCTGTCACATATGAGCCTATGGACTCTATTGATCGGATTGCTATTTTTATTGCTGTCTATCATGTCGGCTCCATTCTTTACCCAGCTAGATCTGAAATCAGCAGCCCTTATAAGCTTTGCACTCAGCTTCAGCAGTACTGTATGCATAGTTAAACTATTAGAAGAAAATGGTGAAATGCAAACAAGGCACGGCCAGCTCGCCATTGGCGTCTTAGTCATGCAGGATATTGCGGCCGTCCTTTTCTTAGCTTTCGCCACAGGGAAAGTCCCCTCTATCTGGGCATTAGCTTTATTTGGCCTACTTTTTATAAGACCTCTATTAAACCATTTACTCATGCGTGCAGGTCACGGGGAGCTACTGCCACTATCAGGTTTTTTCTTGGCTCTCGGCGGTTATGAGCTTTTCACGCTCGTTGGTGTGAAAGGCGACTTAGGTGCTTTGATCTTCGGCATGCTATTAAGTGCGCACCCTAAAGCAAGTGAGCTGACAAAATCGCTTCTGAGCTTTAAAGATCTATTCTTAATCGGTTTTTTCTTATCTATAGGTTTCACCGCTCTCCCTAGCTGGCCGATGTTTGGGATGGCCCTTGCGCTAGCCATATTAATACCGATGAAGTACTTCATGTTCTTCTTACTGTTTACCAAACTAAATTTAAGAGGACGAACCTCTTACCTTTGCGCCCTCGCACTCAGTAATTTCAGCGAATTTGGTTTAATCGTAGCCTACCTCTGTGTAGATAACGGTTGGTTAGATAAAGAATGGTTAGTTATTTTAGCACTTGCGGTATCCATCTCCTTTATATTAACAAGCCTCGTCTACCGTTCAGCACATTCCATCTATGCACATTACAAAAATAACATTAAGAATTACGAGACCAATACACCTCTAACTAACGACATTTTTGTTCAACCTAAAGACTCAGAAATCTTGGTCATTGGACTCGGGCGCGTAGGTAAAGGCGCGTTTAGGGCTCTTCACAATATTGTCGGAGATAAAGTATGGGGAATGGATGCGAATCGAAACCGTATCAAGAAATTCCAAGAAAAAGGGTTACATGTATTCTATGGGGATGGTGAAGATGCCGATCTCTGGAGCAATATGAATACTAGCGGTATAAAACTTGTTCTCCTTGCTCTCCCTTCCATTGATGACACTCTAAACATCGCAGAACAGCTACATAATGCAAATTACTCTGGAACGATTGCAGCCATCGCCCGCTTTCCCGATGAGCATGACATATTAGTAGACGGTGGTATTGATAAAGTATTCAACTTCTATACTGAAGCAGGTATAGGTTTTGCTGAGGAAAGCCTTCAACTGATTGCTAACGCGAATAGCCGCGCTTAACCAGCGGCTAAATTTCGAAACAAAAAAAACCCGATACAAGATCGGGTTTTTTTGAAGAACATAAAATCTTATTTGATTTTATGTTCTTTATATTCAACATGTTTACGAACTACTGGATCGTACTTTTTGAACACCATCTTTTCAGGAGTGTTACGCTTGTTCTTATCAGTAGTGTAAAAGTGACCTGTACCGGCAGAAGAAACCAGTTTGATCTTCTCGCGTGCGCCTTTAGCCATGATTCAGTTCCTTATACTTTAATGCCGTTGGCACGAACATCAGCAAGAACTGCGTCGATACCTTTTTTGTCGATAATACGCATACCTTTAGCAGATACACGGATACGAACAAATTTCTGCTCGCTCTCTACCCAAAAACGATGCCAATGCAGGTTTGGAAGAAAACGGCGACGAGTTTTACGCTGTGAGTGGGAAACATTGTTCCCTGTAACTGGGCGTTTACCAGTTACCATACAAACTTTAGACATATTAATAGCCTTATAAATTAATGGTTACGTATCTACCCTTAATATTTATCAAAATAGCCTTCGTACTTTTACTGAAAGTAGCCACATAGTGACATTTCAAGCACCTTGGATATATCTGCACTCATCAGATTCCAAGCTATTCCTTAGGCGGAGCGTCCCGTAACTGAACAAACTACCGTACCGGAGTGTGGATAGAAGGTCGCGCATTATACACAAGGAATACTCTTAGCACTAGCTAAAACAACTTTTATTTATAGCAATCCCCGTTCAGCAAAAGAAACAACCTCTTGATCACCTACAATCATATGATCGATAACGCGTACATCGATCATATCCAGGGCCTTTACTAAACGATCAGTTATTTGCTGATCGGCCATACTCGGCTCTGCAACACCCGAAGGATGATTATGCGCCAACACAACTGCAGCCGCATTATTAGCAAGAGATCTAGCCACGACCTCGCGAGGATAAACAGCAGCTGCATTAATTGTCCCTAGAAACAATATTTCAAAATTAATCACCTGATGCTTATTATCCAAAAAAAGGCATGCAAACATCTCCCTCGATTGGTGGCGCAGCTTTAAACTCAAGTATTCTCTAACTTGCTGAGGATTTTCCATAGCATTGCCACGTGCCATCGCAGAACGAAGATGCCTTCGACTCATCTCCAGTACTGCCTGCAACTGCACATATTTAGCCACGCCTAAACCATGCGCCGCACAAAAAGCTTGCTGCTCACTTTCCAGCAACACTCGAAGTGAACCAAAACTATTTAAAAGATCCCTCGCCAAATCAACTGCGCTTTTCCCCTTAACCCCCGTGCGCAAGAAAATAGCTAACAGCTCAGCATCAGATAAAGCTGAAGCGCCCTGCTGTAATAATTTCTCCCTCGGCCGTTCAGACATTGGCCAATCAGTAATAGACATATTCAAACTCCTTTTTAAGACCATCAATCCTTGATGTTTTTTTTACATAAATAAGGTTTATACAATCTACGAAACTTTTACTAAAAATGGTATGGTTAGCATCAGTTTTAATAGCAAGTGTTAACAAACACTTCTTATCCAACCCTATAGATTACAGTATCCAGCAAGTATGCAGAGACTCACTAACAAACAAATCATTTTAGGTATTACCGGTGGCATAGCCGCATACAAAAGCGCCGAATTAACACGTTTACTAAAAAATGCAGGTGCCGACGTTAGGGTTGTTATGACTCCAGCAGCCACTGAATTTATTACCCCCCTAACATTACAAGCACTCTCGGGAAACACTGTACATCTTCACCTATTAAATGCTGAAGCAGAAGCCGGTATGGGCCATATAGAGTTAGCTAAATGGGCTGATTTAGTATTAATAGCACCCGGCAGCGCCAATTTTATATCCCGATTAGCTGCTGGCCAAGGTGACGACTTGCTTACCACCCTCTGTTTAGCAACAGATGCTCCTATATGTATTGCTCCAGCGATGAATCAAGCGATGTGGCGAGATGCGGGGACTCAAGCCAATACCAACTTACTAACAAAACGTGGCATAAAACTCTTCGGCCCCGGCGTTGGCGAACAAGCCTGTGGAGATAACGGTCCAGGGCGAATGTTAGAGCCGGAGGAGATAGCGAATCTGACAGCTTCACAATTCAATTCAGGCCAGTTGACCGGCAAAACTGTTTTTATCACGGCAGGCCCTACTCGCGAAGCACTTGATCCAGTACGTTACATCTCCAACCACAGTTCAGGAAAAATGGGTTACGCCTTAGCTGAAGCTGCGATTGAAGCCGGCGCTAAAGTAAAACTTATTAGCGGCCCAGTAACACTGCCAGCCCCTGAACGAGTAGAAACAGTAAAAGTAGAAAGTGCTCAAGAGATGCTAGCTGCATCCTTACAAGACTTAGCACTCTGCGATATCTTTATAGCAGCAGCCGCTGTGGCAGATTACCGTCCAACTGCCGTAGCGGAACATAAAATAAAAAAAGGCTCTGAAGAGATCATGGAGCTTCATCTGGTTAAAAACCCAGATATAGTCGCGACAATTGCAAATACAGGACCAAAACCATTTACTGTCGGCTTTGCTGCTGAAACTCAAGATGTTCTAAATTATGCACGTAGTAAGCTAGAACGGAAAAACTTAGACATGGTCATAGCAAATGACGTTTCTCGCACTGATATAGGTTTTAACAGTGATGAAAATGCCGTCACAATTGTGACTGACACCAGTGCAGAAACATTGCCGCAAACATCCAAACGTAAACTGGCCATTCAGTTAATTAACCAAATTGCGATCCAATACAACAAACATGATATTTAACTCTGTATTGGCCACATCTAATTCATTTTATGCAAATTAAAGGATTAACATGCGCTACACATTAAACGATCTTGATCATGCGATTTTTCGTGCCTACGATGTTCGTGGGATAGTTGGTACAGCCCTAACCGACAGTACTGTGTACCACTTAGGCCGAGCCTTTTCTGCCGAAGCAAAATCTCAAGGCATCAACCATATCAATGTGGCCGCAGACGGACGTTTATCCAGTCCATCACTGAAAAAAATATTCAGCGAAGGATTAATGGATGGCGGCTGCAAAGTGACCGATATTGGCTATGTCCCTACACCGACTTTGTACTATTCAGCCTATCAAGATGAGCAATGCACTGGCGTGATGATCACAGGCAGCCACAATCCTGCTGATTACAATGGCTTTAAAATGATGATTAATGGCCACACGCTGTCTGGCGATGACATACAAAGCCTAAAAACACGAATCATTGAACAAAACTACACTGAAGATGAAGGCTCGTTTGAAGAGCTCGATATTCGTCAACGCTATTTAGAACGTATTCTCAGCGACATTAAACTGAAGAAAAAACTTAAAGTCGTTGTCGATTGCGGTAACGGTATTCCTGGAGAGCTGGCACCACAACTTATTGAGCAACTAGGCTGTGATATTACGCCGATGTACTGCGAAGTTGATGGCACTTTCCCTAATCATCATCCAGATCCCGGCAAGCCCAAAAACCTACAAGACGCAATCGCGATGGTTAAAGAAACGGGAGCGGATCTAGGCTTAGCCTTCGATGGAGATGGCGACCGTGTAGGCGTTATCACCAACGAAGGTAATATAGTCTATCCCGATCGCGTAATGATGCTCTTCTCTGAAGAGATCATTAAACGTAATCCGGGTGCAGAGATTATCTTTGATGTGAAGTGTTCACGTCTACTTGCCAAAGTCATCGAAGAAGCCGGTGGCAAAGCCACTATGTGGCGAACAGGCCACTCCTTAATTAAACAAAAAATCAAGGAATCTGGCGCACTCTTGGGCGGCGAGATGAGTGGACACATTTTCTTTAAAGAGCGTTGGTATGGTTTCGATGATGCTCTATACAGCGCTGCCCGCCTCTTAGAAATTCTTACAAATACAGATAAAACAGCCGAACAGCTTTTTACTCAATACCCGGAAGATATAAGCACCCCAGAGCTAAACATTACCGTAACGGATGAGGACAAATTCGATATAGTTAAAGCCCTGCAAGAGAAAACATTCTCCGGTGGGATCGCTAACCACATTGATGGGGTTCGAGTTGACTACCCTGATGGCTGGGGTCTTGTGCGTGCATCAAACACTACACCAGTTTTAGTCCTTCGCTTTGAAGCAGAAACTGAAAAAGTATTACAAAGAATAAGAAATGAGTTTGAACAGAAGCTGCATGAAGTAGACAGCAGCCTCGTCATTCCTCATGAATAAATGACAGCTACGGTCGGTACTACGCTTGTAGTACTGGCCGTATTTAACCGTTTTTAAGGACCAACTATGCCTCTTACACGCAAAGAAGCCATGACAACCGCTCATGTTCTTAGTGAAGCAATGCCCTACATTCAGCGCTTCGTGGGAAAAACCATCATCATTAAATATGGTGGTAATGCCATGATCGACGAAAAGCTACAAAACAGCTTTGCTCGCGATATAGTAATGATGAAACTTATAGGCATAAACCCCATCGTAGTCCACGGTGGAGGCCCGCAGATTGGCGAATTACTTAATGACCTAAACATTGAGTCTCACTTTATTAACGGCATGCGCGTCACCGACTCCAAAACGATGGATGTTGTTGAAATGGTATTAGGCGGTGCAGTTAATAAACAGATCGTCGGACTTATTAATAACAATGGAGGTCAAGCGATCGGCTTAACCGGTAAAGACGGTAAACTCCTACAAGCCAAAAAATTGCGTATAGAACACAAAACACCTGATATGGAAGTCCCAGAGATCATCGACATTGGTCACGTAGGTGAAGTATCTAGCGTGAACGTAAGTGTTTTAGATATGCTGGTAAACTCCAATATTATTCCCGTTATTGCCCCTATTGGAGTAGGCTCAGACGGCGCCTCTTATAATATCAACGCCGACTTAGTTGCAGGAAAAGTTGCCGAAGTCATGCAAGCAGAAAAACTAATTCTGCTAACCAATATCGCAGGCTTAATGGATAAAGATGGCAACATCCTTACCGGTTTAACTACCCACGAAGTCGATGAACTAATCAACGATGGTACTATCTATGGCGGCATGTTACCTAAAATCGGCTGCGCACTCAGCGCAGTAAAAAATGGCGTAACAAGCGCACATATTATTGATGGCCGAGTAGAGCACTCATGCATGTTAGAGATTTTCACCGATGAAGGTGTTGGTACATTGATTACCAATCGTGGTTAGAGGCAAGACAATGAACGACAACGAAAAACTTTCTCGACGTGAGCAGATATTGCAATCACTGGCTCACATGCTTGAAAGCCCAGGACAAAAAATAACAACCGCCGCACTAGCCAAAGAAGTAGGCGTGTCTGAAGCTGCGCTCTATAGGCACTTCCCAAGCAAAGCACGTATGTTTGAGGGATTAATTGGCTTTATTGAAGAAACTGTCTTCAGTCGTGTAACGGTGATTACACAGGTTGAGCCTGACGGCATAAAGCAATGCGAGCAAGTACTTACACTTACGCTAGCCTTCGTAGAACGAAACCCTGGCATGGCGCGTATTTTAACGGGTGAAGCACTTGCAGGTGAAACAGACCGGCTGCGTCAACGTATTAACCAGTTTTTTGAACGATTAGAAACTCAACTTAAGCAGATTCTACGTGAAGCAGAAGCCAAACATGGTTTACGCACAAAAACGACCGCAGGTGCGTCAGCTAATCTAATGCTATCTACAACAGAAGGTAGAATTAGACAGTTTGTCCGGAGTGATTTCCGTAAAAAGCCTACCGAACAATGGCAAGAGCAATGGCCTCGCCTAGCTGAAGGCATTTTTCGCCAAGCTTAATGACTAAAAAGCTAAAGGGAGATCGCTATCTCCCTTTTTTATTCCAGTTAGCGCTCGACCCTATCTTAGAATAAACATATTTCATGGACATACTTTTAGAACAAAGCACTCTGCTGCTCCTCTCTTTAGTGGCCAACACTCTGTCAGCCATGGCCGGCGGAGGCGCAGGGCTACTCCAGCTCCCCGTCCTGCTTTTTTTAGGACTTAGCTTTAGCACAGCACTCGCCACTCACAAAATAGCCAGTGTCGCTTTAGGTATAGGTGCAACGCTGCGTCATATGAAAGAGGGACATTTAGATTATCGTTTCTGTGGATATATTCTTTTATGCGGCTTACCCGGCGTAATACTTGGGGCAGACATAATCTTAAGAATTCCTGAAGGCTGGACTATTCTCAGCCTAGGCATTCTAACAACAGGCTTAGGCATCTATTCCCTACTGCAAAAATCTTTAGGGCTGACTGAAGAGCCCCGAAATAGAAACCGCCGAGGCATGATTATTGGTGGCTTAGTCCTTTTCATTATCGGCGCGCTAAACGGCTCGCTAACCTCCGGAACAGGACTTTTTGTCACAATCTGGTTAGTGCGCTGGTTCGGCCTAGAATACAAAACAGCGGTAACTTACGTTCTGATATTAGTCGGCCTTTTCTGGAACTCTACTGGTGCACTTACGGTTTCGCTCCAGCAAGCTCCCCGCTGGGATTGGCTTGCCGCACTGCTTATAGGCGCAACAGCAGGCTCATACTTAGGAGCGCATTTAGCCATTACCCAAGGAAACAAACTGGTAAAGCGAGCATTTGAAGCACTGACGATGCTCGTAGGCATCAAGCTCATCGTAGATGGCACGTCAATTCTTTCTAATGTTTTATAGCGACAGGCATAGACACACAATGCCCCTCTTTACTATCGCAAGGTTGATCAACCTTGGGCGGACTGATCATTAGGCGTGTTTGGGAGCGTAAGCTCAAAAGTTCAGAAGCAGAAACTAATTTAATATTTAACTCTGCCAAGATCGGAATAACTTCAGATAAGTAAGCGATAGTTTCAGGGTAAGGATGACCTATGACAACAGCATGGCCCTGTGTAACAGCTAAGCTCAAGGCCTGCTTAAACTGGTTATGAATATAAGCACGATGAGGCTGATTATCTAAAAAAACATCCCTAATCAAATAGGGAATCTTATATTCATGAGCAAGCTTCCAAGCTACTGTATTAGGCGTTGTTAAACTATCGATAAAAAACATATTCCTTTCACGTATAACCGACATAACAATATCCATTCTCTGTCGATCTTCCGTTAAAAGGCTACCCATATGGTTATTCATACCTACAACATGAGGTATTGAATCTAAGTCTTTATTTAAAATCTGATTCACTTGCTGCAAACTATGTTGCTGTGTCAGTGCACCCGGTCCTAAACGCAGCCCTGCCTTATTCTCCATAGGCGCATGAAGAATAACTTCTTTACCTAAACCATAAGCAGTTTGAGCCAATTCAAAAGAATAAGGGGTATGCGGAAGAAATGCATAAGTGATCTCCCCTGGCAACTTTATGGCCGCCAACCCCTTCTCTTTGTTATCCCCAATATCATCAATAATAATAACCATAACGGGGTCTTCATTAGTAAATACTTGATTCGCTACCACATTGCTGACAAAACCTATAGGCGATGTCAGCAAAAACAGAACCAATAATTTATTAACGAAGCCCATCATTACTTCTGGACGATCACTAGAGCTTTTAACAGATTCAGCGCTTCATAAAGTTGATAATCCTGAGCTGCAAGCCCTGCCACATCAGCACCAGACTTATCAGTTTTACCCTCATCACCATTTTCTAAATGACCACTGAGATCTCTTTCTTTCAAATATTCAGGGCCATTATCCCGTAGAGTAATATCCGCATCTTTTACCTCTATATCAGGCTTAATACCTTGCGCTTGAATCGAACGCCCTGCAGGCGTGTAATAACGAGCAGTAGTCAGTTTTAGTGCACGCTCCTTGGTCAACGGCAGTACCGTTTGAACTGAACCTTTACCAAAACTAGGCAACCCCATAATAATCGCCCGTTTTTGATCTTGCAGCGCACCTGCGACAATTTCTGAAGCTGAAGCAGAGCCTCCATTAATCAATACAACCATCGGCAGATCGGGTACTAATGTATCTTGCGTTGCGCCAAAACGTTGTTCAGAATCAGGGAGTCGCCCTTTGGTATAAACAATCAACCCATCATTTAAAAAAGTATTACCAATATCAACAGCGGCCTGAAGCACGCCCCCTGGATTATTTCTCAAATCCAGAACCACCCCTTTTAGATCATTTTTCATTAAGCGCTTAAGGTGTTTATTAACCTCTTTACCTGAATCGACCTGAAACTGTGATACGCGCAAATAGGCTATATTGTCATCGAGCATCCGGCTTTTAACACTGGCAACTTGGATCACATCCCGTATTACTTCAATCTCAAGGGGTTTATCTTCCCCTTGACGCACTACAGTTAAAATTATTTTGCTACCCGGCTTGCCGCGCATTAACTCTACAGCTTTGCTTAGATCCATCCCCTGCACAGCGTGATCATCAAGCTTAGTAATTAGATCTCCCGCTTTAACTCCCGCTCTCTGTGCAGGTGTATCATCGATCGGTGTAATGACACGGACAAAACCATCTTCAATTCCAACTTCTATACCTAGGCCTCCAAACTCACCGCTTGTATGAGCTTGCAAATCTTCAAATTCGCTTGGTTCTAAATAAGCGGAATGGGGATCAAGACCAGCAATCATGCCGCGCAATGCATCTTCTAATAATTGCGCATCATCAACAGGCTCTACATAGGAAGACTTGATTCGCTGAAAAACCTCAGTGAACAACCGCAACTCATCAAGTGGCAAAACTTTTTCGGTTTTAACTTCTTCAGTATCAGGAACAGGCGCTTCGGCAGCAATGACAGATAATGACAAACATCCGCTCATAGCTATGCTTATAAGACTGTTTTTTAACCCGCCAGACATAAACACTGACTTCATAATCCATTCCCTTATCAATTATCGACTTAACCAACGCTGAGGGTTACTTGGCTTACCCTTGTAACGTATAGCAAAATAGAGCCCACTTGCTTCATGGCCACCGCTATTACCAGCAGTTGCAACAGTATCACCCACGGAAACCCAATCACCTGTTTCAAGCAGTAAACTCTGGTTGTAACCGTAAAGACTCATATAGCCAGAACCATGATCAATGATCAACACTAGACCATACCCGCGCAACCAATCCGAAAAAACAACTCGACCATGATGTATAGCCTTAACCGGCGCGGCTTCATTAGCATTGATCCATATACCATCATAACGGATATTATTACGGACAGAGCCAAAAGTCTGCTTAACCTTACCTTTTAACGGCCAAGGCAACTTACCTTTAAGCTGAGAAAACTTCTTATCATCTTTAATTAAACTCGAAAAATTAAGACTCTTCTCAATTTCACGCAGCACCGCCTGCAATCTTTTTTGGTCTAATTTGAGTTGTTTAAGCTGCTGCTCATCTGACGAAAGGGTTTTACGCAACTGCGCTAAAGTTTCTTTCCGCTGACTTCTTGATGCCCGAAGCGCAGTCACTTCGCTCTTCAATTCATCACGTTTTAAGACCATCTTCTTTTCAGTTTCGGTCAGCTCGCGCTCTGTACCACTAAGTAAAGCTAATTTTTTTGTAAACGCCTGCATATCATTACGCAGTTCATCATTTATAAAATCATAATAGCGAATCATTCGATCCAAGGTTTCCGGATCTCGCTGTGTCAGCAGCAACTGTAACCGAGCTTGATTACCCATTTTATACTGCTGAGCCACCTGCTGTTCGATCAGGTCAGCTCTCTTTTTCAGTTCTGCCTTCAGAGTATCCCTTTTCTCTTCTAAATCTTCAGCATGCTCACCTAAGCCGCTCAACTGCTTATCTAAAACCTGAATTTGGCGAGCAAGTTTACCTATAGCAACCTCACTTTTTCTCAGTTCGTCACTCAATTGACGAGACTCTCCCTCCTGCTGACGCATATTTTTTTGTAGCGAAGAGATTCGAGAGGAAAGTTGTTTAATCTGTTTTTCAGTCAAAACTTGCTTGTCAGCTGCTTGAAGAGCCGAAGCAAGTAGTCCAAAACAGACCAACGAACTAAGAAGAACGAGAACGCGCAACATATAATTTTCTAAAGAAAAAGGGATAATATTTTATCCCTTTTTTCAGTTACAACTTAAAACGATGCCAATGAATTGCCGCTCATCTCTGCAGGCTTTTCAAGATCCATCATCGCCAATATGGTCGGAGCTAAATCACATAATGCCCCATCCGATAAGGTTAAACTATTTTTCCTTGGTCCATCATAGATAAGCGCAACAGGCCAATTAGTATGGGAGGTATGAGGCTGCCCAGTCTCGGGGTTCACCATTAATTCAACATTACCATGATCTGCTGTAATTAAGGCTTCACCGCCCACCTCTTCTAAGGCTGCGAGTACTTGCTTCACACTCTCATCCACAACCTCACACGCCTTCACTGCTGCATCAAACTTGCCTGTATGCCCAACCATGTCGCCATTAGCAAAGTTACAAACGATCAGATCATATTTACCACTTTTAATCGCTTCAACCAATTTAGCAGTCACTTCAGGAGCACTCATTTCTGGCTGTAAATCATAAGTAGCAACATCGGGGGAAGGCACTAGGATACGATCTTCTCCAGGGTACTTATCCTCTTCTCCACCATTAAAGAAAAACGTTACATGCGCATACTTTTCAGTTTCAGCAATACGAAGCTGAGTTTTACCTAATCCAGATAGATATTCACCTATATCATTGGTAATTTTTTGCGGCGGATAAGCACAGTCAGCCTCAATATCGGCTGCATATTGGGTCAAAGTTACAAAGCTAGATAATTGCGGATGTTTAGCACGTTCAAAACCAGCGAAGCTACTACCTTCAGTGAACGCTCGGGTAATTTCACGTGCACGGTCGGGGCGAAAATTAGCACAAATAACCGTATCGCCATCACTAATAGCACCCACCGGCAATCCTTGCTTATCAGTAATCACTGTCGCCTGAACAAACTCATCATTTTCATCACGCGCATAAGCATCAGCTAACGCGTCTAATGCGCTCAAGGCTTTGCAAGGAGCCTTATCTGATGTCATTGCATCATAACCCAACTGCACTCGGTCCCAACGGTTATCACGGTCCATGCTGTAATAACGCCCGACTACGGAAGCTATAGCACCAACACCTAATTCAGCTAGCTTAGCCTTCGTCAGCTCAATGGATGGTTTAGCAGAACGTGGCGGCATATCACGACCATCTAAGATGGCATGTATATATACCTGCTTCGCACCACGCTTAACGGCCATCTCAGCCAAGGCTAAAATATGCTCTTCATGACTGTGTACGCCACCAGGGGACAGTAAGCCCAGAATATGCACGGCCTTATCAGCAGAGATAGCAGCGTCCATACCTTTAGTTAAAGCGCTATTATCAAAGAAATCACCATCATTTATCGCTTTAGATATGCGAGTGAAGTTTTGATAAACAATTCGCCCAGCGCCAATATTCATATGACCTACTTCAGAATTACCCATTTGGCCATCAGGTAAGCCGACCGCTAAACCTGATGTTTGAATTCTTGAGTTAGGATTATCTGATAGCAGCTTATCCCAAACAGGTGTATTCGCTGCTTGAATAGCGGACGACTCTGAACTTTCAACGCCATAACCATCAAGAATAATCAGTGCTTTCGTTGCGCGCTTTTGTGTCATATCTGCCAAATTCTGTAATTAACGATAATAAAATGGCTCATAATTTTACTGTGAAAGCCCCAACAACGCCATGAATGAACAAGAGGAAAGCAATAAATAATCAAAATTCGACACTTTCCTCTACATCTCCCCTTATACCGTCAAAAAACGCAAGGTATACTATTGCCCACTTTTAGTGGATCAATAGCATCCTTAGTTTTTTATCGGCCCTAACTTAAGTGGCCTCATCTGGATACGTAATGGACCAATTTATCGAATTTATCAGCAACCACCCTCTTATGGTTGCAGCTTGGGTTTTAACGCTAGGCATGTTCCTTTTTTATGAGCGCAGTAAATCAGGCAAGGCTGTCACTCCTGCTCAAGCAACTAGCCTCATTAATAAAGAAAATGCTGTCGTTCTAGATATTCGCCCTAAAAAAGAGTGGTCTACTGGCCATATTACTGGTGCGAAGCACATCCCTCTTGCAGATCTTGATCGCAGAATTGATGAGCTTTCCAAATACCAGCAACGCCCTGTTATAGTCGTATGCAATCTAGGCCAAGCAGCCGGTAGCGCGACGCGTAAGTTAAAAACAGCAGGGTTTGAAAATGCGGTTCGCCTATCTGGCGGTATGACTGAATGGAAGAGTCAAAGCCTTCCTATAATAAAAAGTAAATAATATGAAAGATGTAACTATCTATACAACAAAGTGGTGCCCATTTTGTATTCGCGCCAAAAAGTTACTTGAACACAAAGAGATTAACTACACAGAAATAAAAGTGGATGGCGATCAAGCTAAGCGCCAAGAGATGACCGAATTAAGCGGCGGTCGTACCGTTCCACAAATTTTCATTGGTGATACGCCTATTGGTGGCTGCGATGAAATATTTGCCCTTGAGCGCCAAGGCAAATTAGATGCATTGATAAACGCCAACTAAATATAAAACGCAAAGGAACTAACATGGCCGATAACGAACAGAACACAGCAGCACAAGAAGGACAGGGACCACAATTTGCGGTTCAGCGAGTTTACATTAAAGACGCTTCTTTTGAATCGCCTAACTCACCTGAAATTTTCATGAGCCCATGGAAGCCAGAAGTTGGTTTAGAGATGAACACCCAAACAAATCAAGTGGGTGAAAATGCATTTGAAGTTGTATTAACGCTAACAGTAACTGTTAAAAACGATGAGAAAACGGCTTTCTTGGTTGAACTACAACAAGCCGGTATCTTTGCTGTTTCAGGCTTAGGTGAGCAAGAGATGCACCATACTCTTGGCGCATTCTGCCCTAGCATTCTATTCCCTTATGCACGTGAAGCTATCGATGCAATGGTTATCAAAGCCAGCTTCCCTGCACTAATGCTAGCACCTGTTAACTTTGATGCTTTATATGCTCAACAGATGGCTCAAGCACAGCAAGAAGCATCTGAAGCGCAGCACTAAGTTTTAGCACGCTTAAAAAAAAGAGCCTAATTGTAAAATTACGGCTCTTTTTTTATATCTAACAAAATAGTACCTAGCAGTATCATCAGTCCCGCTCTTACAATCCAATCTCACCCTTGGCTGTTGCGACAGCTGCTGCTTTACGCTTAACTTTATAATTAAGCCAACCCACAAGATCTGTCCACATTTTATCTATATCTTTTTTCTTCGGCATAATCCCTGCGTAAGGAAGCTCAATAGTCACGACTGGAATATTTTTCACAAACCAACCATAGTTACCTAAAGAACCCGGATAAGTACCCAACTGACGCAAGTGCAAAGGCCCTAGCTTTCTCGGCGGTTGAATTCCACCATCAAAATCAAGAATACCGTGAGGTGCATGTACCGACACAATGACTGTAGGTTTATAACTATCAATAAGCTCATGTATCACACGACTCTCTGGCTCACTTAAAGGCTGATGCCCCGGATAGTAACGTAGTCGCTTTTTAGCTTGCTTTTGCCAATGCACTAAGGGTTCTGGGAATTCTGGTGCCGGTAAAAAATTACGATTTAAATCGACTTTATTGGCATTCACTCGGGTAGATTTACGCTGCAATAAACCATCAGGATTAAGGACAGGTAAAAAATACCAATCAAACTTACCACTATGATGTTTATGAAGCGTATTCAGCCATTTAAAGGTGACACTCACACTGGAATATTCATCTCCATGAATCCCGCCAATAAATAAAATACGAGGTGCACCTTCATTCCCATCACGGGCAGGAAAATGAGTTTCTAAGATCGCATGGCCGTTAACGGAAAAATAACGAGGCTCATTATATTGATGACTTAAGCACTCCTTCTCAGAAACACTTGCCAATTTACGCCCCACCGCTTGGCACAGGCTTTTAACATCATCATTAACTGCCGCCACCGGTAATGGGACACACAGTATTATTAGCGTAAAAAAAGATAGGATGCGTTTTATCATGAAAAAACCCAGCAGCACTCAACTATTGCTTATAAATTGGCCAAATTTCGCATTTTAACATGATTTTAAAGAAAGACTTTGAAGAATCTCTTCCGCTTTACCCGCGTCAATCACACCCTGCATAGCCGTCGCTGCAATAGGTACGATACTAACTAAAGCGGTAGCAGGTATATCTATCCGCTCATCACCGCTAATGTCTATCTGATCCGATAGAACAACAATAGGAAATACCTGATTTTGAATAGCCATGATATTAATCTGTTGCTCAGCAGTGCCCAGTATTGAAATATCGCGGTTACGATAATCGAGCAGACCAAGACGAAAAACCTGACCTTCGCACTCAGCCATATAAGACTCAATTTTAGTAAAAATAAAAGCATGCTGCATAGAGCAACTCCACCCAAGACTGTATAAAACAACTATAGCTGATTAAGCGTCCACGGCACCGGAAAAACCTAACTGACGCCAAGCCTCATATACAACTACAGCACAGGCATTAGACAGGTTAAGACTACGACTGTCAGCCATCATTGGCAGTTTAATCCACTGATCTGCTGGTAAGGATTCACGCACATCAACAGGTAAGCCTCGAGTTTCTGGCCCAAGTAACAGCACATCCCCTTCAGCAAAGTCTGCATCCACATGCGTACGACTGCCTTTAGTCGTCAGCGCCCACACTTTTCGCGGTTGAATCTCAGCCAAGCAGCTTTCAAGATCTTTATGAACCTTCAATGCCGCAAACTCATGATAATCCAAGCCCGCGCGACGTAAACGCTTATCATCAATATCAAACCCTAAAGGCTCAACTAGATGAAGGTTACAACCTGTATTAGCGCACAAACGGATAATATTGCCTGTATTCGGCGGAATTTCCGGTTCAAAAAGTACAACATGTAAACCGATTGTACGATGCTGAGGATCTATATCGGATATGCTGGCCGAACTGTTTTCATTAGACATGTTGTAACTCTAAAATTTTAATTAAGAACCCAGCCCTAGTGTAGCGTTAGACAAAGACAGGAGCCATCTCGAATACATATGTTTCAACTGCCCTAACTGATAAAAAAGTGCTCTACGCCATTCGGACCATTCATTTCAAATGAGTAGCAGAATATCAATCTATTACTTCAGGGGAACAAACTGCAATATCAAACATAAAAAAATCCCCGCAACAATTAAGGTGCAGGGATTATATAGAAAACTACGAATGAGATAAGTGTTTATGCAGAGCGCCTAAGCCGCACTCTCTTGAGAGTCACCTTTCTCATCATCCATACCAAGCTCTTTAATTTTACGAGTTAAGGTATTACGCCCCCAACCGAGTAGCTCTGAGGCATCTCGTCGACGTCCTGCAGTATGCTTCAAGGCAGTCTCTATCATGATTTTTTCAAATGCAGGAACGGCTGAATCTAACAAATTCCGCTGCCCTAGACTGAGCTGCTGATCCGCCCAATTCCTCAACGACTGCTCCCAATTACTTCCAGCAATTGGCTCTCCGCCCGCCTGCTCCATTAGTTCTGGCGGCAGATCATCAATCAATACTTCGCGACCTGTTGCCATAACCGTTAACCAACGGCAAGTATTTTCAAGCTGCCTAACATTACCTGGCCAAGCAAGATTACATATATAGCTTTCTGTATCAGCATTCAGGATTTTAGGCTCTACACTTAGCTCTTCAGCAGAGGTTTTTAAGAAATGCCTCGCTAAACGAGGAATATCTTCTCTACGCTGGGACAAGGTAGGCAGATGAACACGGATCACATTTAGGCGATGGAATAGATCTTCACGGAAACGCCCTTCTTCAACTAGCTTTTCCAGATTCTGATGTGTCGCAGCGATAATACGTACATCAACTTTTACTGCGGTATGGCCACCTACACGATAAAACTCACTATCAGCTAATACTCGCAACAATCGAGTTTGCGCATCTGCTGGCATATCACCGATCTCATCCAGAAACAGCGTGCCACCATCCGCCTGTTCAAAACGCCCACGGCGTGCTGCAGCTGCACCAGTAAAAGCCCCTTTTTCATGACCAAACAACTCTGATTCAATAAGATCATGAGGAATAGCGGCCATATTTAAAGGTATAAAAGGTCGCTCTCTTCTTGGACTATGCTTGTGCAAAGCATGGGCTACCAATTCTTTACCTGTACCCGATTCACCATTAATAAGAACCGTAATATTTGATTGTGACAATCGCCCAATAGCACGAAAGACTTCCTGCATTGCAGGCGCCTCTCCAATTATTTCCGTATTATCTTCTAATACCTGCTCCGCAACTTGCTGGCGTTGCTCTATCGCATGAGCAAGTGCTCGTTTCGCCAATGCAACGGCATCATCTACATCAAATGGTTTTGGTAGATATTCAAAGGCACCACCTTGATAGGAAGCGACAGCTGACTCTAAATCCGAATGTGCAGTCATAATAATGATAGGCACTTCTGGATGACTTTCTTGGATACGCTCTAGCATCTGCAAGCCATCCGTTCCAGGCATACGAATATCACTAATGATCGCATCCGGTGTATCTTTACTTAATCTTGATAGTAGAGAATCCGCAGTTTCAAAAGCTTCAGTGTACAAACCCTCGGCAGATAACGCTTTCTCTAGGACCCAACGAATAGACCTATCATCATCAACAATCCAAATTTTACATGGTAGATTCATTGTTAAGCTCCAAAGGGATTAATAGTTGAAATCTGGTTTCACCAGGGCGTGTTTCACATTCAATTAGCCCTTGATGCTGATTAATAATTGACTGAGCAATTGATAACCCAAGCCCCGTTCCTTCAGCGCGCCCACTCACCATGGGATAAAATATTTTACTGAGGATCTCTTCCGGAATACCGGGACCATTATCAATAATTTCGACACTACAAACCAAACGGTGCTTCTCAGCACCTAAGGTTACTTGACGAAAAGCACGCGTTCTAATTTTGATGGTAGGCACATCCACATCTGCGCTTTGTATTGCCTGCATGCTGTTACGCAGAATATTAAGCATAGCTTGAATTAACTGCTCCGCATCGCCCGTAAATTCTGGAATACTTGGATCGTAATCCCGCTGAAGGAGAATCTCACCTTTAGTTTCAGCTTCAATTAGGTGACAAACCCTTTCTAAAATAGCGTGAATATTAATCATCTTCATATTAGGGAGTTTTCGCGGCCCCAATAGACGATCGACTAGATTACGAAGCCTATCGGCTTCTTCAATAATGACATGGGTATAATCATGTAGACTAGGATCATGAAGCTCACGTTCAAGTAGCTGTGCAGCACCACGAATCCCCCCTAAAGGGTTTTTAATTTCATGTGCCAGCCCTCGCACTAGAGAGCGAGCTGTATCATGTTGAGTCAGAAGGTCTTCCTCCCTCTCAATACGCATCAAGCGATCTCTTGACTCAATTTCGATTAGCAATTGCTGCCCTTCAGGCGTAATCAAGGGATTGATACTATAATCCACAGTGAGTGTTGCACCACTTAAAGTAACAATTTTCGCTTCTCTATGGGTATATGGATGGCCTGTCGCTAAACACTCTTGTAAATCCTTCTGCTCCACCGTACACAAAGAAAACCATTCAGCTATATTAAGTTGGCTCAAACGGCGCATGCTTGCTTCCAACAGCATTTCAGCCGCCGGATTCGCATATTCAACCACCATACTTTCATCCAACAAAACAACTGCGGTGGATAGGTTTTCCAAAATCTGTTTATGTAACTCTATTTTTGCCATTAGCCTGCACTCAATATCCGTAAGGTTACTACTGCAAAAAGCAAACCAATTTGAATTAATACAAAAAAATAGCCGCAGGACGCACCATTACTATATCTAAATCATTATAAGTCTAGCCTAGATAATGCAACACGCACTACATTAGTGCAAACAAATATACTGAGTCATTTTCGCCTACACTCACCACTCCTTCAGTCACCTTTATCAAAAGCCTCTCCCATAAAAATGCTCTACAAAAGACTCCGCCAAAAAGCCAGAAACAAAAAAGCCTCCACAAGGGAGGCTTTTTTTCAGCAATTATTTAACTTATACAGAGTAATATAGGTCAAATTCAACTGGGTGAGTTGTCATGTTCACTTTCTCAACTTCTTCACGCTTAAGCGCGATAAAAGCATCAATCATGTCATCAGTAAACACGTTGCCTTTAGTCAAGAATTCACGATCTTCATCCAAAGCGTTAAGCGCTTCTTCTAAAGAGCTAGCAACTGTTGGAATCTCAGCAGCTTCTTCTGCCGGTAGATCATATAGATCTTTATCTGCAGCATCGCCAGGGTGAATCTTATTCTGGATACCGTCTAGGCCAGCCATCATCAATGCAGCAAAACATAAGTATGGGTTAGCAGATGGATCAGGGAAACGTGTTTCTACACGACGTGCTTTTGGATTTGTCACGTAAGGAATACGGATAGACGCAGAACGGTTACGTGCAGAGTACGCAAGCATTACAGGCGCTTCAAAACCAGGCACTAAGCGCTTGTAGGCGTTAGTTGATGAGTTAGTCAACGCATTCAACGCTCTAGCGTGCTTGATAATACCGCCAATGTAGTAAAGCGACATTTCGCTCATGCCCGCATAGGCATCACCAGCAAACAAGTTAACGCCATCTTTTGAAAGAGACATATGAACGTGCATACCAGAACCATTATCACCAACAAGTGGCTTAGGCATAAATGTAGCTGTTTTTCCGTAAGCATGAGCAACGTTATGTACACAATACTTAAGAATCTGCACTTCATCAGCTTTAGCTGTAAGCGTGTTTGGACCTACACCAATTTCACACTGGCCCGCTGTCGCTACTTCATGGTGATGTACTTCAATATGAAGATCCATTGCTTCCATCGCGTCACACATAGCGCCACGTAAATCATGCAAGGAATCGATTGGAGGTACTGGGAAATAACCACCTTTAACACGTGGACGGTGACCCGTGTTTCCGCCTTCAATACTATGGCTAGAAGACCAAGATGCTTCTTCAGATTCAATAGAGTATCCACAACCACTGATATCAGCGTGCCACTTAACAGCATCAAATACGAAGAATTCTGGCTCAGGACCAAACATAGCAGTGTCAGCAATACCTGTAGACTTTAGGTACTCTTCTGCACGCTTAGCAACAGAACGTGGGTCACGCTCATAGCCTTGACCTGTAGCAGGTTCAACGATATCACAACGAACAATAACAGTCGTTGCTTCAGAGAATGGATCTAGAACAGATGCACTGTCATCAGGCATAAGAATCATGTCAGATTCATTGATGCCCTTCCAACCAGAAATGGAAGAACCATCGAACATTTTGCCTTCTTCAAAGAAGTCATCACCCATGTCGGAAACTGGGATAGTAACGTGCTGCTCTTTACCATGAGAATCAGTGAAACGCATATCGATCCACTTAGCTTCGCTTTCTTTGATCAGATTCAGAGTCTTCTCTGACATGTGACTTTCTCCACTTTGTAATTACCAGGCCGATATTTAGTTCAGCCTTGAGAAATCAGAATTATAAAATCAGCGAGAATTCAAGCAAGTAATATACCAAAAAGCTACCACTATAAGCTTCCCGAAATTACTGGCATTACAGCGAAACAACCAAAAGTCAGACGCACCAAAACAAGCCGTTCGCAACACGATATGCGCCATATTGGTGCAAATAACAATTAAACTGAGCTTCCACTATGATTCTTGCTTTCACAATCATACTCCAACAGATACGCAAAAACCTAGTGCAAACACGAGTTTTAGATACAGATCCACCCAGAGATTGATGATCATCACCCCTTATTGATCCTTAAACACACTTTTAGTCTCTTTTGTCTAAGAAATATGCGGTATTTTCTGCATAAATCCGTATAATTCCGCATTCGCAAAAAAATATCTCACAGGTATACACACGTGATTGAAAAGCTAAGAAATATCGCCATCATTGCGCACGTTGACCACGGTAAAACGACTCTGGTTGACAAGCTGCTTTCCCAATCAGGCACATTGGGTCGTCGTGATGAAGGTACTGAGCGCATCATGGACTCCAATGATCAGGAGAAAGAGCGCGGCATTACCATTCTGGCAAAAAATACAGCCATTAAATGGAACGACTACCGCATCAACATCGTTGATACTCCTGGACACGCAGATTTCGGTGGAGAAGTTGAACGCGTACTTTCCATGGTTGACTGTGTATGCCTTTTGGTAGACGCGGTAGATGGCCCAATGCCACAAACTCGCTTTGTAACACAAAAGGCATTTGACCAAGGTCTTCGCCCTATTGTTGTTATCAACAAGATCGATCGCCCCGGTGCACGTCCAGACTGGGTTGTAGATCAAGTATTTGATCTATTTGATAGCCTTGGCGCTACAGATGAACAACTTGATTTCCCCATTGTTTACGCATCAGCACTAAACGGTATTGCAGGCCTTGAGCCTGACGCAATGGCCGATGACATGACGCCTTTATTTGAAGCGGTTGTTGAACATGTTAACCCACCTAAGGTTGACATTGACGGCCCTCTGCAAATGCAGGTTTCAGCCCTAGACTACAACAGCTATCTTGGCGTTATAGGTATAGGCCGCGTTTCCCGAGGTACCATCAAGATCAATACACAAGTTAAAGTGATCGATCGTGAAGGTAAAATACGCAGCGGACGCATTCTAAAAATCATGGGTTACCATGGACTAGAACGTGTAGATGTTGAAAGCGCTACAGCAGGCGATATCATCTGCGTAACAGGTATTGATGAACTAAACATCTCAGATACCTTATGCGATCCAGATCAAGTTGAAGCGTTGCCAGCACTAAGCGTTGACGAACCAACCGTATCTATGACCTTCCAGGTAAACGATTCTCCATTTGCAGGCCAAGATGGTAAATTCGTTACTAGCCGTAACATTAAAGAACGTCTAGAACGCGAACTTATCCATAACGTTGCCCTTCGTGTTGAAGATGGCGAAACGCCAGAGAAATTCAAAGTTTCTGGCCGAGGCGAGCTACATCTATCTGTATTGATAGAAACAATGCGTCGTGAAGGCTTTGAACTAGGTGTTTCTCGACCAGAAGTAGTTCAAAAAGAGATCGATGGCGAAATCCAAGAACCCTACGAGAATGTAATGATTGATGTTGAAGATCAACATCAAGGCTCTATTATTGAAGAGCTAGGCAAACGTAGAGGCGATATGACTAACATGGAAGTAGATGGTGGACGTGTTCGTCTAACCTTTATGATTCCATCCCGTGGTCTAATTGGTTTCCGCTCTCAGTTCCTGACAATGACATCAGGAACCGGCATCATGACCTCTACATTTGACCATTACGGACCGGTAAAAGACGGTGACGTTGCAAGCCGCTCCAATGGTGTTCTTGTTTCTATGGTTACCGGTAAAGCACTTGCTTACTCCTTATGGAACCTGCAAGAGCGCGGCCGCCTCTGTGTTGAACCTAACATTGAAGTGTACGAAGGTATGCTACTAGGTATTCACAGCCGTAGTAATGACTTAGCCGTTAACCCTATTAAAGGTAAGCAGCTTACCAACGTACGTGCGTCAGGTACTGATGAAAACATCCAGCTAACTCCTCCGGTTAGATTCACGCTTGAACAAGCATTGGATTTCATCGAAGATGATGAGCTAGTTGAAGTAACACCTAACTTCATCCGCTTACGCAAAAAACTACTGAAAGAAAACGAGCGCAAACGCTCTAAAAAATAAGTAGTCCTCGCATTTAAAAGGCAGCCACATCGGCTGCCTTTTTTTTCATTTCAACGTAGATTGCCAAACCTCTCCTCTTTATACTGCTGTACATACAGCAATACACAGCGGAGACACAATGCGCACCCTGTATCCTGAAATTAGCTCCTACAATAAGCTTCATCTCCCAGTAGATGACCTTCACACCCTTTATATTGAAGAAAGCGGCAACCCTAAAGGGATTCCCGTTATTTTCATTCATGGTGGCCCTGGCGGCGGTACAAGCTCAGCGCATCGTCGATTTTTCAATCCTGAAAAGTATCGAATTATATTGTTTGATCAACGTGGTTGCGGTCGTTCAACACCCCACTCAGAGCTACATGAAAATACAACAAACAAGCTACTGGAAGATATGGAAAAGATAAGAGAGCATCTATCCATCGACCAATGGCTCCTATTTGGTGGTTCCTGGGGCTCCACGCTCAGTCTGCTGTATGCGCAAGCCTTTCCCGATAAAGTATTAGGGCTGATTTTACGCGGTATATTTTTATGTCGAAAACAAGATATCCAATGGTTCTATCAACGCGGCGCCAGCGCAATTTTCCCCGACTACTGGAAAGAGTACCAGCACCCTATCCCTACAGCTGAACGTCACGATATGCTAAGCGCGTACTATAAACGCTTAACCTCGGATAATGAGATAGCCCGCATGTCCGCAGCAAAAGCTTGGTCAATATGGGAAGGCCGCTGCTCTACAATTGACCCAAATGCAGATATTGTTGATCATTTTGGCGACCCACACTTCGCCTTAGCCATGGCTAGAATTGAAGCCCATTACTTTATTAATAACGCCTTTATTGACGAAAACCAGATTCTTAATAACTGCGAATCAATCAAAGAGATCAACACAACAATTATCCACGGTCGCTACGACATCATCTGCCCTATAGAACAAGCTCAAGCCCTCCATGATCATTTACCTAACTCAAAATTCCATATAGTTCGAGATGCAGGCCACTCCGCGTTTGAAAAAGGCATTACAGACAATTTAATTAAAACAACTGACAGTTTCGCTCTTTCTCTCGCGTAACTAAGGGATTAATAATAGAAATGAAAGCACTTATACAGCGTGTAAGTTCGGCCTCAGTCCATATCAATGACAGCTCTGTCGGCAAAATAGAACAAGGCATATTACTTTTATTAGGAATTGAAAAGGAAGATACATTCCAAGCAGCCGACAAGCTTCTACAAAAAATCTTGGCCTACCGAGTATTTTCAGATGAAGAGGGAAAGATGAACCTTAACCTTCAACAAACAGAAGGCGGGCTACTTATCGTTTCGCAATTTACCCTTGTTGCTGATACAAAAAAGGGATTACGACCAGGATTTTCGGCAGGAGCCTCGCCGCAATTAGGCGAGGAACTCTATAATTACTTTATCGAACAAGCTAAACGCTTACACCCAATCGTTGAAACTGGCCGCTTCGGTGCAGACATGCAGGTCCACTTAATAAACGACGGGCCCGTTACATTCTGGCTGGAGAGCTAATCAGCCTTCAACCTACGCAAAAAGTCTTTAGCTTCTGAATGATCATCTAAAGGCCGGTTTAGACGGGACGCTTTATAATGATCATTAAAAATAGAAAAGTACGCCGATAGTATCTCCGCCCCCTTAGTATCATTAATTTGCTGCAACATCAGTGCAGCGACCTCAGCCGTACAGAGCTGTCCATCAACAGCAGCTTTACGCAAATGATAGTTAGAGGAAGCTACCACCTCAGGCTCAATCACCGGCAGATGATCTAGATATCGACTAAGACGAAACATTCTTCTAGCTTGGCGCCAAGTACCATCCAAGACGATAAACACTGGGCGTTTTCCCTTTTTCGGCTCATACTTCACCATTCTCCCTTCATAGCCCTCCCCCTCAGGAAACACAATATAGGGATCTAACTGCTGATCTGTGATAGCACGGATCAGTTCATCAGAAGGCTCAGTTCGAGACCACTCAAAACGTTTTGTATCAGCAATACAATCCTCAATTAAACGTCCTGTATTAGTTGGCTTAAACCCCTCATTATGATGCATTAACAAAAAGAACTGAGCTTCTGACTGATAGGACATTTTAAAATCACAAATACAGACATGAGCAGCTAATAAACAGGATCGACAGCGAAGAACACGAGAGCCGCGAGCAACAAAAGGTTTTGGTGGATACATAAATTACTGCAACGTTATAGAAGAGGTAGAAACATCAGGAGTGAATAACTGATTATCCACACCCCAATCTAATGCTAAAGACCCTCGATGGATAAGATAGAGCATCTGATGTAATTCATCATACGCTAAAACACTGGCAGCAAAAGGCTCCTCATCACCAATAAAGAACAATATACGGTAACGCCCAGCTTGATGGCTTACATCCAATCGACATAATAGAGATGGGTCTTCTGCAAGCAAGTCCTCACTTTCTCGATCAACCTGCAGTCCTTGACGGGCACTATCATGATGAAACTGAGCAAGATCAGACTTAAGCTGAACCGGCGCTCCAGCAATATCACTCGATGTTTTTTCAATTAACCCTGCCGCTGCAGATAAAAGGCGTAGAACAAGCTTACGCGTTAACCAGAAATCAACTCTCTGTAGATCATTACTCAGATTACCTACCATCAAAATACGATCTTCAATATGATCATATTTAAATGTAAACGCAGCAATATTTAACATTAAGAATACTCGAATTCCATCTCAACTAAATGGATATTAAAAACATGTAATATAGAGAATGATCAGCAGACAATCATAACAAAAATCAGAACATAAACGCATCTTGCATAATACTCTGAACAAGCCAAAGCACTATAAATCTAAGCCCCAGACGCAAAAAACCCCGGCTACCTAGTAACCGGGGTTTCTCTAAATAAATGCTTG
>NZ_JAUOQC010000021.1:0-38433 GCF_030547495.1 Neptuniibacter sp. 2_MG-2023 | reverse complement strand
GCGCCCGTAGCTCAGCTGGATAGAGTACCTGGCTACGAACCAGGCGGTCAGAGGTTCGAATCCTCTCGGGCGCGCCATCTAAACCTAAGCTGTATATGTATATCCCTTCGTTTTATAATAACCATTCATATTCCTTTATATTGTTGAGCTCCCCGCTATGAAGTTCTCTATTCGTTTATTTCCAGAAATTACTATTAAAAGCCGTCCGGTACGCAAACGTTTGATTCAGCGATTACAGAGTAATCTGCAGAATATGATGCGTCGTGTTGACGAGCAGATTAAAGTGCGCGGCCACTGGGATAAGCTCGATGTTGTGTGTGAGGGGGCTAGTGCCGAGATCGTGGCGCAAGTCGTTGATATTATGCAGCGTACGCCGGGTATTCATAGTTTTGTGGAAGTGACAGAGTATCCATTGGGTGATTTTCACGATATATACGAAAAAGCACACGCAATTTATGCTGATGAGCTGAGAGGTAAAACGTTTAAGGTGCGTGTGAAGCGCTCAGGCAAGCATGAGTTCCGTTCCATTGATGTTGAGCGTTATGTAGGGGGCGGCTTAAATCAGCATTCAGAGGCGCTTGGAGTCGATGTACATAAGCCTGATCTTTATGTGGATTTAGAAATTCGTAATGACAAGCTGCATGTAGTTACAAATATCTATAAAGGTTTAGGCGGTTTTCCGTTAGGAACTCAAGAGGCCACCTTATCGTTAATCTCAGGTGGTTTTGATTCTATTGTTGCCAGTTACATGTCAATGCGACGTGGCTGTAAGACCCATTTCCTTTTCTTTAACTTGGGTGGGCATGCGCATGAGATTGGCGTAAAGCAAGTGGCCCTATATTTATGGCAGCGTTATGGCTCATCTGCGCGGGTTAAATTTATTACCGTTCCTTTTGATGAAGTTGTAGGCGAGATTCTTCAATCTGTGCACCATTCTCATATGGGTGTTGTCCTTAAACGGATGATGATGAGAGTAGGTGAGAAGGTCTCTGATCGTATGGGGATCGATGCTTTAGTAACAGGCGAAAGTATTGCCCAAGTATCGAGTCAGACGTTACCTAACTTGGCGATCATTGATGCTGCGACAGAGAAGCTGGTAGTAAGGCCTCTGATAACAATGGATAAGCAAGATATTATCGATATTACGCGTGAAATCGGTGCTTATGATTTTGCGAAAAATATGCCTGAGTATTGTGGAGTTATCTCTGATCGTCCGACGACCTGCGCTAAGAAAGATCGAGTCGAGAAAGAAGAGTTAGATTTTGACTACGAGGTGTTAGAAAGGGCCTTGGAACGTCGTCAGGTTATTAGTATCGACGAGATTATTGAAGACGTAAATATTCATGCGGAAGTTGAGGCCTTAACCAACGTAGGTGCTAATCAAGTTGTTGTTGATATTCGTGCGCCCCATGAACAGGAAAAGAAACCCTTGAATATTCCTGGATGTGAAATTCAGTTGGTGCCCTTTTTTGCTCTATCCGCCGCGGCAGATGGCTTTTCTGAAGACAAAGATTATCTACTATACTGTGAGAAAGGTGTGATGAGTCAGATGCATGCCCTTCAGATGCAAGAGCGGGGCTTTAGTAACGTAAAAGTGTACCGCCCAGGTGTAGCCGAATCATAGGGCCGTTTTTTAGTTTAAGCGGCAGTGTGCCTATGTTTTTGGGTATTATGCCGTCAATTAGATGAATTTTGACCTCAATTTATTGCCAGAAATAGACTTTTCGGGTTTAATTGTGGTCCATTTGCAACCAGTGCATTCGCTAGTGAACGTTTATAAATTATAAACGGATCAAAAGTCGCTTACTAAGCGAATGGGTTTCGATAAGTACAGGAGCATCCATAAGATGGAAAATCTGCTATCAGAAGGCCTAGAATTAATGGCCTTTGGTATGGGATTCGTATTTGTATTTCTAACTTTGTTGGTATTCACGACTTCGGGAATGTCAAAAGTAGTTAGCAAGTATTTCCCAGAAGCACCTGCTAAGCCGAAAGCAAAAAAAGCTGCACCAACAGCTGCTACGGCTAGTAATGATGAGTTGATAGCTGTAATGACAGCTGCTGTTCATAAATACCGTTCATAAACAAAGAACGGATAAATAAAGAATAATCTGCATTAATCGACAGAAGGCCATTACCCATGACCGACGCTAAGAAACCACTTGGTATTACCGACGTAGTTCTACGTGACGCACATCAGTCACTTTTTGCTACGCGTATGCGAGTTGAAGATATGCTGCCGATCGCGGAAAAGCTGGATAAAGTAGGCTTTTGGTCCCTAGAAAGCTGGGGCGGCGCAACATTTGACTCATGTATTCGCTTTATCGGAGAAGATCCGTGGGAGCGTATCCGTCTGCTAAAGCAGGCAATGCCAAATACTAAACAGCAGATGCTTCTGCGTGGACAGAACCTACTCGGTTACCGTCATTACGCTGATGATGTTGTAAATAAATTCGTTGAGCGTGCTGCAACCAACGGTGTTGATGTGTTCCGTATCTTTGATGCGATGAACGATCCACGTAACCTTGAAACAGCGATTAAAGCTGTTAAGGCAACTGGTAAGCATGCTCAAGGCACAATCTCTTTCACGAAAAGCCCTGTTCATACCACTGATATGTGGGTTGAATATGCTAAAACGCTGGAAGACAAAGGCGCTGACTCTATAGCGATCAAAGATATGTCAGGTATCTTGACGCCATATGATGCATTTGATCTGGTTTCTCGTCTTAAGGCGCAAACTGATCTAGAAGTTCAGTTGCACGCACACGCTACATCAGGTCTGTCAGATATGACAATCCTGAAGGCAGTAGAAGCGGGTATCGACCGTGTTGATACAGCGATCTCTTCTATGTCGATGACTTATGGTCATACAGCTACAGAGTCTGTAGTTGCTGCGTTAGCTGGTACAGATCGTGATACAGGCCTTGATCTGCTTCAACTTGAAGAGATAGCAGCTTACTTCCGTGAAGTGCGGAAGAAGTACGCTAAATTTGAAGGTTCTTTGCGCGGTACTGACTCTCGTATTCTTGTTGCTCAAGTGCCTGGTGGCATGTTGACTAATATGGAAGGCCAGCTGAAAGAGCAAGGCGCTGCTGATAAGTTTGATGATGTATTGGCAGAGATTCCACGAGTACGTGAAGATCTAGGCTGGATTCCGCTAGTAACGCCAACGTCTCAAATCGTAGGTACGCAAGCGGTGATTAACGTCCTTATGGGCGAGCGTTATAAAACAATTTCTAAAGAAGTTCAAGGTATTCTTAAAGGTGAGTATGGTGCAGCTCCTTCATCATACAATGCAGAACTTCAGGCCCGTGTTCTAGATGGCGGAGAAGAAATTACCTGTCGTCCAGCGGATCTGCTTGAGCCCGAAATGGATAAATTGGTTGCTGAGTTGAAAAATCTAGCAACTGAAAAAGGCATCAACCTAACGACTGGTGAGAACGAGATTGATGATGTTCTAACCTATGCGTTATTCCCACAGATTGGCCTGAAATTCCTTGAAAATCGTAATAACCCTGATGCATTTGAACCTGTACCTACATTAGAGGACGCACTAGCGATGTCTGCACCTAAGAAATCTGGATCAGAAGTTTACACAATCACTGTTAACGGTCAGAACTACGTTGTACAAGTGGCTGAAGGCGGAGATATCTCTGCTGTAGCACCTGCATCTGCTGCGCCAGCTGCTGCTCCTGCACCAGCGGGTGAAGGTGAAGATGTGCCAGCACCGCTAGCGGGTAATATTTGGAAAGTTGAAGTGTCTGCAGGTCAAGCGGTTCAAGAGGGTGATGTACTTGTTATCCTAGAAGCGATGAAAATGGAAACGGAAGTACGTGCAGCACGCGCAGGTACGATTGTGACTATCGACGTAAGCGAAGGTGACGCTGTTCAGGTTGGCGATTCCTTGCTGACACTGGCTTAAGGTATTCTGATGGAAAAGTTAACCCAACTGTTTACAGCCTCAGGTATTTACAATATCACGGGCGGCCAGTTCATCATGATTTTGGTTGGCTTGTTGCTATTGTTTCTAGCCATCCGAAAGAATTTTGAGCCTTTGTTACTTGTGCCTATCGGTTTTGGCGGCATTATGGCAAACATCCCTGAAGCGGGACTTGCTTATTCTGCAGTTGAAAACGCAGTGCATTTTGCTGTACCTGAAGTGTTGAACTCGCTTGCGGGTGCGCTCAACATAGCTAGTACAGACCCTCATGAGATTCTCCATGCTTATCATGGATCATCAGCTGCTGAGCATACGGCTGCAGTTTATGCGGCTCAAGATAGCGGTTATAACAACGGGATGTTGTATAACTTCTACACGGTTGCTATTGCTTCGGGTGCCGCACCATTGCTGATCTTTATGGGCGTAGGGGCGATGACTGATTTTGGTCCCTTGTTGGCGAACCCTAAAACACTGTTCTTAGGTGCTGCTGCGCAATTTGGTATCTTTGCGACTGTATTAGGGGCTGTTGGCCTAACGGCGATGGGTGTTATGGACTTTAACATTCAGGAAGCCGCTGCTATAGGTATCATCGGTGGTGCTGATGGACCTACAGCAATCTATGTTACGAGCTTGCTTGCTCCTCACTTGCTTGGTGCAATTGCGGTAGCTGCATACTCCTATATGGCGCTTGTTCCTCTGATTCAGCCGCCAATAATGAAAGCATTGACGACAGAAGCAGAGCGTAAAATTGCGATGCATCAGCTACGTCACGTGAGCAAGGTTGAGAAGGTTCTTTTCCCAATCTTGTTGCTTGTATTGGTTGCCTTATTGCTGCCTGATGCTGCGCCATTATTGGGTATGTTCTGTTTCGGTAACTTGATGCGCGAGTGTGGTGTAGTGGATCGTTTAAGCGATACTGCACAAAATGCACTGATCAATATCGTTACAATCTTTTTGGGATTGTCAGTAGGGTCTAAATTGTCTGCGGATAAATTCTTAGATCTTCAGACACTAGGTATTCTGTGCTTAGGTATTGTTGCATTCGGTATTGGTACTGCTTGTGGTGTTATCATGGCTAAGATCATGAATAAAATGGCAGGCGGTAATGCTATTAACCCACTTATAGGCTCGGCAGGTGTATCTGCGGTTCCTATGGCTGCGCGTGTATCGAATAAGATAGGTTTAGAGGCTAACCCTCATAACTTTCTGTTGATGCATGCTATGGGGCCTAACGTAGCGGGTGTAATCGGATCTGCAGTTGCTGCGGGTGTGATGATTAAGTTTGTAAGTTAAGCTTATTTCAAGACGACACAAGCAAGTGATTAAAAAAGGCTGCCAATTGGCAGCCTTTTTTGTTGAACTTGGATTTAATGTCCGGACAGAACTTCGATATGAGCTTGTACACTAAAGGCGAGCGATATTGGGTTATAACCGCCCTCTAAAATAGATACTATGCGGTTCTTACTATAAGTCTTTGCCGCATCCATCAAAAATTGAGTGACCCAGCGATAATCCTCTTCATTTAGCTTTATATCTGCCATTGGGTCTTCATGGTGAGCATCAAAACCTGCGGAGATGATGATCATATCGGGCTTATGTGCTTGTATCGCAGGTAGCCACCTTGATTCAACCAATTTACGGAATACCATACCATCACTATGGGCTTCCATAGGGCAGTTTATGATATTGTCCCGCTGGATATCGCTATAGCGTTTGGGATAGAAAGGGTGCTGAAAGGTCGAGCACACTAATACTTCTGGCTTGTCTTTAAATATATCAACGGTCCCGTTTCCTTGATGGACGTCAAAATCAAAGATAGCCACGCGTTCTATATCTGGCTGCTGTAAAGCATGCATGGCAGCAATTGCCGCATTGTTGTAAAAGCAGAATCCCATAGGATTATTATGCTCTGCATGATGCCCTGGCGGACGTACAGCGCAGAATGCGTTTTGAACTTTGCCTGCAATTACCCTGTTTGTGGCTAATATGGCTGATCCGGCTGCTAAGCTTGCCGCATGTAATGAGTCTGGGCATAGGGCAGTATCTTCATCAGTATAGATAATACCTTGTTCCGGAAGTTTCATTTCTAAACGTTTTTGATGGAGATGGGCATGAGCTAATTGGATCTGCTCAGGGAGAACGTGAACAGATTGAATCTGTTCAAGTTCTTGCATCAGCCCTGTTTTTTCCAGTACTTTCTTAATGGCGACAAGGCGAATAGGACTCTCTGGATGCTCTGGCCCCATATTATGTAAGCCACAATCATCATGTGTGATAAATGCTGTAGTCATAAGTATCTATTTTTATATGTTTTTATGTAGTGTACCTGAAACCTGTAGATGAAGATCTCATCATATTGTATCAATACCCCCAGATTACGCTTAGTGGGAGCGGTTTTTCTTGATCTGGGTCATTCGCGTTTAGTTGTTCTCCCTATAGGATAGTCAACACAGCATAGAACTGTCTTGGCACCAAGTGTTTCACCCTACGCTTGGTGCTTTTTTTTGTTTTCAGTAAAGGCTTTTGTCTTGAGGCCTCCGCTTTTATACTGCATACATATATGTAACTTTATCGCGGATGGTTGAGTGGCTAAGGTAGATTATTCTGACAAACAAGTGTTGCTGATTGAAAGTAGTGGCAACATGCGTGCAACAATCTTCTATATGCTAAGAAGCTTAGGTGTAGTGAACCTTAAAGCGATCACTATTAATGAGCGAGTTCTATCCGAAATATCCGAAAATAACTACGATGTTATTCTGCTTGGCCATAATGTAAATGATAGTGTGGCCGGTATTCAGATTCTTGAAGAGTGCCGCTATCTTGGTTATATCAAACCAAGTGCCTGCTGGGTTTTTATGACCAGCGATTCGTCGCAAGAAGTCATTTTACATGCAATTGATAGCCGCCCCGACGAGCTTATTATGAAGCCTTTCTCTATTGATGAGCTTAAGCATCGATTAGATAGCATATTGTTTCGTAAAACTATTTTTAAGCCTATTGATGATGCGCTTGAGATCGGTGATTACCCTACGGCCATAAATTACTGCAAAAATAACTTTGCTAGTTATGATGCCGAATATGATGAAGCACAGTTAATATTATCGCGTTTATTAACTCAGTTTGGTAAATCGCAGGAAGCTGCCAAAATTGCAGAAAAGCTCTATTGGAAAGGCCATGATAAAGAAGCGGGCTTGTGTTGGGCACAGGCGCTTCTAGCGCAAGGTAATATTGAAGAAGCGCAGCGATTGTTAAATGAGCTGATTAGTGAATACCCTTTGTTTATTGTTGCTTACGACCTTTTGGCTTCTAGTCATGAGAAAAATGGTGATCTTGAGTTAGCTTGTGAAACAGTGAATGAAGCCACTCAACGCTCACCATTAGGTATTCCGCGTCAAATGGAGTTGGGGCGCTTAGCTACTCAAACGAAAAAGCTCGACCTCGCTGGAGGTGCTTATAAAAAGTCGATCGCATTAGGTCGGCATAGTTGTTATAAGTCGCCAGAACCTTATTTACGCCTAGCAAATGTAAAGCGAATAGAACTCTCTGCTGCTGAAGGAAACGCAGAAGTAGGGCTTCATAATGAGTTTGAAAGCATAATTGAACAGGCTTATAAAACCTTTCCTGAAGATCATCTGTTAAAAGTAAAAGCGTCATTGCTGAAAAGTGAGCTGTATAACCAACTTGGTGACACTGAAGCGGCAAATAAATGCACACGTGATGCCCAGAGAGCTAATTCGGAGCTATCCACACCGTTAAACTTAGAACGTGAGTTACTCAATGTAATGGGTGATGCTGTACCGCTGATCGAGCCTGAGAAGACGAAGCGTGCAGCACCAGTGGTCAGTAAAAAACATGACCCTGAGATGAGTGTCAAAGTGAATCGCTTAGGTGTTAAGCATTACCTCTCAGGTAAAATGCCTCAAGCCCTCAAATATTTTGGTTTAGCGACCGAGTATGACACGACTAACGTTAATGCGTTGCTCAACTTGGCTCAGCTTTTTCTTGAGTCGGCGAGAGATACCGTAGATAAGCGCGCAGAGCGCTTAAAAATGGTAGAGCGTTATTTAAAATTATCGAGCCGATTGGTTTCTGATGGCGTTGAGAAAGATAAATACCACCGATTGCAACACTACTTAGAAGAAGGGGTAGATAAGATACCTGATGGATCTTTGGGGAACCTTATACGCTAATTTTTTGTAAATAAGAATGGAGCGTATTACTACGAGGCTGCTATGCCGAAGCTGCGGTCATGAATAAGATGATTATAGGGCGACTGTAAGAAGAGCGTTTATCGCAGACTTAGGAGGTCATTGGATGCTGTAGAGGTCAGTTATCTGAAAGTAAGGCGATAAACGTTTAGCGCTACTGTAAATCAGAAAAAATATAGTTTTTTAATACCTCCAGCGATTGATTGTTGCGTTGTTTCAATGAAATGCAGCTATATTTCACCATTAGCTCTGCTTTGGGTAATGGTCTAAACACTGTCCCTGTGACACATGTATGCTTTAGTGGAGCGGCTAACGTTGCTATACCTTGACCTGCCGCGACCATAGCAATGGCCACTGAACGAGGAGTGGCTTCAATAATTTTCTTAGGGCTAAACCCTGCTTTGTGACATTGACCAATGATTTCATCGTACAGGGTGGGGTTGGTATCTCGTGGAAATAAAATTAAAGTCTCTTCTATTAGGTCGCTAAATGTTACTTCACTTTTCTGTGTAAGAGGGTGAAAATTGGGCAAAACTACCCCAGTCTCATCGGCTTTGATAGGAATTGTATCAAGTAATTCATTGTCAGGACGGTACAAAATGAACGCTGCATCTAGGCTTTCATCAATGACGCTCCGAATTAACTTATCTGATGTTGTTTCTACAAATTCATACTCGCAATTAGTTAATTCAGTATTCAATTTTTGTATGATACTGGGTAGAAAGCCGGACATGACTGCACTGGAATAACCAAGCTTTAGTTTATTTATTTTGCCATGACCAATAGAGTTAGTTCGCATTGTAATGGTGTTAATGTGATCAAATATACTTGGCAAGGATTCATATAAATACTGACCGGCATTGGTGAGTTTTATTTGTCTTCTTTGTCTATCAAACAATTGGCAGTTTAGGCTTTCTTCTAGTTGTGCTATTTGACGAGATAGCGCTGGTTGGGCCACGTGAAGCTCTTCGGCTGCTTTACGAAAGCTCAAGCAATTGGCAATTACCCAGAAATAACGGAGTTGGCGTAAATCGAAGTTGAATTGATATAATTTAGGTATCAAATGATTACATTTCCATATTGGACTGATATGGGTTTGCTGAAGATAATAATATCTACTTAGTTTTTTTAATCAACTTATGTGGATAATTATGAATATACAAGTTTTAGTTAAAAGCTGTATTGCTGCAGTGATCTTATCTGTTTCTGGTTTAACTTTTGCCGAATCTAACCTTGATAATCGACAGTTAGCAGAGCAACTTAATCAAAAATGGGACGACTTATTCAATAAAGGCGACCTTTCTGCACTTACGCAACTTTATAATGAGCAAGCAGTGATCTCACCAGGTAATGGTCAAGTTTTAAAAGGGCAGCAAGCGATTGCTGAACTATTTAAAGGATTTATTGATGGTGGCGTTCATAGCCATAAAATCTCAATAATTGAGATTGAACGCGAAGGTAATGTTTTGTATCAAGTTTCGAATTGGCAAGCATCTGGGCAAGCACAAGATGGTGTAATTCCAACTTTTGGTGGTGTAGTGACTTTGGTTTCAAAGCTCAATGAAGCGGGTGAGTGGAAGTTACAAGTACATAGTTGGAACATGGGTAAGTAATTATTTGGTTGTCTAATCGATATGTCAGAAGGGTGAAAAGTAATCTATAAAGATTTTACTGCATGTAGCGAATTGGTAGTGTTGTATTAAATAGTAGATTTCACCCTGTTCATGCCAAGGTTCAAGGACGAACGATGTTGGTTTGCCTCGATAATCTTATGAAATTTATAGTCCTATGCCTAAATTAATTTAGATCATCATTCCTACACAGGAAGTGTCTGAGCTTTAAGGTTTTAATCACGCTTTAATTAGTCAAAATATACGGTTTTATTGCATCGGAGAATATTCTGAAGTGTGGTAGTACTGAATATGTTTTGACGGCTTTGAGGTTGATTCAGATGTGTGGTGTTAAAGCATTATGCTGTCTTATGTGGCGTATGCGACCGTATAGGTCAGCTTGTTTGTATTGGTAAATAAGCTGACATTTAAAAGTTAATTTTATTTAACTTATTGTTTTTAAGATATTTTAAAGGAATGGTGTCCCAGAGAGGATTCGAACCCCTGGCCTGTCCCTTAGGAGGGGACCGCTCTATCCTACTGAGCTACTGGGACTGAAGTAGGTGTGAAATTCTGCGAGATTCTAGCGCTAATTCTATGAAGAGTCACTAGCTAGGCGTGGTATTAGGATGGTTTAGGCTTTGCCTATCCTGTTTTGAGCTTTATAAAGTCCAGAGCTGCCTGCTTTAGTGTAGAGCTGATCCTGTTTTTTCTGTCCGCGCACAATGGCTAGTAACTGGGTTACATTTTGTTGACTGCGGTGAATCGCTTGCTCGTTACGCTTATTTTTATGTTGTAACTCTTTCAAATACTGCTTGATAAGCACGTAGTGTTCAGCTGCTTGCGATAAAAGTGGGCTGTCTTCTTCCGTGTCTCCGGGGAGTCCATAATCACCCGCTTCGATGTTATAACCGAAAGATTTCAGTAATTCTACGCGTTCGAGGGTGAAATTATGGAAGCTATTGAGCAGCGCCATTTTTTCCTGAGTGGTATCACTCAAGCGATCGATGTCTTTGCTGCTCAGAGCTTCAAGCTCTTTGTCGTAAATAGAGCTGAGTGATTCTAAAAGCAAAATACCCTGCTCTAGCAGGGTATTAAGTTCTGTTATTTGTTGCTCAGTCATGTCATTGCTTTAAAGTAGGTTATCAAAGTTAAGCATCTTTTCAGCTACGCGTTCAGCGTTAATCTGATAGCTACCACTTTCTATTTCCTGTTTGATTCGCTCGACACGTTCATTGTCCACATCAGGTGTGTCAGACAGTTGCTTGTCAACATTCTGCAGTAACTGTGCTGCATTGCTGAGATTGACTGTATCACCTTTATTGGACGGGGGCTGCTGGGCAACTGCACCGTTGCCATTTTTGGCAGCGTTACCTTGCTCATTAGTCCGTGCACGAGTGCTTGCCGTCTGTGATGATGACAGGCTCGTGAGATCATTAATCATTTATCCGTCCTCTGTACTGTATCTGAACAAGCTTATCGGCGGCTCTTAATAGAACTTTAAGAAAAAATTAAATTATTTTCTTGTGGTGTTATAAATGTAGTATAGCAGTTGAATTATGGCCAATCTACTTGGGAGTGAGGCTAAGGGACTTGTACTAAACCCGCTTGGATTATTTTAGCTTTAACCATCACACCTGAACGGTCATTTCTGACTTTGATCTGTTCTCCTAGTGTTCCGCTTTCGAGGGCAGTACCTGATGTTCGGATGCTTACACCATTAAGCTTGGCTTCGATAATAAGCGCGTCACCTTTAGATACAGCTAAAGGTGCTTTGAGCATTGATGTGGTTATTATCGTATCGGCGGCGATGCTTCTTTTATTTGTCCAGCCTATAATGTCTTGGAGTTTGGTAAAATAAACCGATCTTAAGGAGGTGATCTCAACCTCTTTAAGTTTTATATCTTGCATGCTGATATAGGTTCCGCGGGCTAAACTAGATTGTGTGACCACAGCTATATCAAATTCTTTTACTTCTGCTGTTATGAATAGCTGCCAAAGAGGTGATGGGCAGCGTGCTTTTAGGGTGATGCGACTGCCGCTGCCTTTTGGTGTTTGAAATTCATAAGGGGCTAAGCAGGTTTTTAGTTTGATTTTTCTGCTAATCGGGTTAAGTTTGATCTCTACACGTGTGCCAGTCCCTATGTTGCTGTAGTGTTCATAGAGGTAATGTTCAGCCGACTGCTCAAGTTTTTCTGCTTCACCAGCAGCAAAAAGCTGTAAGGGTGACAAAAGAAAAGTGGTTAGTAGGAAAAGTCGTGTTAAATTATAAGTATTCACGTTGTGTCATCAATATTCAGGGTGGCGTATTTGTGTGTAATATAAAAATAGAATTGATTTAATCTCTACGGGATTGTTAGATCATGTCAGGTATCCTAGATAGTGTAAACCTACGTACTCAGATGGTGGGCCAGAATAGGCTCGAACTATTATTGTTCGCTTTGGAAAGCGATCAGCAGTACGGCATTAATGTGTTTAAAGTACGAGAAGTTTTACAGTGCCCAAAACTTACAGAGGTCCCTAGACAGACTTCTGCGATTAAAGGGATGGCACATATTCGTGGTGAGACAATTCCTGTATTGGATCTGTCAGAAGCGATTGGGCGTGAGTCTGTACCTAAAGATCAACGTCGCGACTGTTTTTTGATTGTCGCTGAGTACAATCGTCGTACATTGGCATTTTTAGTGCGCCAAGTAGATCGTATTCTGAATACGCAGTGGGATCAGATTATGGCTCCACCAACAGAAATAGGTGTAGAAAACTATCTGACAGCTATTTTTGAGCACGAAGATCGACTGATAGAGATCTTAGATGTTGAGCAGATTCTTGCTGATCTTTACCCTATGCCTACAGAGGTAAGTAAAGAGGTAGCTGATGATCAGCTTCGTGAAAAGGCCAAAGAGTACCAGATACTTATAACTGATGACTCTTCGGTTGCGCGTAACCAAATGAAGCGTAGTTTGGAAGGTCTAGGGATTAAAGTTACAGCTTGTAATAATGGTCGCCAGGCATGGGATTTCTTATGTGATTTGGCCGATCGTGGGATTGATGTTACGACTCATTTTTTGATGGTTATTTCAGATATAGAAATGCCTGAAATGGACGGTTATACCTTAACTTCTATGATCCGTGATGATGAGCGTATGAAAACTATGCATGTTGTTTTACATACATCCCTATCCGGTGGTTTTAACGTATCAATGGTTAAAAAAGTTGGGGCTGATGGCTTTCTTGCCAAATTTAACCCTGATGATTTGGCGACAGCGGTTGTGCAACGTATTCATCAAGTTGAAACAAAGTAGCAGCGCATGTTGAATAGGAGTGCCTACTCTTCATGAGTATTACGCCTCGGGCTGGTTTTGCTATTACGGATTCTGATTTCGAACTATTTAGTCGCTTTCTTGAAGAGACGAGCGGTATATTGCTGGCTAAACATAAGCAATACCTAGTTCAAAGCCGGTTGGGCAAAATCGTTCAAGAGCAAAACTGTCTTAGTTTAAAAGACCTGATTACTAAACTTCAGAGCCCCGCTTCAATGAAATTGCGTGAGCAAGTTATTGATGCGATGACGACGAATGAAACGTTATGGTTTAGAGATGTACATCCGTTTGATATTCTTAGAGATCGTATTTTACCTGAGCTATTAAGTCGTGGATCAGGTTCAAAAATACGTATCTGGTCGGCTGCATGTTCTACCGGACAAGAACCATATTCCATCAGCATGACGTTTGATGAGTTTAAAAAGAAAACTCCGGGTAAGTTGTTATCAGAAGAGATTGTTGCCACCGATATATCTACGCAGGTATTAGCCCAAGCTCGACGTGGTGAGTATGAGATGTTAGCGATTGGTAGAGGGCTTTCTCAGGATCGCTTAGTTCAGCATTTTAGTGAGACTGCCGGTGGTAGCTGGGTTGTTAAGCCTGATATTAAAGCGCGTGTGCGTTTTCAAAGCATTAATCTGTTAGGCCAGTATTCTGCGCTGGGCCAGTTCGATGTTATTTTTTGTCGTAATGTGTTGATTTACTTCTCCAGTGAGAAAAAAACTGAAATTCTAACTAAGATGCATTCGGTGTTAAAACCTGGAGGTTATCTGATTTTGGGAGCATCAGAGTTTTTGTCAGGTTTATCTGATAAATATCAGATGATTCATTGTCAGCCTGGGATAATTTATCAAGCAATCTGATAGATATCCGATCTATATTAAGCCGTAGATCTCTTTCTGCGGTTTAGTTATCTTCCGCTTTCCGCTTTCCGCTTTCCGCTTTCCGCTTTCCGCTTTCCGCTTTCCGCTTTCCGCTTTCCGCTTTCCGCTTTCCGCCTTCGCCTTCCGCTTTTATCTCTATTTGTTTGCCGGGCGGCAAAGAAGAGGTTTTATATTGCCGTTTCTCGCCGGTAAATTTAGCGGATATTAGTCTGTGTTTTTATATCTATTTGTTAAATAAAGATTTTTTTGTTTTGGTATGTGTATTGCTTAATAGAACGTATTCAATAAAGGAGATCGTTTGATGGCAATTAGCTTTGATGCAGCGCTGGGGATACATGATGATGCACTATTATATCGTGCACGTCGCGCAGAAGTGCTGGCTAATAATATTGCTAATGCCGATACGCCTAATTTTAAAGCAAAAGATTTAGAGTTTTCTCAGATCTTAAATCAGGCATCTGAGATGACAATTAAACAGGCGGCAACATCTCCTAAGCATCAAACAACGTTATTAAGTCCTGATCTTGCCGCTGACATGATGTTTCGTATTCCTTCTCAGGCATCTGTTGACGGTAATACGGTTGAAGTTCAGCAAGAGATGGCTCGTTACACTGAGAATGCACTGGATTATCAGACATCTTTCCAGTTGTTGAATAAAAAAATAACAGGGCTGAAATCAGCGATTAAAGGTGAATAGTCATGTCTTTGAGTAATGTTTTTGGTATTGCAGGGTCAGCGATGAATGCGCAAACGATCCGCTTAAATACTACAGCAAGTAACATGGCAAATGCTGAAAGTATCAGTTCTAGTATTGATGAAACCTACCGCGCACGTAAGCCTGTTTTTTCGGTGCAGCAAACAGATCCACTTGCTGATAATGAGTTTGGGGTTGCAGCAGGTCAGGGCGTACAAGTATTAGGTATTGTTGAAAGCCAAGCAGAGCTGCGCAAAGAGTATAACCCTGAGCATCCAATGGCGGATGAACAAGGTTTTATCTATTACCCAAATGTTAATGTGGTAGAGGAAATGGCAGATATGATCTCTGCTTCTCGTTCCTTCCAAATTAATACTGAAATTCTAAATACGGCCAAGCAGATGTTGCAACAAACCATCAGCCTTGGACAGTAATAAACAAATTAAGACGCGAGGCTAAATAGCCATGAGTACTGTAAGTGGCGTAAATCAAAACGTCTTTGAACAAATCAATCAGACCAATCAGACGTCGAGTACTGCAACGAGTCAGACGGATGAAGATAGTGATATGTTCATGCGGTTAATGATTGCTCAGTTGCAAAACCAGGACCCTTCAAGCCCTGCTGATACGACTGACTTCATGCAACAGATTGCTACCATGTCACAGGTAGAAAGTATTAATCAGCTAAATACATCGATCAATGCGATGTCGCAGTCGATGTTATCAAGCCAAGCGGCTTTGCAGGCTTCAGCGATGGTTGGTCAATCTGTTTATATTCCGGGCGATACATCTGAAGTGGGTACGCAGGCAAATCCATATGCCCATGGCTCGTTTAATTTAGATACAAGTGCATCGGACGTGCGTATCAAAGTTTATAACTCAAGTGGTTCTCTTGTAGACACTATGCAGCTCGGAGCAGTTGAGCAAGGTGAGCATGAGTTTGCTTGGCAGATGGCGTTTGATGAGGATGGTAATCCTGAGCTACCAGCAGGGGATTACACATTCACGGTTGAGCGTTTAGATGATGGTGAATACAGTGCAATTGATACGAACCTTGCCTATCAAGTCAACAGCGTGACGTTGGGTGAGAATGGTATCGGTATGAAAGTAAATACGAACGCAGGCTCTTTTGATGTCAGCGACGTGAAACAGATCGGCGTGTGAGGACAGGATAATGGCAGGTTTTAATACAGCAGTAACCGGTCTGAAGGCAGCAACTACAGACCTTGATGTAACTGGTAATAATATCGCGAACGCGAGTACGGTAGGCTTTAAATCTTCACGTACGGAGTTTGGTGATATTTATGCAACAGCAGTTGTCGGTGCGGGTTCTTCGAATGTTGCCGGTGCGGGTGTTACCGTTACCGATATCGCTCAGGATTTCCAAGCAGGTACGGTCGAGTTTACTAATAACAACCTTGATTTAGCGATCAATGGCTCAGGCTTCTTTCAGCTTGATGATGGCCAAGGCGGCACAACTTATACCCGTGCTGGTGCATTTGAGCTAGATAAAGATGGCTTTATGGTATCGAAAACCGGTAAATACCTACAGGGTTACGGTTTAGATGAAGAGGGTAATCGTTTACCGATTGGTAACTTAGCCGTAACGGAGAAAGAGAGTCCGCCTAAAGCGACGGAAGAGATTGATCTCTCATTCAATATCGATTCCCGAGAAGATTCTACGACGCTATTATCTGATTATGATAAAGATGAACCGGGTTCTTTTACTTATAGTACAACGGTTCGTACCTTTGATAGTTTAGGTAATGAACATACCGTTAAGATCAACATGGCTGAAGCACGTCCCGTGCAGGCTCAGCAACAAATTACCTCTTTGACTGCTGGCGATACTATCTCGGGTGTTACGGTAACGGCAGCTCATATGACTGAGCTTGCAGGCTATGCGGCTGGGGATGTTATCTCTTCGGGTGCTTTCTTTAGTGATCTAACGGATCCTGTTACGGGTGATGCTCGAATCGGAAGTGTGGTTATTAATGCGGCGGGTGATATTACGCTTCGGTTTAAATCTGAATACCCAGAACCTGATTTAGTGCAAGTGACAGGTTCATCTGCAGTGGCTGAGATTGAAGAAATTGATGCTAATGAGACATACACTTTTGCAATTGATAGCGGTGAAGTACCTTTGACCGCAGCTGTTGTGCTTGAGGTTGGTGGAATTTCAATTGGTACTTTAGGTATTGGTTCTACCGCTGATCAGATTGGCCAAGCGATAACAGCAAGCGAAGCTAAGATCTTAGATGCAAACCCAAGTGTAGAGTCGGTTATCTACGATAACGTCAACCAAGAAGTGGTAGTGACTTATAAAGCTGAATCAGGGGATATTACACCCGCTGAAGCGATCACTATTACCGAAACCTCCGGTGCTGTTGCAGGTGCACCTTTTGATGCAGCGGTTGTGAAGAACGGTGATAATTCATTTGAGGGGGTATACAGAATGTATGCTTACTTAAATGGATCTGAGCAGTTAGATATAGGTAAAGAGCTGGACCCAGGTGAAACGGGTACAGGAACTGAACCAGGACCGATCTTAGTTAAGTTTAATCCATCTAACGGTTTGCTAACGGGTATTAACGGTGATCAGTTCTCTGCTGGCTCTGTTGTGCCAACGATTACGATTACCGGTGCGGATCCAGCGGATTCGACAACTGTGATTGATCTAGATATCGCTAATACGACTCAGTTTGCGTCCTCATCTATTGTTAAAGCATCGACTCAAGATGGTTATACTAAAGGTGATTTGATCGGGGTTACGTTTGCGGGCACCGGTGAGATGGTTGCAAGCTTCTCCAATGGTCAAACTCAGGACTTAGGTGTTGTTGCTATAGCGACGTTTGAAAACCAGTCAGGTTTATCACCTTCCGGTGATACAGAGTGGACTTCAACGCTCGCTTCAGGGGATGCGATTGTGAATCCACCAGGTACAGGCTTGAATGGTACCTTACAATCGGCTGCTTTAGAGCAATCTAACGTTGATCTTTCAGCTGAATTGGTTTCTTTGATCGAAGCGCAGCGTAACTTCCAGGCAAACTCGAAAACCTTGGAAACACTCAATACAGTGACGCAGAATATTTTGCAGATATAAGGTTTATATCTGCTTCATTAAAGGCCGCATTAGCGGCCTTTTTTCGTTTTTGGCACGTGTGTTGCTATCTATATAACTAGAGAAAAATAAATTCATAGAAATAAACGCGGTTTTGCCGCCAAATTCTGGAAGTGATAGATGGATAAGGTTCTTTATTTAGCAATGAGTGGGGCGCGAGAAAATATGCTTGCGCAGCAGTCTTATGCCAATAACCTTGCTAACGCCAACACAACAGGTTTTAAGTCGGATCTTGCTCAAGCCCGCGCTATGCAAGTGTTTGGAGAGGGTTATGCCTCACGTGTTTATGCCCAAACTGAGCGTCCAGCTACAGATATGTCGAGTGGCTCGCTGATTGATACCGGTCGTAAGTTGGATGTGGCAATTGCGGGTGATGGTTGGTTGACTGTACTCAAACCTGATGGCACGGAAGGGTACACCCGTGCCGGTTCTCTGCAGATGAATGCCGCTAATCAACTGGTCACGGGCAGTGGTTTGCCGGTGATGGGCAATGGCGGAATACCTATCGCTTTGCCGCCTTTTGAAAATATTGATATTGCAACGAACGGTATTATTACCATTCGTCCCGTCGGTGATAATGCGGTCGAGTTATTAGTGGCAGATCAGTTGAAACTGGTGAACCCAGACCCTAAAACCTTATTTAAAGGTACTGATGGCTTAATGACTACTGGGGCTCAAGCCCCGTTAGAAGCGGATTTGAATGTCAGGCTTAGAGCTGGATATTTAGAGACGAGTAACGTCAATGCTGTAAGTGAGTTGACGGGGATTATTACATCTTCCCGTCAGTTTGAAATGCAAATAAAAATGATGAAAACAGCTGAAGAAAATTCCGAAGCTGCCACATCCATTTTGAAGCTCTCATAGAACCAACCGAGGATAGATAGATGCACGGTGCACTGAATGTAGCTAAAACAGGTATGACAGCTCAGGACACAAACCTGAAGGTGATATCTAACAACCTAGCAAACGTTTCAACGGTTGGCTTTAAACGAGATCAGGTTGTATTTGAAGATTTAATGTATCAGGTTCGCCGCCAGCCGGGTGCGCAAACGGCAGAAGAGGCGCAACTCCCTTCAGGGTTGCAAATAGGTTCAGGTGTTCGAACGGTTGGTACGCAAAAACTGTTTAGTACCGGTGACCTAGAGGTAACGGATGAGGCTTTTGATGTGGCCATTAATGGCCGAGGCTTCCTGCAAGTTACTTTGCCTAATGGGGATTTGGCTTATACCCGTAATGGCCAGATACACCTTAACTCTGATAGTGAATTGGTTTCAGCGGAAGGTTATCAACTGGAACCAGCGATTACATTGCCAGAGGAGGTAACTAACTTTTCGATCAGTACCGATGGCATTGTTTCAGTTACGGTAGCGGGGGATTCTGAACCGACTGAAATAGGTCAATTGGAACTGGCTGATTTTGTTAATCCCCAAGGGCTCCTTTCTTTAGGACAAAACCTTTACCAAGAATCTGCTTCAAGTGGTGGGCCACTTGTTAGTAACCCTGGAGAGAATGGTACGGGACAGTTAATACAAGGCACCTTAGAAGGTTCCAACGTAAATTCAGTACAAGAGCTGGTGGATATGATTACCACTCAGCGAGCTTATGAGATGAACTCTAAAGTCATTTCTACGGCAGATGAGATGCTTTCTTACGTGAGTCAGCAGCTTTAATTGAATAATAAAAGGCGGTTTTGAGATGAACAAAGTACTCCTTGCGCTTGTCGCTATCAGTGTATTGCTTACCGGTTGTGTGCAAAAACAGGTACAACCAAATAATCCTGAATATGCGCCTATTCGTCCACAAGGTTTAACGGAAGCACAGCCAGTTAATGGTTCTATCTATAGCTCTGCTACTAGTATTAATTTGTATGGAGATGGGCGTGCGCATCGCGTTGGTGACATCTTAACCATTGCCTTGCAGGAGAGTACAAGCTCTCAAAAAAGCGCTACAACTGAGATTGATAAAGAGGGTACCACCTCTTTAGAGCAAGCTACTGTCTTTGGTTCACCTGTTACGGCACTGGGTAAGCCGGTTAGTTTTACGTTGCCGTCAACTACGACTGCGTTTGAGGGCGAAGGCACCTCTGATATGAGTAACAACTTAACCGGTAATATTACCGTTACAGTGCATGATGTTTTGCCTAACGGGGTATTAATAGTTAAAGGTGAAAAGTGGCTAAACCTTAATCAGGGTGATGAATATATTCGAATTAGCGGTATGGTTCGCCCACAAGATATAGGGTCGGATAATACGGTTGAATCAACAAAATTAGCGGATGCGCGTATTGCTTATAGTGGAACGGGGGCTGTCAATGATTCTAATGTTATGGGATGGATGTCTCGCTTCTTTATCGGCGCGTTAATGCCTTTCTAAGGGGATAGAATAATGAGAATTGCATTACTTCTAATAGCTAGTTTATTACTTAGCATTACCGCTGAAGCCAGTCGTCTAAAAGATATGGTCAGTATCTCAGGCGTACGCTCGAATCAGTTGGTAGGTTACGGTTTAGTCGTTGGTTTAGATGGTACAGGGGATAAAACCTCATTTACCTCACAGACATTTCGCAACATGTTAAACAACTTTGGTGTGGCTATTCCTAATTCCACAGACCCTAAGTCTAAAAATATTGCAGCAGTGGCTATTCATGCGGATCTACCTGCGTTTTCAAAACCGGGTCAAAAGATCGATATTACTGTTTCCGCTTTAGGTGATGCTAAAAGCTTACGTGGCGGTAGTTTGTTAATGTCGCCGTTAAAGGGTGCTGATGGTCAGGTTTATGCGGTAGCACAAGGTAATTTAGTGGTGTCTGGGTTTGGTGTTCAAGGTGCTGATGGGTCTAGGTTGTCTTTAAATGTACCTAGTGTTGGACGTATCCCTAATGGAGCAACCGTTGAGCGTTCCGTACCTACAGCATTTGCTCAAGGTGATAGCTTAATTCTTAACCTTCACCAGTCTGATTTTACAACATCACGTCGAGTGGCTGAGCAGATCAATCATCTATTGGGTGAGGGTATGGCTGCATCAATGGATGCAACGTCTATTCGTGTACGTGCGCCTAGAGATCCTTCACAGCGGGTGTCCTTCTTATCTGTACTAGAAAACTTGAATGTAGAGCCTGCAATGGATGCGGCCAAAGTGGTTATTAACTCACGTACAGGCACCATTATTATTGGCCAGAATGTACGGGTTTCGCCAGTTGCCATCACCCACGGTGGGTTAACGGTAGCCATTGCTGAAGATCTTAATGTGGATCAGCCAGATCCTCTCAGCGATGGTGTGACTGTAGTGACACCGCGTACAGGTATTGAAGTGGATGAAGGTTCAGGCCATATGTTTGAATTCTCACCGGGTACAAACTTGCAAGATATTGTGGATGCGGTGAACCGTGTCGGTGCTGCGCCAGGTGATTTAATGGCCATTTTAGAAGCCCTAAAACAGGCGGGCGCACTTAAAGCAGAATTGGTGGTTATCTAATGATTAAAACTGGCGACAGTGGTCATGCTCAGCTGTATTCGGATCTGGCTGAGCTGCAAAAGCTAAAAGCTAAAGCCCGAACTAATAGTGATGAGGGGTTACGTTTAGCCGCTCAGCAGTTTGAGCAGCTGTTCGTCAATATGCTTCTTAAATCTATGCGTGATGCTAATGCTGCTTTTGGTGAAGATAACTTCATGAATAGTAGCCAGAGTAAACTCTACCAGAGCATGTACGATAATCAGATTGCTATGGAGATGTCAGGCAATAAAGGGATTGGTCTTACTGATGTTTTAGTCAGACAGTTAGGTGGTAAAACTGAGAGTACTCAGCGCCAAGTTGAGTTAGAAGATTTGGATATAAATAGCCGCCGGCTTAATCAAGCATTTGATCAGGCTGCCTCTATTGCGGCTTCTGCTTTACTTGCTAAAGCGGAAGGGAAAGAAAACCCACCGGGTGTGACATTAACGGAAGAGCAAATTAGCACCGTGAAAGAGGTCTTTCAAAAACAACTGGATGCTGTTTCTAGTAAAACTGAAGCAGATCTTCCCGACCGTTTTGAATCACCAGAAGAGTTTGTAGAAAAACTTCTGCCATTGGCTGAAAAAGTAGCCGGTGAGCTAGGTGTTGACCCGCGTGTTCTTCTTGCCCAATCAGCTTTAGAGACTGGCTGGGGGAAGTTTATGGTACGTCAGTCAGATGGTAGCAATAGTAATAACTTATTTAATATTAAAGCGGATCAGCGTTGGGACGGGGCAAGTGCTCAAGTGTCGACCTTGGAATACCGTGATGGTTTAGCACAGCGTGAAAATGCATCCTTCCGTAGCTATGACAGCTACGAAGATAGTTTTAGGGATTATGTCAGCTTTTTAAAAGGAAGCTCTCGTTACCAGATGGCAATAGAGAGTGCCGGCAATCCTTATGATTATGTCCGGAAATTACAGGAAGCAGGGTATGCAACTGATCCTGAATATGCCGAAAAGATTAAAAATATTTTTGAGGGTGATCTGCTTGCAAGTCGAAGCGGTTTTCCTAAAGAGACTTAGCTAATAGCCGATAAGCTATTACTTAGCTCTCCTTAACCGTTACTTTGTTAAGTAGCATTGCACTTCAAAAGGAGTCACATATGTCTTTTGGTTTACTTACATTAGGAACGCAGAGCCTGCAGGCTAACCAGACTGCGCTTGCGGTTACCGGCCAGAATATCAGTAATGTAAATACTGAGGGTTACACACGTCAGCGTCCTGTGTTTGAAGCACGAGAAGGACAAGGTGGCGTTACTATAGATAATATTGACCGAGTGGCGGATGCTTTCTTAAATCGTCAAATTTGGGCCGATAGTTCTACCTATAGTAGTTACGATGTTTTTGAAGATTTTGCCAATGAGCTTGATAACCTTCTGGCCTCAGATGTAACAAGCATCTCAACCGCTATGGATGATTATTTTGGTGCAATGCAAACGGCGGTTGATGATCCTGTTAGCTTACCTAACCGAGAGCTATTTATTGCACAAGCAGAATCATTAACGCAGCGGTTTAATGATTTAGATGCCAATATTCGTCGTCAAAATGAGACCATTAATGGTCAGTTAGAAAGTAGTGTTGCTGCCATCAATACGCTTGCACACAGCATTGCCGAGCTGAATGACGATATACGTATAGCTAATGCTTCTGGCAGTGTCTCGAGTGAGTTGCTTGATCAACGAGATATGAAGCTAGAGGAGTTATCTGAATATATAGGGTTTACTATTATTGAAGATAGTAACTCTCAGGAAGTCAGTGTTTTTGTTGGTAATGGTGAGCCCTTAGTTGTTGGGCAATCAGCTAATACATTAACAACCATGACCAGCCCAGCAGATAGCAACCAGCTAAATCTAGGTATTCAAATAGGTAATAACGTTGGTGATATAACCAGTCAAGTGTCGGGTGGTAAAGTCGGCGGCATGCTTGATTACCGTGATACAACGTTAAACGAAACCTTAGATGAACTGGGTAGAATCGCTCTCGTTTTTGCCGACACTATGAATGAGCAGCATCAAAAAGGTATGGACCTAGATGGTAATGCTGGTGGCTTGATGTTTACCGACATTAATAATGCTACAGCAGCTTCTAACCGAGTACTGGCAGAACGAGATAATTTATCATCCTCAACAGGTATGGTGATTATCAATGATGTTAGCAAAGTCGAAGCGACAGAATATGAGTTAATCTTTAATAGCGACGATACTTTTACGCTTATTCGTGGGAATGACGAGGTTCGTTGGGATGAAAATGAATTTAATTCTAATGGCACCCCTCCAGCAAATGCATCTGAAGTTGATGAAGATGGTGAGTATTACTTAGATGCCGCTACCGGTGACCTAACTTTAAGAATTGATGGTTTTACCCTACAGCTAGATGGAACAACGTCCTTCTCTCAAGGCGATAAGTTTTTAATTCAGCCGACTCGTAATGCTGCGTCAGAGATAGATACAGTTATTAATGATGCGAGTCAGTTAGCACTTGGATCGCCGCTATCGACCACTGATGATGTAGCAAATACAGGGACCGGTGATATCTCGGTTAGTATTACTGATAAAGACTATGCGGATCAATCTGCCGTTGTTAGTCAGTTAACGCCACCGTTAAATGTCAGTTTCTTGTCGCCTTTAGAAGCAACTGATGCAGGGACGAATACAGGTACCGCTTCAAATGTGCAGGTAGCTGATTATGATGTTCTGTCAGCGATTACTTATCCCGTTACCATTACGGCGGTTGGCGGCGCATTTAATGTTACAGACTCTGGCTCACCGGCTACGGCCGTAACGGGTGTTGGGGCTATAGGTGATTCAGAGCTAGATCTTTCTGCCTCGTTTGGTATTACCGTTGATATCGCCTCTGTGGCGAATGGTGATGTATTTACCATTGATCACGATGATTCAGAAGAGGTTGCGTATTACCAGCTGACGGATGAGGACGGTGATCGTAGCGTTGGTGCTTTCAATCCTGGAGAATCTATAGCGCTAGAAGGGTTTGAGATTACCATCAAGAATCAACCTAACGTGAATGATGTTTTTACAGTTCAGCCAAATACCGATGGTGTTTCCGATAACAGTAATGCGTTGCTTCTATCGGATCTTCAATTTTATAAAACAATTGAAGGGGCATCTTATCAAGATAAATATGGTCAAACGGTTGAGCGCGTTGGTACTGAGGCCGCGGTTGCGCAATTAAATGCCCAGGCAGGCAAAGCGGTACTTGATTCGAATATAGCGCAACGTTCAAGTATATCGGGTGTTAACTTAGATGAAGAGGCGGCTAAGCTGGTTCAGTTTCAGCAAGCTTATCAAGCCTCGGCTCAATTAATCCAAGTTGCACAAACTATATTTGATACCTTGCTGCAGAGTGTATAGGGAGATAGGTCATGAGAATTTCTACACAGCAAATTTTTCTGAGTAATATTGATAACCTTAATAGCAGCTCTGCGGCATTATTTAAAACACAGCAGCAGCTATCAACGGGTAAGCGGGTATTGCAGCCTTCAGATGATCCATTAGCGTCTGCTCAGATTCAAAAATTCAAAAAAGAGATTGCTAGAACAGAGCAGTTTTCAGCGAATATCGAAGTAGCTGACCGACGTTTGAGTCTTGAAGAAACGACCATCGAGCAGATTAATAATCTCTCCATCCGCCTTAAAGAGTTAACGATCCAAGGTAAAAATGGCGTATTAAGTGATGGTGATCGTAGTTCTATAGCCTCTGAAGTTGGGGAGATCGTTAAGTCCTTATCCAGCCTGATGAACACTAAAGATGTTCAAGGTGAATATCTTTTTGCCGGAAATAAAGGTTTTACTGAACCTTATACCTATAACGAAAGTAATGGTCGTTATGAATTTAATGGCGATGACGGCCAGCGTTACCTACAGGTAGGCCCTGAGAATAAAGTTGCTTCGACTGATTCTGGTTTCGATATATTTGAAACAGTCCCTATGGTGCCAGGTTACATAGAAGCCGATCTGACACAAACCGTTTCTATGGTTTCGAATATAGATATTGATGGTGGTGATGCGGAAGCGTTTGGTGAATATATGGCTGCACATGGGCCATTAACTATGACGGTGGATGCAGCGGGCCTACTGACAGTAACTGATAAAAATGGTCAAGTTGTTACTGCAGACGATCCGGCTGTTCCTTTACAGAATCAACCCATTAACCCTACTGCGCCAACCTTTACTATTGCAGGCGTTGAGCTTGATGTTAGTGGGGCTAACGAAGGGACTGCGACCTTAGATGTTTTCGATCAGCATAATATTCTTAATACAGCAATGGATTTGAAAGAGCAGCTAGACACTGCAGATTTAACAACGGAAAGTGGGAAAGAGTTATTTAATACCAAGATGGATCAAATCTTAACGAATTTGTCTGGTATTGAAGAGCTAAATATTGCTGCACGTACCAGTATCGGTGGTCGCATAAATACCTTGGAACAGCAGCTTTTAGTTAATGAGGATTATATTCTCTTTACTGAAGAAGCGCGTTCCTCATTCGAAGATATGGATTATAACGAAGCCATTAGTATTTTTACATTGCAGGAAACCGCACTGGAAGCATCCTACGCTAGCTTTGCGGCCATTAAAGATCTAAGTTTATTTAATTATCTATAAACCTGTTTTTTGAAAGACTTAAAGCCGACATGAAAATGTCGGCTTTTTTGTTTTTATTGTGCAGCGCAATGTTATTTGAAGGATATTGTTACACTTAAGCGGTCAGTCTCGTATTTATAGCTCTCCTCTCTCCCTTGTTAAGCCTTATAACTTAGGTGTTTTAAAACGCGTGCTACTTTTTGTCATTAATAATGGTAGCTTTTGTTATTGGCGAAATTCAGTCTATCGACCATCCTTAAGTATATCTGAACAACAGAGCTGCCAATTTAGATTGTACTTTGCAGCGATTGCTCAAGTGATAAATACCACTTAGCGCTATAAAAATAATATTGAGGATACAGGTCATGCCAGAATATAAAGCGCCACTGCGTGATATGAATTTCGTACTTAACGAAGTTCTTGATGCTGAGAGACATTACCAAAGCTTACCGGGTTGTGATGAAGCAACACCCGATATGGTGGCAGCAATTATGGAAGAGGGTGCCAAATTTTCTGAACGCGTTCTGTCACCATTGAATCAAGTAGGAGATCAACAAGGCTGTACTTGGAATGATGGTGTAGTGACAACACCTGATGGCTTTAAAGAAGCGTACCAGCAGTTTGTTGAGGGTGGTTGGCCTTCGCTTGCCCATGAAACTGAGTGGGGTGGTCAAGGCTTACCTGAGTCTCTAGGTATTATACTTAATGAGATGGTAGGTACGGCAAACTGGTCATGGAGTATGTATCCAGGTTTAAGCCATGGTGCCATGAATACGTTAGATGCTCATGGTACTAATGAGCAGAAAGAGACTTACCTGACTAAACTTATCTCTGGTGAATGGACTGGGACAATGTGCCTTACAGAACCCCATTGTGGTACTGACTTAGGTATGCTGAGAACAAAAGCAGAGCCTCAAGCTGATGGCAGCTATAAAGTGTCGGGTACGAAAATATTCATCTCCGCAGGTGAACATGATATGGCGGAAAATATTATCCATATCGTACTCGCACGTCTTCCTGATGCGCCAGCTGGTACAAAAGGTATCTCATTATTTATTGTTCCAAAACACCTACCTAATGCACTGACTGAAAGCAATGGTGTGAGCTGTGGTTCTTTAGAACACAAAATGGGTATCCATGGTAACTCCACCTGCGTCATGAACTTTGATGAGGCGACCGGTTACTTGATAGGTACTGCCAATAAAGGTTTGAACTGCATGTTTACCTTTATGAATACTGCTCGTTTAGGGACTGCGCTACAAGGCTTAGCTCATGCAGAATGGGGGTTTCAGAACTCCCTTGCGTACGCTAAAGATCGCTTACAGATGCGAGCATTAAATGGCCCAGCGTACCCTGATAAAGCGGCTGATCCTATTATTGTTCATCCTGAAGTACGTAAGATGTTGCTGACACAGAAAGCGTTTGCTGAAGCCGGCCGTGCGATGATCTATTACTGCGCACAGCTGGTGGACAAAGTGAAGTTATGTGAGGGTGACGAGAAAAAAGACGCAGATGCCCTATTGGCTTTCTTAACACCTATAGCAAAAGCGTTTTTAACCGAAGTCGGTTTTGAATCAGCTAACCATGGTTTACAAATCTTTGGTGGTCATGGCTATATCGCAGAGTGGGGCATGGAACAAAATGTACGTGATAGCCGTATCTCTATGCTTTATGAGGGAACAACCCAGATACAAGCCTTAGATTTATTGGGACGTAAAGTTCTAATGACCCAAGGTGAGGCCTTAAAAGGTTTTACTAAAATCATGCATAAATTCTGTCAGGCGGAAGCTGATAACCCAGAAATGCATGGGTTCACACAGCCTCTTGTTGATTTGAATAAAGAGTGGGGTGATTTGACCATGCAAGTAGGTATGAAAGCGATGCAGAACCGCGATGAAGTCGGTGCAGCTTCCGTTGATTATCTCATGTATTCAGGTTACGTGGTGTTAGGTTATTTCTGGGCTCGAATGGCGAAAGTTGCTCAGGAAAAAATAGCTCAAGGTGAAGGTGATATTGCTTTCTATCAAGCTAAACTGACTACAGCCCAATTCTATTTTCAGCGTATTTTACCGCGTACCCGCTCTTTGGTCGTTACTATGCAGTCCGGTGCGGATAATTTGATGTCTATGGAACAAGAGCACTTTGCATTTTAATCATGCTTTTGAAGGTAGGCAGATGAAAAAGGTATTGAATAATCCAGTAGGCCGCACCTTATTGCGCGGCCTATTGAAGTTAAATGCGACGCGTTACAAGCTAAAAAATGCAAGCAGTCATAATAAAAATGAGGTCACGAACATGGCAGATTTAAAAGCAATTTTCTCTCAAATGGAACAACGTTTTGATTCATCTGCTGCGGCAGGTACGGATGCTATTTTTCAATATGAAATTAGTGATGGTGGAGAGTGGTTTGTTGTTGTAGAGGGCGGCAACTGTTCTGTTTCAGAAGGTAGTAATGATCAGCCAACCGTTACTTTGCGCATGGATAGTACTACGCTGGAAGAGGTTATGTCTGGTGAAACTGATGGGATGCAAGCGTTTATGACGGGTCGCATTCAGGCCGATGGCGATATTATGCTGGCAACTAAATTAGCGGCGTTATTTCCGGTTGCATGAATTCAGTAATCTAAGGGATATGTAAGCAGTAGCTTGCAGTTCCTTTAGCGTGTTACAACATACTAGAACCGAAAAGGTTCTCGATAAAAATAATTATACGAGGAGCCTGCAATGGTGCAGCAGTTACCTGCAGCGGATCAAATACCAGCGGATATCAATCATTACGGATTTAAAACAATCCCCGATGTCCTAGCCTATACATGTGAAAAGTTTGGTCCTAAACCTGCGTACACAAGCTTTGGCCGTACACTCGATTATAATGAGTTAGATCGCTTGTCTGCTTCGTTTGCTGTTTATTTACAGAAAGAGACCAATTTACAGCCCGGCGACCGTGTTGCGATCCAGCTTCCCAATCTTATCCAATATCCTGTTGTACTTATGGGAGCATTAAGAGCGGGGTTAGTGATTGTCAACACCAACCCTCTTTATACAGCTAAAGAGATGGAGCATCAGTTTTGTGATTCTGGCGCAAAAGCGTTGATTATTCACAAAAGTATGGCGCATAAGGCAGAAGAGATACTGCCGAATACCCAGATAGAAAACCTATTTGTGACCCAAGTTGGTGATCTCCACGGATTTGTTAAGCGTAATATACTTAATGCCGCTGTTAAATATCTGAAAAAGATGGAACCCAATTTCTACCTGCCGGATGCGCTCCCTTTACGAGAAGTGCTCTTAAAATATTTAGGTGAAACGCCTGAGCATGTTGAAGTCGTTCCGGGTGACACGGCTGTATTGCAATATACGGGCGGCACTACAGGCGTATCAAAAGGTGCTGTTCTCACGCACGCCAATCTAATTTCTAATATGTTGCAGGCTGAAAATCGACTAACAGTACCTGGCGTTGATTGGACAGAAACTGTTATATCTCCGCTGCCGCTTTATCATATTTATGCCTTTACCGTTGCTCAGGTTGTATCACTGCTGGGTGGTCACAGTGTTTTAATTCCCAATCCACGTGATATCTCCGGTTTTATCAAAGAGCTGCATAAATGGAAGATGAGCACTTTTGTCGGCTTGAATACGCTTTTTATTGCATTGTGCAGTGATGAAAAGTTCTTAGATGTGGATTTTAGTAACCTTAAATTTACCGCATCGGGTGGTATGGCGCTAAACCAATCAACAGCAGTATTGTGGAAGGAAAAAACCGGTTGCGATATTACCGAAGGCTATGGTTTAACCGAAACCTCACCGGCGGTCTGTTTTAATCCACCGCTGGCGAACCGTATAGGCACCATTGGCTTATCGATGCTCCATACAGATATCCGCGTAATTGGTACTGATGGCGAAGACGTACCTATTGGTGAGGCGGGTGAACTCTGTGTTAAAGGTCCGCAAGTGATGAGAGGTTACTGGCAGCGTCCAAAAGAGACTGCATGTTCTTTCACCGACGATGGCTACTTTATTACCGGTGATATCGCCACTTTAGATGAAGATGGCTACTATCGAATCGTTGACCGCGCTAAAGATATGATTATCGTCTCTGGGTTTAATGTTTACCCTAATGAAGTTGAAGATGTCATTACCCAGCACCCCGATGTGATCGAATGTGCCGCTATTGGTGTTCCCGATATTAAAGCGGGGGAAACCGTTAAAGTCTTTGTTGTGAGTAGTAATCCCGATTTGAACCGCGAAGATATTCGTAATTGGTGTAAAGATAAACTCACGCGCTATAAAGTGCCTAAACAGGTTGAGTTTGCAGATGACCTACCTAAATCGAATGTAGGTAAAGTTTTACGTCGAATGCTTAAATCGCCACAACCTGATGCCAACTGAGCAAGGAACGAGCTAATGCCACTATCTAAACCTTCTCGTCGAACGGCTCAACATACCCGTACAGTGGTTTGCACTGGTTATCTACGTGACGATAAATTATGGGATATAGAAGCGCGGATGACGGATGTTAAAACCCATGATGTGGATAACGCCGAACGGGGGGGCTATGTGGCAGGAGGAGAAGCGTTTCACGATATCAGCATACGGGTGACCCTTGATAAAGGCTTACATATACATCATGTCGAAGCAGTCATAGATGAATCACCTTTTCGCATGTGTAGCCAGATTACCTCTGCGTTCAAAAAGCTGGAAGGCTCCCGTATTGGGCCTGGGTGGCAAAAACAGGCCAGAGCATTGCTAGGCGGTGTTGCGGGTTGTACCCATCTGAATGACCTATTACCGGTTGTGGCAACGACAGCAATACAAGCGATATGGCCAAGTTCAGGTAAAGAGGGGGATGAAGGGGTGCTGAAAGAGGGCGCAAAATTTATGCTCAATAGTTGCCATGTGTGGGGCCAAAGCAGCGAAATGATTAAAACTTATCTGCCCGAACATTATATTGATAAATAATGGCTGTAGCTCTTATAAAACATCAGATCTGATTGAGAATTCCTATGAATGAATTTGTCCTAGCAGAGCAGAATAAGGATGTTCTGGAGATTATTCTAAACAGAACAGCAAAAAAGAACGCATTGACCCTTTCTATGTATGAGCAACTAACTCAACTGTTAGATTCGGCATCTGAAAATTCAGAGATCAATGTTGTGCTTATTCGTGCTGAGGGAACTAGTTTTTGTGCGGGTAATGATATTCAAGATTTTATATCTGTCGGTAATGGGGCTGATGCGATTAAGATTATTATCGGTTTTTTACACCAATTAGCTGAGTGTAAAAAACCAATTATTGCCGCCGTTCAAGGTAATGCGGTAGGTATAGGTTCTACCATGTTGCTACATTGCGATCTTGTGATCGCTGCCGATGATTTAAACTGTCAAATGCCCTTTGTTAAATTAGGCCTTATTCCAGAAGGGGGTTCAACCTTACTGTTTCCGCAAATGGTCAGCCATCAGCAGGCGTTTGAAATGATGGTTGAAGGTGTGCCTTTTAATGCTGAAAAAGCCCAAGAGATTGGTTTAATCAACCAGATTGTAACTTGCGATATTTTACTCAAATGTGCCCGTGCTCGTGCTGAACGATTAGCACGGCTGCCTTCGCAATCGGTCCAAACATCTAAAATGTTAATGAAAAAAGCTTACCTTCAGCAGTTACACCAAGTAATGGATGAAGAGGGTACGCTTTTTTATGAGCGTTTATCCTCCGTGGAAGCTCAGCAAGCCTTTATGCAATTTTTGCAGAATAAACCTGCGCGATAGCGATTTATTCTATAAAAACCATAAATATTAGCGTTTACTAATTTAATTATTGCTATATACTTTGCACCATTAGAACGATCGTATTCAAAGAGGCATTAGTATGAAAGCACTTCTATTAGCGGTAGCGGCTATAGTTGCAACCCCTTCGATTCAGGCTGAAGAGTTCACCGTAAATATCCCTGAGCTTCAGACTGAAGCTAAACAGGTGATTATGCAGTTAGCTTCCACCTTAATGGGCGAGTTAAAAAAAGCTAAAGAAGAAGGCGGGGCACCCGCTGCTATTGCTGTTTGTAATACAAAGGCAATGCCTCTAACTCACGAAATATCGCAATCTTCAGGTTGGGATATAGGCCGTACAAGTTTGAAATTACGTAATCCTGAGAATGCGCCTGATGAGTGGGAAAAACAGGTACTAGAACAATTTGCTAAACAAACTCAGCAAGGCGCTAATTTAAAAACCTTAGGCTTTTCACAAGTCGTTGTGGATGAAGATGGCCGTAAGGTCTTCCGAATGATGAAAGCGATCCCAGTGGCTGATCAGTGTTTAGCTTGTCATGGCACTAAGATAAAACCAGTCCTTCAAAATAGCTTGCAAGCCCTATATCCAGAAGATAAGGCAACGGGTTACTCTGTTGGTGATCTGCGTGGTGCATTTACGCTGAAGAAATACCTTTAGCGTCGTTTGAAAAAGCGCTAAAGGCTAGGCGGCTAGGCTTACTAAGCTTAGTGTCGTTGTAGCGAATAAAAAAGAGCCGTAGATTTTATAGTCTAAGGCTTTTTTTGTGCTCTGTATTTGAGGCCAAAATCTAAACCGTTCGTTTTGGCACGTAGTTGAGCATAAAAGGTGAGCGCCTCATTGTTTTTCCTGTGGGGGGCAGCCACTGGCTGAAAGAAAATAAAGGCTACTTATGCATTGATGTAATGCGAAGTTTTTAGATTTTGATTAAATTGGTGATTTCTATGTGGCGTTATAATGGCGATTAGGCCAGTAAAAGTGTTGGCTTTAGTCGTTGCAGGTCTATGTTTACTAACCGCATTTATTTATCCGTATTTATCTGCAAATAGCTATCTGAATGGGTTGCTGGGAAAACCTGAACTAAAAGGAATACAGACCAGCTTTGAGCTGAGTAACGCACCTTTAAGCGACCAGTATGGGCATCAAGTCCATTTGACCAACCTAGCGAAAAAACCGCTCTTCTTAACGTTTGGCTTTACCAGTTGCAGCTATACTTGTCCTATAACAATGGCGTTTTTCAAACAAATAAAATTGAATGTAGGACCTGAGGCGCAGTTTGCACTTATTACCATTGACCCTCAACAGGATACGGCTGAACGGTTGGGTCAGTTTCTGGCAAATTTCGATGCCGCCTTTATTGGGCTTCGTACCGAAGGTCATGGACTTAAAGAGATAGCCAGTTTGTTGAAAGTGAACTACTTTCAGGGGAAAGAGGAAATCATTCACACGGACTATATTTATTTTATCCATCCCAAACTGGATGGAATTTTGGTTTACACAAAGCCGGATTTAAAAATGATTTTGGAAGATTTTCACATGCTCGAACAAGGAGATTAAGCTATGTTAGAGCGTCATAATATGACGAGCGAGAATGAGTTTCGTGATGCCTCTTGGGCAGATAGATTTGGATTGACGGTTCTTGTTCTGCATTTGCCTTTTATATATTTTATTGTGCCAAACGGATTTGGTACACATTTACTTGGAGGGGTTCCTGCAACCTTAGTGGTTATCGCTGCGCTGCTCACTTATAGCGTGGCAAAAGGTACTTTTATCTCTCGAGCCGTCATCGCGGCTTCTTATATGTTTATGTCAATGATATTGATTATGCAGCAGTTTGGCCGCCTGGAAATGCATTTCCATATCTTCAGTGTCTTAGCGTTTTTGATTTTATGGCGCGATTGGCGGGTTGTTGTCGTTGCTGCATTGGTTATTGCGGTTCACCACCTCGTGAGTGTACCTCTACAGCTTGCTGATACTTATATTGGTGATCATCCCTATATTACTTATGCAATAACATGCGACTGGCCTACTTTTTTCTTGCACGCCTTTTTTGTTATTGTCGAGTCGGCCATTTTAATAATGATCTCTGTTCATTTGCGAAGGCAGTATGTCCTTGCCAATCAAATTCGGACAGTGGTTGAAAATGCAGCCACAGATAAAGATCTAACCATTGAACTGAGCAGTATTAAAGCCGCAACAAAAGATGATAAAGCCTTTATTGAAACTCTCGGTCAATTCTTCGATATGATTCGTACAACGATGCAGCAGTTTCAATCCTCTTCTTCCAAACTGGCTGGTTTTTCCGAACAATCGGCTAACCTGTCTCGTACCAGTCAGGAACAGCTGTGCGGGCAGAATGATAAAATAAGCTCAGTGGTTGCTGCGGTTACTGAAATGAGCCAGACCATTGCTGAAATTGCCCAGAATACGGCAAGTGCCGCGCAATCATCTGAAAATGCTAAGAAATTGACCGATCAAAGCTTTGATAAAGTCAAAATAAGCATCGGTAATACCTTGGCGTTAGTTCAGCAACAAAAAGAAGCGAAGGAAATGGTCGATAAATTGGCAGCTGATACGGATGATATTGGAGCAATGCTGGATATTATTCGAGGCATCGCTGAGCAAACCAATCTATTGGCGTTAAATGCCGCCATTGAAGCAGCGCGCGCTGGTGAGCAGGGAAGAGGCTTTGCGGTTGTTGCGGATGAGGTTCGGTCTTTGGCGCAGCGCAGCCAAGAAGCAACAAAAGAAATTGATACCGTTGTTACTAAATTACAAAGTGCTTCCAAAGGTGTTGTAACTATCATGGAGTCTGGACGGGAGAAAAGCGAAGAAACTATCGCTATAACTGAACAGACGCAATATACGCTTGATCAGGCAGCGAATGCCGTAGCGGATATTTTGGCAATGAACTTACAGGTTGCTGCCGCGGTTGAAGAGCAAAGCCAAGTAGCTGACATTGTCAGTATGGATATGGAATCTATCAACGCATCAAACCTTGAAGTTCAAGGGACATCTGAACAGTCAACCCAATTGTCTATCGAAGTCTCTGCGCTTTCGGAAGAGCTTAAAGCGGCCGCATTGAGTATTAAGGCATAGCGCGACTCAGCCTTCTTCCAAAGCTCGTGTGGCTTGGGAGAAGGCTAATACTGCTGCATAGTTATTGTTTCTGACAAACGGCATATCCCACGATGGCAATAGAGAACAGTTTTACATGCACTTGACGAAATTAAGGGCAATAAAAAACTTAACGATCAGGGATCGTATTTAATACTCACCAAAGCATGACCATCCGTATATCTGCGATTTATAAGATTGCACTTTCAGCCCTATTCTGTGCCTATAAAACCATCGGCCTTTAGTTTTGGCACCCTATAGAATATAAAGAATTAGCGCCTTCTTAGTTCATCTGTAGAAGGCCAGCCTCTATACTCGGAACGGGTGTCTGGCCGAAGGGTTTTTCTCGTTGCTACCGCCATGAGTCTTTCCCTATGTTCGAAGAAGGAAAGCCCTTTAGGGAAGGGTTTTCTGGAAATAATAGGGTCAGGTTGATCCAGTATCGTAGGCTAATTACTCAACTTACGATAACGAAGCCCAAAGCAATACCATAGATCGCTAAAATAAGGGCGCTCTCAAACCCGATTTTACCAATGCCATAAGTCTGCCGTCTCACCATGCCTAAGAGTAAAGTCGCTGTCATTAAAATGCTCACCAAAGCCCAGATGACTTGGACAGGAGCCATATCATGATAGATAGAACCTTGGGTATAACCTACATCAGCAGCGGCAACCACCAACATATTAAAGCAATTAGTGCCAAAAATATTACTGACTGCAAGGGTTAAAGCACCAATACGAATGGCAACAATCGTGGTGACTAGCTCGGGTGTAGAAGTGGCAAGCGCGGTAAAAAAGCCACCCATAAGTGTTTCAGAAATTCCCGTTTGATCGGCTACCTGTTTTGCTGATTCCATTAAAACCCAACCCGCTATCCCCGTTAAAGCTGCCATGCAGATAAACGTTATCCACACTGAGGTTAAATTACTGCTATGGCGCGTATCAGGTTGGTCTGCAACCGTTTGGCATGTTTGTCGAGGGAACCACATAGGTTTTGTTTTCGTATGCAGAACTAAGTGCAACCCGGATATATAAGCGATAATAATTACGGGTGTAATGGGGTGAATATTAAAAAAAGTAATAGAGGGGCTAAAAACAGCCAGTAAAGGCAAGGTTAATAAAACAATGAGCAAGCCAGCGAGCATCAGATTGACGGCAGAGGCTGCTGCATGTTCCAAATTAGCTTTACGATAAACAATATCTGCCACAGCCAGAAAGACAAGATTAGCGGCCATACTCCCCATGACATTACTCATGGCCAAATTGGGGCGAGCATCAATGGCCGCCGTGAGTGTTGCTGCAAAGTCAGGTAATGAGGTAACTCCCGCTAATAATAAAACCCCAAATAATGCTTCGCCCAAGCCCGTTTGGTCAGCTAATGAATCTGACAATTTTGCCAACTTGCTACCGGCAATGATAATCACCAATGCGGCAACAGCAAAAGCAATCATGCTGGACGTTAAAGAAGTAAACATACAAACCTTACAAGCAGTGAGAAACGAGAAACACTCGCTACTCAAGCGTGCTATTAATAGATCTTAACGTTAAGTAACTACCAAAAACCCACCGTTATTTTCCCTTTTGAAGGGTGTGTTAGGCGAAAACAAACCATCCCATTGAATCAGCATACTTTAATAGCATAGCACTACACATAAGAACGACAATGATTCTTAAATAGGCGGGCTTAATTTTGAACAAACAATGGGCGCCAAACCATGCACCTATGAATTGCCCTAGCATCATTGATAGTCCAACAACCCAGACAATATGACCGGCCACTAAAAATACAATTAAAGACGCGATATTGGTCGCAAAGTTTAAGGGTTTAGCGATGGCTGTCGATGTTATTAGGTCATGTCCTCGACATAGAATACCCGACAGGGCGAAAAAAGAGCCCGTACCCGGACCAAACATACCGTCATAAAAGCCAATAAAAGGGACAACTATATTTTTATACTTTGTGTTGGTTAATTTAGCGACACCCTGAGTTTTAATGAGTTTTGGCGATATAAGAAAGTAGATAGCGATAAATAAAAGAACAATAGGAATAACAAAGGCTAATACATCTGTATTTATAAATTGCACAGCGATGGTCCCCAATGCTGCGCCTACAAACGCTGTTAACATTAGATACTTCACGTTGTCCCAGCGTATTCTTTTATTTTTAAGCATCATATAAGACGCTGTAGCCGTCCCCATACAACCTTGTAATTTGTTGGTCCCCAGTGCAGCCAAAGGGGGAACACCGCTCAAAATTAAGGCGGGTATTGATATTAATCCGCCGCCACCTGCCAATGTATCAAGGAGTCCGGCGACAACCGACACTAAAAATAAAAGTGCCAGTAATTCGATAGAGTAATTCGCAAGTTCCAATGGGATACGCCTTTTTCCTTACACTGCTGGTGTAATCTGTTCGCTGATGTTGCACGAGTAATAGTACTTAGAAGAAATAGTAGTTAATGACTTGTTATCGACTGCGTATACCAACCGTCCATTAAGCTGTTGCAGTAGTCTAATGATATAACAACCGCATCCACCGGTTTTGGGTTAGACGATACATCTAATCCAAGCAATGACTCTTTCTGTGGGAGAGCCCCCAGTTAAAGCAATAAATAAGGAAATGCTCGATAGAACCAAACCCCTAACGCTAAACAGCATGTTGTCTACGAGGCCGGAGAAAATATACTAGGACCCTATTTATTTTATGTATTGCAAAAAGCCAGACCGATCCTGTTGGTTTTTTGATCTTTAGGCTTTTTTTGATGACCTTAATAACCAAGGGCTCTTAGAGCCGACAATACATTTTGCTTTACACTGTTTTCTACTTTAAGACGAAGTAGCTGTGTTTCTTCTTTAGTATATTGATCAAAGCTGTCTTTCCATTTGATCTCAACCTCACCTGTTTCACAGGGGAATCCCCATTCCCACCCTAATTCTTGTCCACTATTAGTAGAGAATACAGTCATGGTAAATAGTGAATAAACACAGCTCTGTGCATTGCCAAGAAACGAACGTTCGTAGAAGCCATAACCCGGCTCATGAAATGGTTTGTTATCGTACCTTGTTGGTTTGACAAGAATAAGTGTATCGGCGCCTTGGCTTTTTGCGGACGCTATTAACTCTTTATAGTCATACCCATTAAGAAAGCTCCATGTTTCTTCCAAACGTTCATTAAGGTTTGGATCGTGCTGAAGAACTACAGCCGTACGTAAATCTGATTGATTAAGCCGTGAAATAATTAACTCTTCAGTAAATCCATCAATGTTCCATTCAGGGACTGTTTCTTCATACACAACATTACTGAAAATAGTCGTTCCAATGTGGATACCATTAAAGTTGGTACCTAAAAGGGATACAACCGCGATATTATTACTCGAATCAAGTTCGTTTTTGGTTAATCCACCTCTCATTCCTGAGCAAGCAGTCAAAAGTAATGTGGCTAATAGAATTGAGGTTGCCTTTTTGTAATTCATTGTCCTTCCATAGAATTATTTATTCGTAAAAGATTTAACGCCTTACTAATGGGCGCATAAATGTTTGGCTAAAATTAGCGACGAAGGAGCACAAGCCAAGCGTTTTGCGTCCTTTTGAGTAACTTGTATGGTTGTTCTTGAGGATATTCCACCTTTTTAAATCCTTTTAAAAACGGGTAAATTGAGACCCACCTTCGG
>NZ_JAUOQC010000020.1:0-39870 GCF_030547495.1 Neptuniibacter sp. 2_MG-2023 | reverse complement strand
TCGTCGCAGGCTCCGATGTTTTCTTATGACTGCGTCATGCGAATCGAACCTTTAACGGTTCTCATCCTGTACTCGTGTATTTTCTACAGGCATAAAAAAACCAGCACAGGGCTGGATTCTTATAAGTGGTGGGTCGTACAGGATTACTGCTGCCCTTCGGGCCATCGTCGCAGGCTCCGATGTTTTCTTATGACTGCGTCATGCGAATCGAACCTTTAACGGTTCTCATCCTGTACTCGTGCATTTTCTACAGGCATAAAAAAACCAGCACAGGGCTGGATTCTTATAAGTGGTGGGTCGTACAGGATTCGAACCTGTGACCAATTGGTTAAAAGCCAACTGCTCTACCAGCTGAGCTAACGACCCACGGTATTGCGATGATACTCACATAATAAAAGAGTGGTGGGTCGTACAGGATTCGAACCTGTGACCAATTGGTTAAAAGCCAACTGCTCTACCAGCTGAGCTAACGACCCACGGTATTGCGATGATACTCACATAATAAAAGAGTGGTGGGTCGTACAGGATTCGAACCTGTGACCAATTGGTTAAAAGCCAACTGCTCTACCAGCTGAGCTAACGACCCATCTCTTAAATTGGCTCCCTGAGCTGGACTCGAACCAGCGACCAATAGATTAACAGTCTACTGCTCTACCAACTGAGCTATCAGGGAACTCTAGTTCCAGTAAATGGCGGAGGGATAGGGATTCGAACCCTAGGGCCCTCTCGGACCGCTGGTTTTCAAGACCAGTGCTTTCGACCACTCAGCCATCCCTCCGCAGGAACGGCGCGTATATTATAGGATTGAGTTTTTGTGTCAACCAGTAACGCGACTTTTTACTGAAAAAAGCTGAATTATTATGAAACTATTTTCATAATAAAAATAAGCGGTTAGATAGTGTACAGAAATACACGATAAAGCCGCACAATCAGATCAAATTATAACCACTAGGTCAATATCCTGATCCAATTCTCTTTCTGCTTTCACCCCTTTCATGGGGTAGTTTTTTTCCATTATTATGTATTTTTTATAAAAAAACCTTAAAAAATCACATATTTGGGTAATTAGGCCCACCCGTTCCCTCAGGTACAACCCAGCGAATATTTTGCGCAGGGTCTTTAATATCACATGTTTTACAATGTACGCAGTTTTGGCTGTTAATCTGAAACCGCTTCCCCTCTGCCTCCTCAATCACTTCATATACCCCAGCAGGGCAGTAGCGTTGTGCAGGTTCAGCAAAGCGCTCTAGGTTACTCCCAAGCGGTATAGATGGATCTTTTAGCTGTAAGTGACAAGGTTGATCTTCTTCATGGTTAGTATTAGACAGAAAAACTGAACTCAGTTTATCAAAGCTAAGCACCCCATCCGGTTTTGGATACGTAATTTGCTCACACTCTGCCGCCGGTTTTAACTGTGCATAATCTTCATGATTATCATGCAGTGTTACAGGCAATTTCCCGGAAAATATATTCTGATCAATAAAGTTAAAAGCTCCGCCTAATAACGGCCCGAACTTATGCATAGCTGGACCAAAATTCTTAGAGCTAAATAACTCATCATATAACCAAGAGGCTTTAAACTTATCTGCAAAGCTATTTAGATCTTCCCCACCAGCAGACGAGGACTGCAGCGCGTCAAAGATCGCCTCAGCCGCCAACATGCCAGACTTCATCGCCGTGTGCGTACCTTTGATTTTTGAAAAATTCAGCGTACCTGCATTACAACCCGCGACGATACCACCTGGGAAGGTCATCTTAGGCAGTGCATTAAAGCCGCCTTTAGTGATTGCTCGCGCTCCATAGGAGACGCGCTTACCGCCGTCTAAATACTGTTTAAGAACAGGGTGATGCTTCAATTTTTGAAATTCATCAAAAGGGCTTAAGTAAGGGTTTTTATAATTTAAATCAACAATCAAACCCACAACAACTTGATTGTTTTCAGTATGGTAAAGGAAAAAGCCACCACTGCTCTCGCCTGTTAACGGCCAACCCGAACCATGCAGTACAAGCCCTGGCTGGTGTTTATCTGGATCAACATCCCATAGCTCTTTAATCCCTAGCCCATAATGCTGAGCATCAGATTGAGCAGCAAGATCATAGCGTTCGATCAGCTCCTTACCTAAATGCCCCCGACAACCTTCAGAGAAAATGGTGTATTTAGCGTGCAACTCCATACCCGGCATATAACCATCTTTGTGCTCGCCGGATGCACTAACGCCCATATCACCTGTCGCAATCCCTTTAACACTGCCATCCTCGTTATACAGCACCTCGGATGCAGCAAAACCGGGGAAAATTTCAACACCGAGCTGCTCAGCCTGCTCCGCCAACCAACGACAAAGATTCCCTAAACTAACAATGTAATTGCCGTGATTGTGCATAGTTTTAGGCACAAACATATTAGGTACTTTTATGGAGGAGGTTTCGTTTTTTAGCATGAAGATCTGATCTTCAACTACAGGGGTGTTTAAAGGCGCACCTAGCTCTTCCCACTCAGGAAAAAGCTCATCGAGTGCGCGACTTTCAACCACGGCACCAGACAATATATGCGCCCCCACCTCAGATCCTTTTTCAACCACACAAACCGTCATCTCTTGCTCGGCCGCCTGCGCTTGCTGCATTAATTTACATGCAGCGGATAAACCAGCAGGGCCAGCACCGACAATAACCACATCAAATTCCATGGATTCTCTAGCCACAGCATTCATATTTTTCACCTCAATTTTTTCGGGTATTAAGCGCGATCTATATACTTATCTGATCGCAGCTTAAAACTGCTCTTCGCTCATAGCCATAACGGTCTCACCACCAGATTGCATGGCCACTAATAAAGAACTAACCCTAGGTAACATCTGTTCGGTAAAGAAACGGGCAGAGATAATTTTGGCATTAAGGAAGTCATTATTAGCCCCCTCTTTAGAGAGATTTTCTTGCGCTATAGCTGCCGATTTAGTTAACAACCAAGCACCGCACAGATAGCCCATCAGCATCATATAGCTGACACTCGCACTCCCTGCCGCTGAAGCATCTTTTGCAGCAACCTCTAAAACCCATTGTTTAGCGATGCTCGCTTGCTCAACCGCGGCCTGTGTTGCACTAACAATGTCTTGCAACTCTGGATGGTCTATTTCTTTTAAATCACTGCTTATTTCAGAGAGCAGATCGGTAACCGCATCACCGCCATCCACAAGGGTCTTGCGACCAATAAGATCCAAAGCCTGAATCCCTGTTGTACCTTCATAGATAGTTAAGATACGTGCATCACGATAGTATTGAGCAACGCCTGTTTCCTCAATAAACCCCATACCCCCATGGATCTGTACCGCAAGATAAGTCAGCTCTTGTGCTAACTCAGTCACCCAGCCTTTTACAATAGGGGTCAATAGATCATTACGTTTCTGATGTTTTAACTTAGTCTCATCATCAACAGCATTGTTTACATAGTCACTTTCGGCACGCGCCACATACACCAGCGCACGCATTGCTTGAATTGACGATTTCATCTGCAAAAGCATTCGGCGCACATCGGGATGCTTAATAATGCTAATACGTGAACCATCCCGTAGCGTCCCTTGGATTCGCTCTTTAGCATAGGTAACAGCATGCTGATACGACCTTTCGGAGATCGCCAAACCTTGTAAGCCAACACCTTGCCGCGCATCGTTCATCATTGTGAACATACAGGCTAAACCTTGGTTTGCCTTACCCACTAGATAACCGATTGCTCCCCCGTTATCACCAAAACTCATCACACAAGTCGGGCTACCATGAATACCTAATTTATGCTCAAGAGAAACGGCATAAGCATCATTGCGCTGCTCAGTTGGATTGCCGTTTTCATCGAGTAGGTATTTAGGTACAACAAAGAGCGAGATACCTTTAACACCTGCAGGTGCATCAGGAAGACGAGCCAAAACCAGATGAACAATATTGTCCGTCATCTGGTGATCACCCCAAGTAATAAAGATTTTTTGCCCAGTGATACGGTAATAATCGTCCTCAGGTACCGCTTTAGATTTGAGCGCTGCCAGATCAGTACCTGCATCAGGCTCAGTCAAATTCATGGTTCCAGTCCACTCACCGCTAATTAACTTAGGCAGATAGTGCTTTTTAAGTTGATCATTTCCATGAGTTTCGATCGCTTCGATAGCCCCTTGCGTTAACAGTGGACAAAGTGCCCAAGCAAGATTCGCCGACTGCCAAACCTCATTAACCGCAACGGCTAATACATTCGGCAAGCCCTGCCCTCCAAATTCGGGATTGCCCGCAAGTGAAGGCCAGCCACCATCACAAAACTGTTGATATGCATCTGAGAAACCAGGTGTTTCAGACACATTATTATTCTCAATGGATGCACCTAATCTATCACCAGTAACGTTCAACGGCGCCAACTGCTCACTGCCAAGTTTCGCGGCCTCATCAAGTACCGCTTCCGCGAGACCATCAGCAAAATCGTCCAAGCCTGCCTGCTGACAAATTTGTTCTAAACCCACCAACTGATTTAAAACAAAAACACCATCTTGATAGGGATATCGATAATCACTCATTGCTACTCTTGCTCCGTTCTGTAACCCACCTATCAATAATAGGCCACATTTTATTATTCTTAAGGAACTATAATCACATCGGGAAATGCTATTAACATGATCTATTTAGCACACCAAACCAGCAATAACATTTAATACCTTATTCGCTAACAATAACGGTCAAGATATTAAAAAACCCTAAATTTTATAAGTTACAGCCCTATCAAGAAGAAGCTAACTGCTGACAATATGTATCGCTACGACGATATTCACCGGGTGTCATTCCAGTCCATTTTTTAAAGGAACGGAAAAATGCTGACGGCTCATCAAAACCCATCAATCCAGCCACATCATTAATCGACAACTGTGGTGAGTTCATATAATTAAGCGCCGCCATTTTCCGACTTTCATCTTTAATCTTTTGATAGGAGGTACTTTCGTCCAATAAGCGGCGACGTAGCGTAGAAACAGACATATGTAGACGGTAAGCAACCTCTTCAGCACTAGGTAGCTCTTGGCTAAAGTCCTTACCGATTAACGCCACGACTTGCGATTTCAAACTCGCATCATCATCAACCATCACAATTAACTGATAGGGCGCTGTTTTAAGGAAGCTACGTAGGGTTTCTGGCGTTTGTACTATAGGAAAATCTAAATAGCGGGCAGGAAAAACAATCGCATTATCATGCTGATCAAATTTAACTTCTGACTGAAAAAGCGTTTTATACTGCGCAACATCTTCAGGTTCAGAGAAGGAAAAATATGCGGCTTTCAACTCTAAACGCTTACCAATCAACCAGCATAAAAAGTGATGCCACATGGAAAGTGAGGTTCTAATCCGACCGGGGTTCTCATCAGCCAGCAGCTCATCCATAGACGCGCCGGAAGCATCCGTTGTGGTAAACGAAACTTTGGCATATCGTCCTTTGCGTACCAAAAACGGCTTCACCTGAGTTCCACGACAGATCTCATGAAAATCACTTGCACGGTAGATCGCTTTTTCCAACGTAGGGCAATGAATCAAACAATGGCACATCATGCGAAAAGTCCCATTCGGAACCTTCCCTCCGCTTAACATGCCAAAATATTCATCCTGAGCGATGTAATATATACGTTGGTATAATAGACCAAATTTATCCGCTGGAAACTCGGTCTGACTTCCCACCTCTGAAGGACTAATACCAACCTGATTTAACAGTTGATCAACACTAAAACCCTGTTCTTGAACTAGTTGCAGAAGGTGCCGTACATAGCCTGCCGGCACAGTAATTTTACGCTCCATAATCTCACTACCTACAATTAACATTAGTTAAAATGAAACGCATTTCCCTCCCTATTGTTGACCTGAAGTAGTACATTTATCAACCCAAAAGAACAATTTTGTTAATAAATGTGGAGTCAATTGTTATTGAGACTCAAGTCGCTGACATAGATTATGTGTAGGGTTCCTTACTCTATTTTAAGCCCAAAGCACCTGAAAAAAGGCGCTTTATTAGAAAGTCGGCTATCTTAGAAGTAATACTAATTAGCGCCTTTTAAAAAAATAACAACGCTAGGTGAACGAAATGGCAATAAGAAATAGGATTTTGCACCGCAGCAAAAGCCAAACTCCGATGTTCACGCATCGTCTACTTCCAATATTGGTGGGTTCTGTCGTATCTATCAATCAAGCTCAAGCACTTGAATTTAATCTAGGTGAGATAGAAGGCCGTTTAGATTCTCAAATTTCAGTTGGCGCCAGCTGGCGAATGGATAACCCTTCATCCTCCTTAATCGCTCCCGCAAACGGTGGCACAAGCAAGGGCGGGGGCAGCTATGATGATGCAACTCAAAATTTCGAAAAAGGGGAAACCTTCTCGCAAATAGTTAAAGGTGTGCATGACCTTGAATTAAGCTATGAGAATGTAGGTTTCTTTGCACGCGCAAAATATTGGTACGACTTAGAGCTAGAAAATGGGGCACGCTCTCATGGTCATACTGCGAACAGCTACATCCCTGGTACAGAATTAGATGATTCTGGTTTTAATGACTATGCTAAATTTTCTGGATTTGAATTACTTGATGCCTATTGGTATGGATCATTTGATATAGCTCAAAAACCACTTGATGTACGTTTAGGTAAACAGGTCATTAACTGGGGTGAAAGCACCTTCATTCAAGGTGGCTTAAATGCGATCAACCCTGTTGATGTCAGCTCATTCAGGCGTGCAGGTGCTGAAGTTAAAGAGGGCCTTCTTCCTGTTAATATGGCATTTGCATCTTTAGGTATTACCGATAATCTAAGTGTTGAAGGTTTCTATCAACTCTCATGGGAGCCAACTGCCATTGATGGTTGCGGCACCTACTTTTCAACTAATGATTTTGTTGGCGAAGGCTGTGACGGTATTCGTATAGGGAGTGGCGCTCTAGGCACACTTGATGACCAAACTTACTTCAATAATCCCGCAGTTTTAGGCGGACAAGACCCCGTCGTTTACAGAAATGCAGATGGCCGACGTGAAGCGGATGACGATGGTCAGTTTGGTCTGGCTTTCCGCTACTTTGCTGAAGAGCTAAATAATACCGAATTTGGTCTCTATGCTGCGCAATACCATAGCCGCTTACCCATCACTAGTGGTGTCTATGACGTTGGGGCTTTCTTTGGTGGCCTTCCAGCAACCTTAGGCTCATCTTATTATGTTGAATACCCAGAAGACATTAAAATGCTCGGCCTGAGTTTTAGTACAAACGTTGGTGACATCGCATGGTCAGGTGAGATCAGCCATAAAAAAGATGTCCCTATGCAAATCAACGGAACCTCGTTGATAGCAGGTATCCTAACCGCCGGTGCTACAGGGAATACAGCTTTAGATAACTATATAAAGGATGCAACCGGCAACGGTGCTTCGTTTGATAGCGAAGTAGACGGTTATCAAACCTTTGATGTTTCACAGTTCCAAACTAGCTTGATTAGCTTTCACGATCGAGTATTGGGCGCAAGCCGCTTAACCTTAATCGGGGAATTCGGCTGGACCCATGTTCATAGTCTAGATGAAAGTGCGAACGCTCTAAAATATGGTCGTCATGGTGCATACGGTTATGCGGCTGGCGATAACGATGGCTTCGTTACTCAAGATTCATATGGTTATGTAGTCAGAGCCAATCTTAATTACACTAATGTTTTTGCAGGTGTAAACTTAACACCAGAGATTAGCTTTAAGCACGGTCTAGAGGGTTATGGCCCTCAACCCGGTGCAGGCTTCAATGAGGATGAGAAAACACTAGGTCTAAGCTTAACCGCTGACTACCTTAACAGATACTCAGTCCAGCTCTCATACACTGATTACTTTGGTGGTGACTTCAATTCCATTGAAGACCGAGACTTTCTTTCACTCAGCGCATCCGTTTCTTTCTAAGAAGCGTTTACCAGATGGAGATATCATCAATGCTTAAAACTAAAAGACTGCTGCTGAGCACTGCCCTTATTTTGGCCTCATCTGCAGCATATTCAGCTACAACTGCTGAAGAAGCAGCTAAACTCGGTGATTCGTTGACACCAATTGGCGCAGAAAAAGCCGCTAACTCATCGGGAAGCATTCCTGCATGGAAGGGGGGTTTAGCCACATCAACTGACCGTTACACCAACCCATTTGCTAGCGAAAAACCACTATTTACAATTACAGCGGCCAATGCCGATCAGTATAAAGATAATTTAACACCCGGCCAGCTAGCAATGTTAGAGCGTTACAAGGATAGTTTTTCTATCCCTGTTTATCCGACTCACCGAACCGCTGCATTACCCGATCACATTTATACCGCAGCTAAAGCTAATGCCACATCGACCATGCTAACCGATGGCGGCAACGGCCTAAAAGACTTTACAACAGCAATCCCCTTCCCTATTCCTAGCAATGGGCTAGAAGTCATTTGGAATCATATGACTCGATATAGAGGCGGGGCTTTGGAACGTACGTTTGTGCAAGTTCCTGTACAAGCCAATGGTAGCTATACCGCGGTAAAAATAAACGAGAAAATGTCTTGGCCAAGCGCCCTAGAAGACGGTGCTGATCCTCAAAAAGACCAGAATATCTTGTTTTATTTCGTTCAGGAGGTCAAAGCACCTTCACGCCTAACCGGTAATGTACTTTTGGTTCATGAAACAATGAATCAGATTACCCAGCCTCGTCAGGCATGGACCTATAATGCAGGCCAACGACGCGTACGTAGAGCACCTCAGATTGCTTATGATGCACCAGGTACTGCGAGCGACGGACAACGCACCACTGATAATTTAGACCTTTTCAATGGCGCACCTGATCGTTACGACTGGAATCTTGTAGGTAAACAGGAAGTCTATATTCCTTACAATAGCTTCAAGCTAGCGGACAGAGGCCTAAAATATGAAGATATTTTACAGCCTGGTCATATGAACCCTGAACACACTCGCTATGAACTCCATCGGGTATGGAAAGTTGAAGCAACATTAAAAGAGGGTGAACGACACATCTATGCCAAGCGTACTTTTTACATAGATGAAGATAGCTGGCAAATCGCGATTGTGGATCATTATGATGGCCGAGGCGAGCTTTGGCGCGTAGCAGAAGCTCATCAATTCCAATATCGTGATGCAAATGTGCCATGGCTAGTAGCAGAAACCTTATATGACCTTCAATCTGGACGCTATTTAGTGGGCAGTTTAACCAATGAAGAGGGTGAAGGTTTCGACTTCACGAAACGGTTTAGCCATAAAAACTTTACACCACAAGCAATTAGACGCTTAGGGAAGTAATAGCAGATAAATCCCTCTTTAATTTGATAGTTTTCCATAGCCTCCTCAGTTTTTGAGGAGGCTTTTTTATAAAAAGGCTTTTCTAATTCAACAGGGGCTAGGATAATAGGTTAGATTAGCAATGAATGCTGTTACAGCTCACCTACTCCGGAAATGAAAACCATGGCCGAAATCGGCAAATACAACACCCTTGAAGTAATTAAAGAAAGAGATTTTGGCGTTTATCTAGATGCCGGAGACCTAGGTGAAATTCTATTACCTAAGCGTTACTGTGCTGACGACTTAGAAGTAGGTGATCGTATTCGCGTTTTCATCTACCTTGATACTGATGACCACCTTATCGCCACAACCGAAACACCGGCGGCCATTGTTGGTGAATTCACCATGCTCAAAGTATCCGAGGTCAACAATACTGGTGCTTTCTTAGATTGGGGTTTACCTAAAGAGGTATTATTGCCTTATAGCGAGCAAAAAAACCGCCCTGTTGAGGTCGATAAACGCTACCTTGTACGCCTTTATTTAGATAAGCACACCAATCGCATTGTCGCTTCCACCAAAATTGATAGGTTTTTAGATAAAACCCCTCCAAACTACAAAACCGGTGAAGAGGTTCAACTCGTTGTAGCAAATCGCACAGATCTAGGCCAGAAAGTCATCGTGAACCATGAGCATTGGGGCATGATTTTCCGTAGTGACGTATTAAAAACGGTTTATCCTGGGCAAAAGTTTAAAGGCTATATAAAAGAAGTACGTGCCGACGGGAAGATCAATGTATCTATGCAAAAACCCGGTTATGGGAAAGTGATAGATACAACCGATAAAATTTTAGAGATGATGGAAGAGCAAGATGGCTTTATCACTGTGCATGACAAATCATCCCCTGAAATGATCTTTCAGCTATTTGGTATCAGTAAAAAAGCATTTAAAAAAGCGGTAGGCTCTTTATTAAAACAAGGCAAGATTACTGTAGAGTCCGGCGGGCTTCGCCTTAAAGATTAAATAAAAAAACGCACGTAAACGTGCGTTTTTTTTATATCTGATGAAGCTCAGGTTTATGAAGTAACCCATTCCTCTAACTCATCAGCGCTACCAATAAGCTTTCCATCAACAAAGATCTGCGGTGTAGTACCACGACCCGATACCGCTTGTAGTGAGCTAAAGCTAACACCGTTGGTACCTAATACAATCTCTTCATATTTGTAGCCGTTATCAGCCAATACTTTCTTAGCACGCGTACAATGTCCACATCCAGGCTTACTGATAATCGTTACACGTTTTGGCTGCTCAGCTTGCGGGTTGATATATTCAAGCATGGTATCACCATCAGAAACCTGGAAAGGGTCGCCTGGTAGATCGGGTTCGATAAACATTTTTTCGATTACCCCATCTTTTACCAACATAGAATAGCGCCATGAACGCTTTCCAAATCCTATATCACTTTTATCAACCAACATACCCATCGCTTCACTAAATTCACCGTTCCCATCGGGAATAAAAGTGATATTTTCAGCTTTTTGATCTTCAGCCCAAGCATTCATAACAAAAGTATCATTCACCGATAAACAGATAATGTCATCAACACCGTTGTCGGCAAAAATAGGAGCCAATTCATTATATCTAGGCAAATGAGTACTAGAACATGTCGGCGTAAATGCACCAGGTAGGGCAAATAGAATAACCGTTTTTCCTTTGAACAACTGATCACTTGTCACATCAACCCAATCATTTCCTTGGCGAGTGTGAAACACAACCTGTGGTACGCTTTGACCTTCTTTTGTCTGTAACATCAATCAATTCCTCATACTAAAATTATTACTCTAACGCTCGTTTGCGTTGATGGAATTACTATAACGAAAATCAAATTATTAAAGAAATTTAATAAAACAAAAACGCCGATAGATTAAAACTATATAGAGATACAATTTACCATTCCCCAATTTAACGAGAACGATAAAAAGCGATAAACTCATCAAACGGCAAAGGCTTGCCTAAATAAAACCCTTGAATAAAGTCACAACCATACTCATCCAACATAGCTAGTTGCTCCTTAGTTTCAACACCCTCGGCCACAACCCGAATCCCTAATGTCTGGCCCATTTTGATGATCACCTCCACAAGTGTACGGTCCTGCACATCATCCATAATATCTGTCACAAAACTACGATCGATCTTTAGAAAATCAACGGGGTAGTGACGTAGATAATTTATTGCTGAATAACCGGTACCAAAATCATCAATAGCAAAAGCGATCCCCTGCTCTCGTAATTGATTAATTTTATCTAATTGACTACCCCCGCCATCCATTAACAAGGATTCAGTAATCTCAAAGACTAATTTATGGTGATCAACTTCATACTGATCAATAATATTCAACCAGCGCTCAACCGCATCTTTAGGGAAAAACTCAGCAACAGAACGATTAACAGCGATTTGCACATCAATCCCCCTCTCCGTCAACTGATTAGACAGATGACAAGCTTCCTCTAAGACCCAGTCACCTAAGGCCCTAATCGCTCCGGTCTGCTCAGCAATAGGAATAAAGTCCACAGGGGAGACAACACCACGCTCAGGATGGAACCATCGAATAAGCGCTTCACATTTAGAAATTTTCCTATCTTTTAAAGACATTATAGGTTGAAGGTAAAGCTGAAACTGGCCTCGACGAATACCATCAAGGATTTCATTATGTACTTGTACATGCCGCTTAACTTCAAGACTTAGCTCATCATTAAAGAAATAAATTCTATTTTTTCCAGATCGTTTAGCTTCATACATCGCTCGATCAGCATTTTGTAACAAGACATCTGCCGACTGTCCATCTTGTGGGTATATAGCAATACCAAGACTATGAGTTACCGACAGATATTGTCCGCCAATAAGGTAAGGCTCACCCAACTCTAGTTGTAACTTTTCTGCCAACAGCTCCGCTTGAGTAGCGGTTTCAATATCATTCAGCACAATCACAAACTCATCACCCGCCAACCGAGCAATAAGGTCATCAGAACGAACAATATGACCCATACGTTGAGAAAACAGCCTTAAAAGCTCATCACCTGCATGATGGCCCCAGTTATCATTAACTTCTTTAAAATAATCAAGATCGATAAAAAACAACGCAAATATATTGCCGTGGCGTTGATGTTCATTAATTATTTTTTTGAATCTCTGCGTAAAATGGTAACGGTTGGACAATCCTGTTAGACCATCATAGCTAGCCCTATAGTTTGCCGTATCTATAGCAACAAGCTTTTCTCGATAGTTGGAAGCAATAAGATAAGTAGCCATGGCTGTAACTAGGCTAACAAGCAGAGCGGCGGCCCAAAAATATATAATTTCTTGAAGACTTACCTGCCATCCACCTTTAGCGCTGGCCGCCAGCTGCCATTTTCCTGAAGGTAAAAACACATCAACAATAACAGGGTCATTATCAAACGTAGAGGCATGTCCAAAAAAGACAGCTCCTTCAGACCCTTTACCATCTTTACCACGAATGGCAATGTCTAGCCCCCATAGCTTCTCATGGAGGCCTGCATTAGAAAACAGCTCTTTATCGTTGATAACGACTGAGATGAGTCCCCATAAAATATCACGCTTTACACCAATAAACACAGGCACTCTAGCGATCAAGGCACTCCCGCCCTGAACCAGATCAACTGGGCCAGTAAGGATAATCTGTTCATTGTCTACAGATTCTTGAACCGCCACAAACTGATCGGGCACATCACGATAATCAACCCCTAGGGCCGATTCATTACCAAGAACGGGATAAATATTAGTGATAATAAGGTCTGGAGCCAAAGCGATATGACTAATGCTTAGTTGGGTTTGAAGGTATTCATCGACGAGCCTAGCGAATTCTGACTGCGTTATATCAGAATTAATTGCAATTTCAGCCTTCAAACCACGCAAAACAACAAGATGTGAATTAATGGCACCTTCAAGACGGGCGCCTAGAGTAAGCAGATTAACAAATGCCTGATGCTTCTGATTGTCACGAATTCGTTCGAACTCATGATTAACAAAAAACGTAGCTATCAAAAATACAATCACAAACACAAACACTGAAAAAGCCAGTGAACGCTGCGTTAGGAACTGTAAAGCCTGTCGAAACATATTTTTAAATGACGCCCCTAAATTCACACTATAGCGTGACTAAACCCACATCATGCATAGTGCTGTGTTGTAAACCTATGTATTGCAAAGCACTAGGTCATTCAATGACCGCCCCTGTATTCGCAATATATAACTTATTTAAAAATGCTTTACTAAAAAGGTTTCCAACCTATTGCTAATAATAACGCACTTTGCCCATTTAGTACTGTGTGAACATGCCCTTCTACGCCATAAACCAAATAATTTCCGGTGCCCAGCGGCCTGATAAAGCTCAACAGTAGTTATTGAGCTTTATTCCACAACAAAATAACAGAGACTAGCGGCCTTTTACTGCCAACCTTTAAAAAGGTACTACTTTAAGACTAGCCACCTTAGAGCGAACTACCAAATTAAATAATAAAGACCTGATAATTTCCTAGCTTGATTAGAATTAAGATATAATCTCCACGCTTAGTGAGCTTAAAATTGATCTATCTCACGCAAAACAGCAGCAATATAAAGGCCAAATAAAATGTCCATTGAGAACCATGTCTTCTGAAAATGTAGCTTGCCACTGCTGCGATCTAATTGTTGAGGTGTCGACGCTCAAACCGGGCTGTAAAGCGCACTGTCCTCGATGCGGCCACCTATTATCTTCACAAACGGCCAATGCCTACAATAAAGCAACAGCATTCGCAGCAAGCGCACTACTTTTTTTACTACTATCACTACCGTTTCCTTTTATGGCCTTCCAATCGCAAGGCCGTGAACAACAGGTTTCCTTAATTCAAAGTGGTTATGACTTACTCATACTAGGCTTTCCTCTCCTTGCATTACTACTAAGCGTATTCATTTTAATCGTTCCCTCTTTACTGCTTTGTGCATATCTATTGATCCTCATCCCCTTACGTAAAAATACCGCTTACCCTTGGAGCTACACACTTGCTCGACTTATATTTACCCTCCACCCTTGGGCAATGGCTGAAGTATTTTTAATCGGTGTTTTAGTTAGCCTTGTTAAAATATCAGGTATGGCTGACCTTGTGATCGGTATGTCTTTTTGGGCCTATGTACTCTTCGCACTTTGCCTAATCGCAACAATTACCTGTATAGATCGATTACAACTATGGCACAGCCTAGATAAGGCCTCCTCTATACAAAGAACTCCTCCTAAGCACAATTATGGTGGGGCAATGCAACAACAATTACAAAGCTGCCACTGCTGTGGTTTGATCCACCATTTGGATGCACACAACTGCCAACGCTGTTCCAGCTCGTTACACCCAAGAATCCCCGCTAGCCTACAAAAAACCTGGGCTTTTTTAATCACGGGAGCCTTGCTATACATCCCAGCAAATATTTACCCAATTATGCACACTCGCTTATTAGGTGCTGACGAACCCAGTACCATATTGGGTGGTGTAGTCCTCTTATGGCAACACGGCTCTTACCCCATTGCCCTTATTGTCTTTATCGCCAGTATTTTGATACCTATAGTAAAAATGCTAGCGCTGTTCTGGCTCGCACTTAGCGTACAAGCGGGCCATCAAAATCGCGTAAGCGAACGTATATGGATGTATAGAATGACTGAACTTATTGGGCGCTGGTCAATGATTGATGTATTTGTCGTCGCCGTTTTAGTCGCGTTAGTACAACTCGGCGGGTTAGCCAGTATATTACCTGGTATCGCCGTAACCGCTTTCGCCGGAGTCGTTATTCTCACTATGTTATCGGCTATAAACTTTGACCCTCGCTTAATATGGGATAATCTGGATAAAGATGAGTTACACATTATTAAGAGTGGCCAAGAGCCATTAAATGACCTATTAGATGAGATAAACTAGGCCTCATATGTTTAATCATCAAACACTTAGCCAACAAGATAACTGATACTTATGACAGCAACAGATCACTCTTCAGCACAACCACTAATCAGTGCTAAACGTTCAGTTTCCAGCATTTGGCTACTACCTTTCATTGCCTTGTTTATAGGTGGTTGGATGGTTTATAACGATTGGGCGCATAGGGGGCAGTTAGTTAATATTAGCTTTATAACTGCCGATGGTATTGAAGCCGGAAAAACAAAAATTAAAGTCCGCAATGTTGAGGTCGGGAAAGTAGAATCAGTCAAACTCAACTACCCCAATAATAATGTCCTTGTACAAGCACGAATCGACCCTGAAGCAGAGGCGCTTTTACTTAAAGATACAAAATTTTGGGTTGTCAGACCCCGTGTAGGTACAGGTGGCGTGAGTGGTTTAGGCACCCTTCTATCTGGTGCTTACATCGAAATGGCACCGGGTGAAAAAGGCAAACCCTCTAACCGATATATTGGTTTAGAAGAGCCCCCAGTAGCTTCCACAACAGAACCCGGCTTACGTTTAGAACTTATTAGTGATAATGCTCACTCATTAAGTGTGGGTGACACTGTACTTTATCGTGGCTTTTCCGTTGGTAGAATTGAACGGGTTAACTTTGATGCCCAAGCAAAAGAAGCGGTTTATGGGATTTTTATTCAAGCCCCATATGATCAGCTCGTCAGTACAGATAGCCGCTTTTGGAATATGAGTGGTATTAACCTAAACCTCTCAGCGAACGGTGTTAATGTTCAAACGGGAACTTTCGACACCCTTTTTAGTGGCGGCATCACTTTCGATTTATTAGAAGGCGAACAACAAGGACGCACAGCACAAGATGGCGACCGCTTCCGCCTTTATGCAGATTTTAATAGCGTCAAAGAACGCCCTTATGCGTACTATAATGAGTATCTGTTGCTCTTCGACCAGTCGGTACGTGGACTGGTTGCCGGAGCACCTGTTGAATTTCGTGGTGTTCGCGTAGGCACCGTAGAAAATATCTCCTTTCAAATCGCCCACCTTTCAGAGATTACCGATTCACGTATACCTGTAGTAATCAGGCTCGAACCTGGACGTTTAGGTTATAAAGATGAAGAGCGCATATTAGCCGAAGTGCATTCCAAACTTAGTAACTGGGTGGAGCGCGGTATGCGAGCAAGCCTTAAATCAGGCAACCTTGTCACAGGTAGCTTATTTGTCGACTTAGACCTCTATCCAGACTCCCCCCATAAAACACTAACCAAAGTCGATGACTATTCCGTCATCCCTACAGCGTCGGGTGGTTTTGTACAGTTAGAAAACAAGTTAATTGCCGTGTTAAGCAAAATAGAGCAATTAAAAGTGGAACCCGTTCTTGATCAGTTAGAAAGCACACTGAGCTCTAGCGACAAAGCAATTACCCAACTCGACCATACGCTGGGACAGATCGAAAGCTTAGTGAAAAGCAAAGAAACAAAAGCGCTACCTGAAGAGCTAACCGCCACCTTAAAAGAGATACGCCAAGCAGCTCAAGGACTAACCCCCGACAGTCAGCTATATTTAGAGATACACAACACACTACAAACATTGCAACAAACCTTAAAACAGCTACAACCGGTGATAAAAACTTTAGATGAAAAACCTAATGCACTTATTTTTGATGCTCAAAAAGGCCCAGACCTTATTCCTGGAGGTAAAAATGCCGACTAGAGGCGTAATGGCGTTAGCTATCTCGTTTTTATTACTCAGTGGTTGTGCGCAACAAACAAGCCGCGATGAAAACCAGTTTTATCTACTCAGTAGTGACAGTGCCGCAATTCAAAAAGTAGATACTAAACACGTCATAGGCCTCAAGCCTGTAACGGTGGCTGCCTATCTGAATAATGCGGGTATCGCGATACAAACCACTGAAAGCCAATTAAAAATTGCTAATCATCACCTTTGGGCTGAGCAACCTAACTTAGCGATCACCCGTGTGTTACATGGCGAACTCAATAAAAAGCTCAGCCATAGTCGTATCGACAATGGCCAATTTGGGCGAAGCTCCGATTGGCAATACAGCCTTTCGACCCATGTGGACCAATTCCATGGTACTGAAAATGGACTCGCCACTTTTAGTGGTTATTGGCAATTAGCTAAACAAGGCAAAGTACTTATTAGTGCACGCTTTAATCTCTCGGCACCTTTGGAGGAGCCCGGCTATGCCGCACTTGTATCTCAGCTACGGCAGCTATTATCCCAACTAGCTGAAGATCAAGCGCAACAAATTACCAACCAACTAAATGAATAAATCGACTCATTAAAGTTGATCTAAATAAAGCATGAACTTCATAGACAAAAAATAGTCTATACTTGCTTAGGGCTTGCGTTACATAAAGCGACCTGCAGTAAAAAACATATATTTATATCCACAATTTAAATAACTTTTGGTTCGCTTTATGGAAAATAGTATTCTCTCAACAGGCCTCTCAACGACATTATCTACACAAAGAGCAGGTAATTCAGCCAATCAGCCGCCAGCTCCATCATCAGTGAATGACTCACTCGCGAACGCCTCAACAGGCGCTGCTGAGAGAAACCGTGATCTACCCGCCACTAGCCAAATTCCAGACGTTAACAATCCATCCGAGACGCGTACAAATCGTGTAAATAATACGGAAGAACAGACAGACCCTGCGGTTCAGCAACAACAGATAGAAAACTTTCTGGCTGAACAAACTGGCGCTGATTCAGCATTATTTCAAGGCATCGACATCCAAACAGCACTGGATCTACAAGAGAGCTTGCGCAATCGCCCAGAGCAGACGGAGCAAGCCACAGTCTCATTAGCTCAACAAAATGCAGAACAACCCCTGGATTCTAACGAGCAACAAACACAAGAGCTGCAACAGCGTTTACAAAGCCGACTCGCGGAACAGATTGCAAACGATCCTGGTACAGAGTTTCCCCAATTAATCGAAACCGTTGCTTAAAGCCTATAAGTTAACGAAAAGGGCTGTTTTGTTCAGGCTTTTTTCTATTAGATCGAAACTTTCCACTTCCAATACACTCCAATCAGCATCTAACAGCATTTAACGGGTCAGGAAGCACTTGATGAAAATAGCACCAACCTCTATTTATCACTCCCTTCGCTTTCAAATTACCGTTGTTATCGTTCTGTTAATCGGCGTATTACTTATTAATACTCTGTTTTCATTTTATAGTGAGAATCAGCGTCGCCATGATTACGATACATTGCAAAGCTCCGGTACAACGCAGCAGCTTTTTAGCTCTTTGATCAGTCGCAGTAGCCAATATGCAGAAGCAGCCCCTAGAGACTGGGAGACATACTTCCGCGATTTAGGGATGTATGGACAAGATTTAAATAACATCATCTTAAAATTAGATAACACTCTGTCAACGCTAACAGACCTACCCGATCTCCAACAGCAATGGAAAATCTACTCCCAAGAAATACACACTGTTCGAGGAGATCTAGCAGAACCTAAATTAGAATCGGTTGCACACTGGGTCGTCGCCCATCAACAAGAGCTTAATGCATTATCTGGACAGATAGATCAACGCATTAAAACGATGTTGGACCAACAATTAAAAACACAAAGACAGATAAATATCGCCCTTTTTACTCTCTCTTTGCTCGTAGGCCTATCAACCCTCTTCGCACTAAATCGACTGTTTAGCCGTCCGCTACAAACCATTTTGTCTCGTCTCCAACATCTTGCCCAAGGTAAGACCGTGTTAGATGAAACGATCGACAGCAGAAATGAGATGGGCACCATCTATTCAGCCATAGACGACTTAGCCCTCAACCTTAATACAACATTTAATCTGACACGCAATGTTAACCAAGCAACCAGCGTTGATAGCGCCTTATGCTTTGTCTATGAAGAGTATCAGCAGCGTCTTCCGATTGATGCTCTATGCCTTATACGTGATAGTAACGACGGCCAATCCCTTCTATTAGAAAGAGTTCACAGCGACAAGAACCTGCAGTTAAAAGAAAACAGTCACTACTCAAAACAAGTATGTGAGCTCTGTAGCCTATTTGACCTTTCTGAACCCCTTCTTTGGCAGGAAGATCAAGATTGGGATGAGCAACACTCAGAGCTTGCTAAATATCTGCACAATGCAGGGATTAACTCCGCGCTATTTTTTCCATTTAACAATCAAAGTGGTTCTATTTTAGTCTTTGCTAGTACTGTCCCTTCAGCCTTTAATGAAAAACATCTTCGACTATTAAAAAACGCGGGGGGGCAACTACAACACGCATTTGAGAAAACAGAGTTAGTAGAGAGTTTAGTTATCTCGGCTGTTAGTGGTTTATCAAAGCTTGCCGAAAGTCGAGATCCAGAAACAGGCGACCATCTCGCCCGAATGTCTCAGTACTCAATGATTCTCGCTGAAGAGCTTAGCCATGACAGCCCTTACGAATATCTGATTGATAATCGCTACATACGTGACATTCTGCGCTTCTCCCCTATGCATGACATTGGAAAAGTAGGGATCGCAGATAGCATTCTACTGAAACCAGGTAGGCTAACCAGCGAAGAGCGTCATGATATGGAGTTTCACCCAGCCATCGGCGGAGAAGTATTGAAGCGCTGTGAAGAGCAACTTAATGCCAGTGGACACAGCATGTTCGCCACCGGCATCGAAATTGCTGAAGGGCACCATGAAAAATGGGATGGCAGCGGTTATCCACACGGCTGGAAAGAGAAGGAGATCCCTCTTTCAGCACGTATTGTTGCCGTTGCCGATGTGTTTGATGCTTTAACATCAAAACGCCCTTATAAAGAAGCTTGGCCGGTCGAAAAGGCACTTAAACTCTTTGATGAAGAATCAGGCAAGCACTTTGATCCTGAGATCATTAAAGCTTTTCATCGCGCCCTACCGAAAATTTTAGAGATCTATGAACGCCTAAAACATGTGTAAAAACCACAGAGCCCCTCTGTGGTTTTACTCTCTAGCTATAGATTAAATATCAGCCGCTAATCGGGTACCTTGATCAATCGCCCGTTTAGCATCCAGTTCAGATGCCACATCCGCACCACCAATCAAGTGAACAGCTACATTTTTAATCTGTTCAACCAATTCACGGCGAGGCTCCTGCCCTGCACAGACAATCACATTATCAACAGCAAGAGTTTGCGGCTCACCATTAACAAGAAGATGCAGACCCTCATCATCAATTTTCAGGTATTCACAGTTATTTAGCATATTAACGCCTTTCTTAGCTAAATCTGCGCGATGAATCCAACCGGTTGTTTTACCAAGCTGCGCACCCACTTTAGATTTTTTACGCTGTAAGAGATAAACCTCTCTAGCAGCAGGTTCAAAAACTGGGGTCATCTTTTCTACACCGCCACGGGCATCCATCGTCATATCTACGCCCCATTCCTGCATAAACGCGGGGATATTTAAACTCGTAGATTCACCCTGATGAATAAGATACTCAGAAATATCAAACCCAATACCGCCAGCACCAATCACCGCAACCTTTTGCCCAACCTCAGCACCTGACATCACATCAAGATAGTTCAATACTTTCCGGTGCTCTATCCCTTCAATATCAGGTGTACGAGGGGAGATCCCTGTTGCCAGCACAACCTCATCAAATCCTTGCTCCTCAAGCATTTCAGCGTTAACAAAGGTATTCAATTTTAACTCAACACCGGTCAGTTCAACCTGTTTAGAGAAGTACCTCAATGTTTCATAAAATTCCTCTTTACCCGGAATCCGCTTAGCTATATTAAATTGGCCACCTATTTCAGAAGCTGCATCAAACAGGGTTACTTGATGGCCTCGCTTAGCCGCCGTTGTAGAAAATGCTAAACCAGCAGGGCCTGCACCCACCACCGCTATTTTCTTACTATGGGTCGCCGGTGCGATCAACAATTCAGTCTCATGGCACGCCCGAGGATTGACTAAGCAACTCGTTAATTTGCCTGCAAAAATATGATCCAAACAAGCTTGGTTACAACCGATACAAGTATTGATCTGATCTGCCTGATTCTGTTCAGCTTTACGTACAAAATCGGGATCCGCTAAAAATGGCCGTGCCATAGACACCATATCCGCATCACCACGGGCTAAAACCGATTCAGCAACGTCGGGCATATTGATACGGTTGGATGTAATCACAGGCACACTCAGTGCAGCACGCACTTTAGCTGAGGCCCATGTAAAAGCAGCTCGAGGCACTTTAGTCGCAATGGTAGGAATACGCGCCTCATGCCAACCTATACCTGTATTAATAATAGTTGCACCGGCATCTTCGACTGCTTTTCCTAACTGCACAATCTCATCAAAACTACTGCCCCCTTCCACAAGATCTAACATCGATAGGCGGTAGATAATAATAAAATCACTGCCTACCGCTTCACGTACACGACGCACGACCTCTAACGGAAAGCGAATTCTATGCTCATAATCGCCGCCCCAACTATCCTCACGTTTATTAGTTCGACTCGCGATAAACTGATTTAATAGATAGCCTTCAGAACCCATAATCTCAACACCATCATATCCCGCCTCTTTAGCTAGGGTGGCGCATCGCACAAAATCATTGAGCTGCTTTTCAATATCCTCTTCTGATAACTCTTTCGGCGGAAAAGGATTGATAGGTGCCTGCAATGCAGAAGGCGCAACAGGCTGTGGGTTATAAGCATAACGACCTGTATGTAATATCTGCATACAAATCTTACCGCCTTCATCATGAACAGCCTCAGTAACAATTTTATGATTGTCGACATCTTCAGCATTCGCCATTTGAGCAGCATGTCCATGTACTGCCCCCTCTTTATTAGGCCCAATACCGCCCGTCACAATCAATGCAACACCTCCGCGAGCTCGCTCTGCATAAAAAGCAGCCATACGCTGGAAACCATTAGGGGCCTCTTCTAGGCCTAAGTGCATGGAACCCATCAGAATTCTATTTTTTAACGTGGTAAAACCTAAATCTAACGACTGAAACAGGTGGGGGTATTGGGTATGACTCATAACTAAGCTCTCATTTATCTATTTTATTGTTGTTATGCTTTATGTAATGGCGGTGTTATTTTTCTTAGGGGCTCAAACTCAGGTGGCTTACCCGACATTTTCGCGCTAAAGGTTTGCATCATATCCGCTGGCTGAAACATACCTGCTTGCCATGTAGCCATATAGCTTAAGCTATCGGCCAAACTGTGATCACGGGCGTAGTTGATCATCTGCTTACAACCGGTAACAGCGAGTGGAGAGCGTAACGCAATCTCTTCAGCAATCCTGTTAACTCCTTCTAACATCCTCTTCTCATCAGGATAAACACAATTGACTAGGCCTGCGGATTTAGCTTCATCCGCTTTCATTTTTCTTGCGGTATAAGCCAGTTCTCGGGCTAAACCAGGTGCGATTAGCTGAGGCAGGCGTTGTAATGTACCTAAATCTGCCGTCATCCCTAATTCAGTCTCTTTAATCGTAAAAAACGCATCTTCTGTGCAATAACGCATATCGGCAGCACAAACGAGGTCGAGTGCCCCCCCTATGCAACCACCTTGAATAGCGCATAACACAGGGATTCGAATCTCTTCCAATACAGAAAAACACTGCTGCAGCTGAGTCACCAAACGCCTCATCGCTTCAGCTCTACGACCCGCTTCGCCATTAAACATCTGCGGATCAGGCTGGGTAAAAACCTCTAGATCCATTCCCGCACAAAAATGTTTGCCTGTAGACGAAATAATCAGAACTCGGGCTTCACCTTCAGCATCTAATGCCTGAACAGCCTGAGGAAACTCCGACCAAAATGCTCGGTTCATGGAGTTATATGCTTCCGGCCTATTAAGCTTTATCTGTGCTATATGATTCTCAACACTCAACGTGAAGGTTTCGTAACTCATGGGATATCCATTTCTGTTTAATTAAACGGTTTATTGCCTGATTGCACTCACATTAAAAGCACAATCTAGACACTGTCTAGTTCACTAAGATAGTAATCAATTTTGACACTGTCAAGATTGATTGATAAATTGCCCCCATGACTGAGACAAAAAAGCCCTATCACCACGGTGATTTAAGAGAGAAATTATTAAGTGCCGCTACAAATCTAATCGCAGATGGCGGTGTAGATAATCTATCTATTCGCAAATTAGCGGATAAAGTGGGCGTATCCAGAACAGCCCCCTATCATCACTTTAAAGATAAAAACGAGCTGCTCTGCGCTATAGCGGAACAAGGGTTTTATCAGCAAGATCAAATTGTTAGAGCTATATCAACACAAAAAACAGATTTACCTGCCGCTGAACTTTTTGAAGAGTACGTACTCACCTATATACGTTTTGCGAATGAAAACAGTGAAACCTACGACTTGATGTATGGACGCGATATATGGAAAGCAGGACAACCAACAGAATCATTAAAAGCGATCTCAAAAAACTGTTTTAAACTCTGGCTAGAATGGATCACCGTTCTGCAAGCAGAAGGAGTTTTCGAGTCAAACCATCCTCCTTTGCGAATAGCTCAATCAAGTTGGGCTGCTTTACACGGATTATGTCGACTCTTTAATGACGGCGTGTACATCAATCAAGATGATGTAGATGAAATCGCCAAAACAACAGTAGAGATACTGATAAAAAAAACCAGCTAATCATATACAGATAGACATACACTTAATGACACAGATTCAATTTAGTCACGCCAATGGTTTCCCCGGTAGTAGCTACAATTATCTATTTAGCTTACTCCCCGACTACCCCATCAATTATGTTGAAAAGATGGGACATGGCGACTATCCGCTTGATAATGATCTGAAAAATTACGCAGCAGAACTTATTGCAGATATTGAAAAAAATCATAAGGAAGCGGTCGTAGGTATGGGCCATTCTGCAGGTGCGATTGTGACACTCATTGCCGCCTCACTACGTCCTGATCTTTTCAAACATGTTATTTTACTGGACCCTGTTCTTTTCAGTAAACGTAAACGCTATGCGTTAAAACTAGCAAAAAAACTGGGTTTTATCGATAAGATAACCCCCGCAGCACGCGCCAAAAAACGCCGAACCTACTTTAAAGACAGGCCAGCCGCAAAGCTGTATTTTAGCAATAAAGCACTGTTTAAAAAGTTTCACCCACGCTGCTTTGATGACTATATTGAATACGGTTTAGTCGATACAGATCAAGGTGTAGAGCTAAATATATCCCCTGAAGTAGAAGCTGACATTTTCCGTAATGTACTACTTGATGCACCTAAATCTTTAAGGCGGGTCAAAGGCACTGTTATTTATGGCGCCAACAGTGACCTTTTCAAGCAAAGCGATCGAAAATGGTGGCAACGAAAATTTCCAAATATGGCGCTAATCAGTTTTGAAGGAGGGCACCTTTTCCCATTTGAAGACCCAGAAGGAACAGCCAACCTATTAAATAAGGTATTAAAGGATCAGTGCTGTTAAGGTTGTTTTTCGCCCTAAAACAGCGAACAAGCCCAGCCATACACGTAAAAATATGGAGCCAACTAAGATGAAAACGATTTTTATCACTACCCTGCTCATGATATTTAGTACCAGCTATGCCGTAGCCAACAGCAGTGAAGTTACCCATGTAGACGTGCGAAAAACAGGAGAAAATTACAATTTCTCTGTCACAATAAAACATGCTGATACGGGCTGGGATCATTATGCAAACAAATGGGAAGTTGTGGGCGATAAAGGTGAAGTTTATGGTACTCGGATACTCCACCACCCTCACGTAAATGAGCAACCATTTACACGCAGCCTGTCTAACGTAAAGATCCCCGCTGGAATTAAATCAGTCATTATTCGCAGTTATGATTCAGTACATGGCTTAGGCGAGAAAGAGTTCCGAGTAGAACTCCCCTAGAACAACCTCAATAGCGTATAATTATCTAAAAACGATAATGCTGATCGCTTATGTCTGAACAAAAAACATTCTTCTCTACTGCTGATGTTGCTATTGTTGCGGAAAAGATTCGTGACGCAAGCCATGAGTATGAAGCCCTATTTACGCACTTAGGCACGCAGATCTATTCGGTCATTGAACCGCTTGAAAATCCATCAGATAAAGTGGACCTCACCCTACAATATATTGCTGACGCCGAAATCGCTTTTGAAAAAAGCTTCCCTACTAATCAGACGATCGCTTGCCATAAAGGCTGCCATCACTGCTGCTACTTCCCTATTCAAACATCACAGCAAGTAGTCGATTATATTGTCGATTATATTCATCACCACTTTAGCGACGATAAGATTCAACAACTAAAAGCCAAACTCATAGACGATATCGCATCACGGCAACCACCGCTATACCGCGCGGCTTGTCCTTTTCTTGATGAAAATAATGCATGTTCTATCTATTCTAAACGTCCCTTGGCCTGTCGCTGGTTTAGCTCACCCGATGCCCAGAACTGCGAAAAATCCGTCAAAGATGGCCGAAATATTGATCAACATCCGGTGAAATCTCGTATTTATCAAGCCGCAAATACCGCCCTATTGGCTGATCAGAAAAGATTAACCGATTCAGATCAACAGCTTGCATTCACCCCTTCCATATTAGCTGCGTTATAATTTTTACTAGTCCCTCCCCATGACGAGCAGCGATCTTTACACTACACTGCCCTATATATTTTGATTAAACACTCGCTGTTCAAAGGATGCGCAGATTATGCAGTTTCAGGACTACCTTACGATTTTGTCCAAACGAGACGGATCAGATCTCTACTTAACCACTGGAGCACCACCTTGTGCAAAGTTCGAAGGTAAGCTGACTCCTCTGAGTAAAGAAGCTTATAAACCGGGTGAAGTTGAACTCATCGCACGCGAATTAATGGATGAGCAACAGCAAGCGGTATTTGAAGATGAGCTAGAGATGAACTTAGCCTACTCCATTCCTAAAGTGGGCCGTTTCCGTATCAATATTTTCCGCCAGCGAAACCAATACTCCATTGTCGCCCGAAATATTAAAACCGACATTCCAAAAATGAGTGACTTAGGGCTGCCTAATGTCCTTAAAGATATCATTATGGAAAAACGTGGGCTGGTATTATTTGTTGGTGCTACAGGTTCAGGTAAATCTACATCTTTAGCCGCCTTGATAGATCACCGCAACCGTAACAGTGGCGGCCATATCATTACCATTGAAGACCCTATAGAGTTTGTTCACAACCATAGAAAATCGTTGATCAACCAACGCGAAGTGGGCGTAGACACACGTAATTTTCACAACGCCCTGAAGAACGCACTCAGACAAGCACCGGATGTTATCTTAATCGGTGAGATTCGCGACCAAGAGACGATGGAACAGTGTTTAACTTATGCTGAAACCGGCCATTTAGCTATATCAACACTGCATGCTAACAATGCTAACCAAGCGATAGATCGTATTATTAACTTCTTCCCTCAAGCGCGTCATAAACAGATATTTCACGACTTAGCGCTTAACCTTAAAGCCATTATTTCTCAGCGCCTCATCCCCACAAAAGAAGGTAAACGCTGTGCCGCAATTGAAGTGATGTTAGGCACATCAACGATCCAAGAACTGATTATGAAGGGTGATATCAAAGAGATTAAAGAGGTGATGTCCTCATCCTCTGAAGCTACAGGGATGCAAACCTTCGATGATTCACTTTATAAGCTTTATAAACAAGAGATAATCACCGAAGAACAGGCCCTGCTCAACTCCGACTCAGCAAACGATATGCGTTTAAAAATGAACCTTGCTGTTGAGGAAGGTGATGATGAAAAAGAAGACACACCACAAGACGAAACATTTGACGAAGAGAATCCGCTCGCAGGAATAAGACTGCTAGATGAGGGCGAAGAGGTCTAAAACAACAACGAAAAAAGCCCCATCCAATGGATGGGGCAAACAAAGCTATAGAGCAGGGTTGAAAATATACGAATGAAGTCTGAGCCTATAAACGCTCAATTACTGTTGAGATACCTTGTCCCATACCTATACACATAGTCGCCAAACCTAATGTGCCATCTTGTTGCTCAAGCACATTCATTAAGGTATTAGTGATACGCGTACCAGAACAACCTAACGGATGCCCTAACGCAATCGCACCGCCTTTAAGGTTTACTTTCTCTTCCATCTTATCGAGTAGTTTCAACCCTTTAAGAACGGACAAACCTTGCGCCGCAAACGCTTCGTTCAGCTCAACATAATCAATATCATCCATGGTAAGACCAGCACGTTTCAAGGCTTTCTGTGTTGCCGGTACGGGGCCATAACCCATAATTGAAGGATCACAACCGGCTACGGCCATACTCACAATACGCGCCCGCGGTTTAAGTCCTAAGGCTTCAGCTTTAGCGGCTGACATCACCAACATCGCTGATGCGCCATCAGAGAAAGCCGAGGAGGTACCCGCAGTCACTGTACCCACTTTAGGTACAAAGACAGGTTTAAGCGCTGCCAACGTTTCCACTGTCGTTTCTGGGCGAATAACTTCATCCGCCTCAAGTAGAGATTTAAAGCCATTCTCATCATGTCCTTCGACGGCCACAATCTCGCTATCCCACATACCATCAAGATGAGCTTGATGGGCTAAACGGTGTGAACGCGCCGCAAATTCATCTTGCATCTCGCGGCTAATACCGTTCATTTTACCCAGCATCTCTGCTGTAACGCCCATCATCATTGCCGCTTTGGCAACTTGCTTAGACATTTGAGGGTTAATATCCACGCCGTGCATAATAGAGACATGCCCCATATGCTCTACACCACCAGCAATAAAAACATCGCCGTTACCGGTCATAATGTTCTGAGCAACCGCATGCAACGCCGCCATAGAGGAACCACATAGACGGTTGATCGTTTGCCCTGCAACGGTATGGGGAATACCCGCTAATACCGCCGCGTTACGCGCAATGTTAAAACCTTGTTCTTTTGTTTGGTTAACACAACCCCACATCACATCTTCGATATCAGCCGGATTTAATGCATCGTTACGCTCAAGAAGTGCCGTCATCATCGCTGCAGATAATGCTTCTGCACGTACATTACGGAAAGATCCATTTTTTGACTTACCCATTGGGGTACGCACACCGTCAACGATGACTACGTCATTTGGTTTCAAGTTCATTGTCTTACCCCTTAACCTTTAACTTCAGAAAAGTATTTATCGCCAGCGGCGGCCATCTGTTTCATTTTTTCAGTCGGCTGATACAGCGGACCTAAGGCTTCATATTTTTTAGCCATCTCACAGAAACCGGCTAAGCCGATCTGATCAAGGTAATGAAGCGCGCCACCTCGGAAAGGAGGGAAACCTATACCATAAACAAGCCCCATATCAGCTTCTGCTGGGCTTGCCACTATGCCATCTTCCAAACAACGAACCGTTTCAATACAAAGCGGAATCATCATACGTTCAACGATCTCTTCATCACTAAACTCGCGTGTTTCAGAGCTAATACCCGCTAAAAGCGCCGGCACTTCATCATCTACTAACTTCTTAGGCTTACCTTTTCTATCGAGTTCATAGCGATAGAAACCTTTGTTATTTTTCTGGCCAAAACGTTCAAGCTTAAACATGCGATCAATCGCATTTTCACCTTCATGCTGCATACGATCTGGGAAGCCTGCCGCCATAACCGCATCGGCATGATGGGCCGTATCTATACCCACAACATCTAACAGATAAGCAGGGCCCATTGGCCAACCAAAACGTTCCATCACCCGATCTACTTGTTGGAAATCTGCACCATCAGAAATTAAAGCGCTGAAACCACCAAAGTATGGGAAAAGAATACGGTTAACTAAGAAGCCTGGGCAGTCATTAACAACAATAGGAGTTTTACCCATCGCTTTTGCATAAGCGACTGTGCGTGCCACTGCCTCTTCCGAGGTTTTCTCTCCACGGATAACCTCAACTAAAGGCATCAAATGAACAGGGTTAAAGAAGTGCATACCGCAGAAGTTCTCAGGATTTTTCAACGCAGTAGCTAGATCAGTAATAGAGATCGTTGAGGTATTAGAGGTCAATACCGCACCTTCAGGTAGATGACCTTCTACTTCAGCCAAAACCGCTTTCTTCACATTTGGATTTTCTACAACCGCTTCAACTACAAGATCTACGTTAGAGAAATCACCGTAATTCAAGGTTGGTCTAATGCTGTTAAGCACTTGAGCCATTTTAGTGGTATCCATACGGCCACGAGTGACTTGCTTATTCAGCAGTTTAGTCGCTTCATCTAGACCTAACTGCAAAGCAGCCTCATTGATATCTTTCATCAAAATAGGCGTGCCTTTAGAGGCCGATTGATAAGCAACACCACCACCCATAATACCAGCGCCTAGCACCGCTGCCTGTTTCACCGGCTCGGCTTTGCTTTCAAAATCTTTGCTGACTTTCTTGATATATTGGTCTTTCATAAATAGACCAACAAGCGCCGCACATACTTCCGTTTTAGCAACTTTGACAAAGCCTTTAGCTTCTATTTCTATGGCTTTATCTCGTGGAAGGTTGGCATGCTTTTGAATCGTTTTTAGTACCGCCATTGGCGCTGGGTAGTGCGGACCAGCCTTAGCACCAATCACACCTTTAGCCGACTCAAATGCCATCATCTGTTCAATTTGATTTAACTTGATAGGATTGATTTTCTCATCACGTCGCGCTTGATAATCAAATTTTCCAGCAATACAGCCTTTCAATAGATCTAATGCAGCGTCTTTAACCCGTGAAGTTTCAACAACCGCATCTACCGCACCATCAGTTAGCGCCGCCTTAGCGCGTTTTTCACTACCGCCACAGATCCACTCATTAGCATTATCAACACCAATCAAGCGAGGTAAACGAACAGTACCGCCCCAACCTGGATAGATGCCCAATTTAACTTCAGGTAGACCGACCTTAGCCTTATCACCCAGCACACGGTAATCGGTGGCTAAACAAAGCTCAAAACCGCCACCTAGAGCTAAACCATTGATCGCCGCAACCGTAGGAACGGACAGGTCCTCAATCTGATTGAATAAACCGTGAATATCTAACAAACCTTGAACCAACTCATCTTCATCGGATGAGAAAAAGCCCATAAATTCCGTGATATCAGCACCGACAATAAAACTATCTTTGGCACTGGAGAAAATCACGCCACGTAGGCCATCAACACCTGAAAGTGTATCAATTGCCGTGCGTAATTCAGCTAATGTACTCTGATCGAGTTTGTTGATTGAATCGCCTTGACGATCAAACACTAGATCGTAGATTCCGTCTTCAATCGACTTTACTTGAATCGCTTGCCCTTCGAAAAGCATCTAAGTTGCTCCGTATTTTTTATTATTAAGCCCTGCGGTTTACGCCAGAGCTGTTTAAAATTAAGTAAAAGCGTTAAAGCTTGCCTTCAAGTTCAGGCACTGCCTCAAACAGATCAGCCACAAGGCCATAATCTGCCACCTGAAAAATAGGTGCTTCTTCATCTTTATTGATAGCGACAATAATTTTTGAATCTTTCATACCCGCTAGATGCTGAATAGCACCAGAGATACCGACAGCGATATATAGATCCGGCGCAACCATTTTTCCGGTCTGACCCACCTGCATATCATTAGGTACAAAGCCTGCATCCACCGCTGCTCGCGAGGCACCAACTGCAGCGCCTAACTTATCCGCTACCTTATTAAGTAACTCAAAGTTTTCGCCATTACCCATACCACGACCACCGGAAATAACGATCGATGCGGCAGTCAACTCTGGGCGTTCACTCTCAGCAATCTCTTCATTAACAAAACGAGAGGTTCCTGCATCACAAACGTCTGATAAGTTCACAACCTCTGCGCTACCACCCGCCCCTTCAACAGGGTCAAATGCGGTACCACGAACCGTCATCACTTTAATTGCATCCGCGGACTTAACCGTTGCTATCGCATTACCCGCATAGATTGGACGCTTAAATGTATCCGCTGACTCAATCGCCATAACATCTGAAAGCTGATTAACATCCAGCAACGCAGCCACACGCGGCAGCACGTTCTTAGCTGTTGTTGTGGACGACCCTAAAATATGGCTATAACTCGCCGCTAAACCCTGCACCAACTTACTCACATTCTCCGCAAGCTGATGCTCATAGGCGTCATTATCAGCCACCAATACCTGTGCAACAGCCGAAATTTGAGCAGCTGCATCCGCAACGGACTGACAACCACTACCCGCAACAAGAAGATGAATATCTCCACCAATCGCTTGCGCAGCACTTAGCGTATTCAGTGTGACTGGCTTTAATTCATTATTATCATGTTCTGCAATGACTAGAATGGTCATAACATTCACCCCTATATCACTTTTGCTTCGTTGCGTAATTTTTCCACCAGCTCATCAACTGAACTCACCTTGATACCCGCTTGACGTTCTGCCGGCGGTTCAACACTTAAAAGTGTTAAATTGCTCGATACAGCAACACCTAACTCATCAGGGGTCAGTAGATCTAAAGGCTTGCGCTTAGCTTTCATAATATTAGGCAGGGAGGCATAACGGGGTTCATTAAGACGAAGATCCGTGGTCACAATCGCAGGCATCTGTAATTCAACCGTTTGCAGACCACCATCGATCTCGCGTGTTACCTGTACTTTGTCACCATCCACGGCAACCTTAGACGCAAAGGTACCCTGCGGACGATCCAGCAATGCTGCCAGCATTTGGCCCGTTTGGTTATTATCAGAGTCAATCGCTTGCTTGCCCAAAATAACCATACCAGGCGCTTCTTTTTCCACGACCTTCGCTAACAATTTAGCAACAGACAAAGAATCTGGCGCATCCTCAGTATCAACACGAATACCACGGTCAGCACCTAAAGCTAATGCGGTACGAATCTGTTCTTCGCAGCTTTTACTACCAATAGAGACAACAACAACTTCGTCAGCCACGCCGGCTTCTTTTAAACGAACGGCTTCTTCTATAGCTATTTCACAGAAAGGATTTAAAGCCATTTTGACATTAGCTAGATCAACATCGCTATTATCGGCTTTAACACGTACTTTGACGTTGTAGTCAATTACACGTTTTACGGCAACCAGTACTTTCATAACCGCCTCTTCTCATTGTTATTCGGCTTTCAGGGCTTTTTAAAAAATGCGCCCTGTAAAGGTTTAGGTATAGCTAAATACTAGTACCTATGCCGAATTCAACAATAACAAAAAGCAGCGACTTCACTGACAAAAATTACCATTAGGCATCAAAAGCCCATTAAATAAGCCTTACAGAGAAGATGTTTTGCAAACAAATACGATCACAAATAACTTACAAACTGTCATTTAAGGGCAAGCAGGCTCTATTAAAGGCAACATAAGAAAGCAGCCACTTCCAGATTGCCGTTTTCAACCGAACACCCTTTTGTAGGAGCCCAGCCCCCCAAGCGAAAGAACCCCGGAACGAACCCGCAATAAAACTACCCCCTCGGCCAGACACCCGTTCCGAGCATAAAGGCCGGCCTACTACAAACAACGAAGGTCAGAACCTTATTACTCGTATTCGTTAAACTGTAGTAGATTCACATCGATAAGCTGAGAAGAAACAGCAAAAAAAGTACCTAACTTTTCACATAACGTCTGCATCGAAGATGCTTTAAAAGTAGCCCTATTTCAAAACTAAGCGTTTCGCTACCTATATAGACATGGTCTATAGCAAGGTATCTGTCAGGCTGACCCATCCAGTAGATCAAAGAATAAAAGTCGAGCGCTTTTCATGGTAGCGTATACTAAGAAAATCAATCGGACTGCCATTATTTGATGCGTTGAACATAGGGCTCATATGAATTCTTTAATTTCGTTAGACCGTCTCCGATTTCTATTCAACCGTTTTAGTGAAAGGCTATGGGTGCGCCCATTGGCGGTCTGCTTTTTATCCATTGCAGCGGTCTTTGCAGCGAAATTTATAGATGGCTCCGCTGTGGCGAATCAAATGCCTTCTATTGCTCAAGATTCGGTTGAAACTTTACTTTCACTGCTCGCATCCAGCATGTTGGTAATCGCCACCTTTTCGGTGGGTTCGATGGTATCGGCATACGCCGCTGCCAGCAGCTCCGCTACCCCTCGCGCTTTCTCTTTAGTGGTTGCTGATGACGTATCCCAGAATGCTCTTTCAACCTTTGTTGGGGCATTTATTTTTAGTGTGGTTGCTCTAACTGCAGTAAAAAATGCATTCTATAATCAAGCCGGCTTATTCAGCCTTTTTGTGCTTACCACCATTGTATTTGCAGTAGTGATTCTGACTTTTGTCCGCTGGGTCGATAATATCGCGCGGCTGGGACGGGTGGGATCGACCATTGAAAAAGTTGAAAAGGCAACGGAAAACGCTTTTATTAGACGACGAGATAAACCTAGGCTGGGTGGCATATCAATATCAGATATTACCAGCAAAGGAGTAGATGTTTTTTCACCAAGGATTGGTTATGTGCAGCATATTGATATGGCTGCCCTTCAGGATTGGGCCAAAAGCGTTGATGCGCACGTTGTAGTATCCGCATTACCCGGAGCGCTGACTACAGCGGATAAACCTTTAGCCTCTGTGCATATATCATCATCTGCGTTGTCCAACGTAGATTATACGGGCCTTATTAAATCATTCCACATTGGCCACGACCGTACGTTTGAAGATGATCCTCGCTTTGGCTTAGTCACGTTATCAGAAATTGCAGCGCGTGCTTTATCTCCTGCCGTCAACGATCCAGGAACAGCGATAAAGGTAACGGGGTCGCTGGTACGTTTAATTTCGCTCATTGATCAACCCGAGCAACCAGAAAGCAAACCTAGATATGACCGCGTAGCCGTTCCAGAGGTTGCCTTGCAGGATATGTTCGATGATGCTTTTACGGCTATAGCACGCGATGGTGCGGGTATCATAGAGGTATGTATTCGTTTACAAAAAGCGTTGACCTCTCTTGAATCTCTTAACAATAAGGAAATAAAAAAAGCGGCTCAATATCACCGACGTTTAGCCCTGAAACGGGCATGTAATGTACTTGATATAGAAGAGGATTTAATCGCTATTAAAAAGGCTGCACGCGAAGATAAGTCGATGTGACATTCAGATATGGATTAAGACAGAGCAGGCCTAACAGATGACAGTTATACTCACTTTTTTTACAACCTTAGCCTGTATAGTGACGCTACTTCCCTTTTCACGGCACCCCCACTGGGCCATCAGGGGAATGGACTTTCCTCGACTACAATTTGCTATTTTTATAGCGGTTTTATTGATAGCCAATTTTGTTTTCCTTAATAAACAATCCCCATTAACCTGGTTTGTAATCTCAATCACTGCGCTTTGCTTGGCCTGGCAGTTATGGTGGATATTACCTTATACGCGCTTATGGCCCTATGAAGTAAAAGAGACTCAGGAGAGTAGCCCTGATAAGCAAATAAGTATTATGACGGCTAATGTTCTAACGCCTAACCGAAAGGTAGATAAGCTCATTCAGTTAGTACAAACGCATAAACCCGATGTGCTTGTAACACTCGAGTCTGATCAGTGGTGGGAAGATCAACTCAAGGTAGTGGAAACGGATATGCCGCACAGCATAAAATGCCCACTGGATAACCTTTACGGCATGCATGTGTTTTCAAGGTTGCCCTTAAGTAACCAAGAAATAGCTTACTTGGTCGAGAAAGAGGTTCCGTCCATACACACCACCTTAACTTTAGACTCAGGTGATAAAGTCCGCATGCACTTTATGCATCCTGCCCCTCCTAGCCCTACCGAAAATCCAGAATCAGTAGAACGGGATGCTGAATTAATCATTGTGGCTAAAAGTGTTGCTAAAAGTAATCAACCTATCATCGTAACAGGGGATCTTAATGACGTGGCGTGGTCTGCGACAACCCGTCTATTCCGTAAAATAAGCGGTCTGTTAGATCCGCGAGTCGGTCGCGGTATGCTAAACACGTTTCATGCGGATCTGCCTTTTTTGCGTTGGCCTTTAGATCATCTATTTCATAGTCAGCACTTTACCCTAAACTCCATTAACCGTTTACCGCCAATCGGTTCTGATCATTTTGCTTTACTAACTAAATTAACGCTCTCGCCTACAGTAGGGGCCGACCAAGCAGGGTTAGATTCTAATGCGTCTGATCACAACTGGGCAAAAGAAATCACCGAAAACCAAGGAGTAAGCACAACGGATGTTCCACAAGTAGGCGAATAATAAATAGGGGAAACCAACGACAATATACCTTCTATACCATACCTAATTTAACGAACCTGCCACTTCAAGCTCAGGCCTTATCCTTTTGTTAAAAAATAACAACTTGTCCACAAAAGTGAGCTATCTTGTTCGATAACTTTAGATATTTAAAAGCAGAGTACTGGTTATTATTAACAGCGTAGCAACGAAAACACAGAAAAATAATATAATAACAAGCAAGACCTCCCTTTAGGCGCTCACCCTTTGCCCAATGAGAATCAAAGCGAAAGGCTGACGCACCTAGCCTGACCCTATAAATCGTTTGGTATTAAAAAATTACCTTTTCGTGCAAAGCTATTGTTTCTCTACAATATCTGTATGGATATACAATATATTTTTAGCCTTACACTATTTATGCTGGTTTACAGCGCTTCTTATCCAAAATGATGCTTGTATTGCAGCCATGCTTAAGTTAAAAATAGTTATAAATCAAACAGATGGATGTCTGGCATGGGTAGATATACACAGCTTTTTATATGAGCTATGTATATCAATTGTTAGTGCGCATGCTCGTTTTGTCACGGAAGAGTTCGATTTAATTCTTTAGTTTCTCCTTCCTTTTCAAATAATTACATCTATTTTTAATCAATAGCGGTGTGGGTAGATACACGGACCCCCGTATATACAAATGTTATATTCTCTGAGAAAGGAATCTAGGTGAGCGAGCAACCACAAGACTTAGAAAGGCTTATTCACGAGTCACTCGAGCAGTTAGGCTGGTCTGCCGATGCAAAAGGTCTTGCTGATAGAGTAAAGCGGCTAAATATTGGCATTCCACTCGAAGATGAGTTTTCAATAATCTGCGGCTGGCTCGGAAAGTGCCAATTAGTGCATAAGCTTGACCAACAACAATACCCCAAAGGTTCAGGCGAAAACTATCAAGTGCCAGACCTTCTCGCGAGCTTCGCTAGAACTGATGGAAGTGAAGCTACAGTGCTTATAGAGGTCAAGTACTGCAAAAACAATGTAATGTCTTTTAAACCAGATTATTACGCAAAGCTAAGGGCTTATAGCAATCTTCTAAATTTACCACTGCTTATTGCCTGGAAGCGCTGGGGTATTTGGTGTCTCGTTTCTATTAATGAATTCCAGAAGGCTACAAAAAACTACAATCTCAGCTTTAATGACGCAATGTGTAATAACTTACTCAGCTCTTTAGCGGGAGATTTTTCATACTCACTTAGTGTTAATGCTGGAGTCCATGTTAGCGCTAAGAAAGAAAAACTGGTCGATGTGGTTGAGACAGAAGAGGGGCGAAACGAAAGTTGGCACATGGTTATTGACGATGTCTACTTCACAAATGGGAATAATGAGAAGATTCGTAACCTTTCATCAATTGCACAGCAAGTGTTTTTTTCATGGGATCTTACGGAAGAGGAAACACACACAGAAACACATGTGACCTTGCACAACACCTGTAAAGAATCCTCAGGTCTATTTGCCCATATGGCACTAACAAGGATTCTTTCATTTCACAGCCGAGAAGATGGAGACATACATTGGCGCAGTCATCTGCGTGACGACAAGGCTATATCCAATATTAGTGAGTATAGAAAAGGGATTGAGGAAAATATGCGCTCAGGTATTGTGCACCACATATTCGGTATACAACCAGCTAATGTGCCAAGCTTCATGAAATGAATATAATCGGGTAGCCGAGGGTCTCTAACCCTCAGCCCCCACAACACCCTGCATGCGGATCCGCACAGGGCGTTTCACTGAGAATGGTGAAGCTTGATCCATCCATCGCGCAATTCATAAAGCCCCTGAGATTTTAAGTAAGCATTGGATAATGCCTGATTAATCCCCGGTGTTTTAGAGCTTCGCCATGGGCCTTTACTGGTAATGCCACACGCAACAGCCGCCTGTACGTGGACGCCTCGACTCATCAGGTTCCTTACCTTGGTGCGTGGCTTTCGCCACTGCCGCCAGTAAGCCATCCTTATTCTGCGCCGAATCCAATGACCTAGATCGACGCAGAGTTGGTAGCAATTGGCGATGCCAAAATAGTTAATCCAGCCACGTATAAATTGGCTGGTTTTGAAGAGCTGATATTTCATCGACACCCCCCAGTTACGATTCGTTAACATGCGTATCCGCTGCTTAAATTTCAGTAGCGTTTTCTCATGCCATTGAATACGACCAGCCTTGAAGGTAAACCCCAAGAACTTACTCTCACTGGTTTTAACGACGCGACTTTTATCGGTATTGACGACCAGCTTCAAGCGGTTTTGCAAGTACTGACTGATACTGCGTAGTACGCGTTCACCTGCTCGCTGACTCTTTACCACTATCGTAAAGTCGTCGGCATAGCGGGCAAACTTATGGCCACGTTTCTCAAGTTCTTTGTCCAGAGGATCGAGCATGATGTTCGCTAGTAGCGGCGATAGTGGCCCGCCTTGCGGTACACCTTCTCGGCTCACACCATAGAACTGGTTGTCGACAAACCCAGCTCGCAGGTATTGTTTAATCAATCGTAGAAGACGTTTGTCCTTCACCTTGTCACCAAGGCGCGTCATCAGCAGATCGTGATTAACTCGGTCAAAGAACTTAGACAGATCGACATCGACCGCGAAGCGGCGACCTTCCTTGATGATGTCTCGCACCTGCTTTACCGCCTGTTGCCCATTTCGATTTGGCCGGAATCCAAAACTATTGTTTGAGAAATCGGGATCAAAAATAGGCGTAAGGACTTGGGCAATCGCTTGCTGAATCACTCGATCACAGACGGTTGGAATCCCCGGTTGGCGAATACCACCATCGGGTTTATCGATTTCAACGCGTCTGACCGGTGAGGGCGTATATCGACCTGTTGCCAGTTCGGTAGTGACCTTCGTCCAGTGTCCTGCTCTTGCCCATACGGGAAATTCGTTGATGGTCATGCCATCCACTCCTGCAACCCCTTTATTGGCTTGAACGCGTTTCCATGCCGCTGAGAGGTTATCCCGTTGCAGCACACGCTCAAATAGATCGTTACTAAAGGCTGGCTTCAGATCACTACGCTGAATCACGTCATCGCCTGACGGCGTTCGTGCGTTCAAGTGTGACAAGGCTCCTCCTTTATTCTTAATGTTCAGGCCTTCACCATGTATCAGCCATTACGCTGACCGTTGGGCTACTATGCCGTCTGCTGACTTCTGCTTAATCACTGGCAAAGTTACCTCTGCCAGCGCTATCGGTTTGTATCTAGTTCGCTCTCCACTGGCGATACATTCAGCGGAGCCAAGGCACTTATTGACCAGAGCCTTACTGGTGGTTTACCGATCGCTTGTTAAGCAGGTCTCCCCAGATAAGAGCATGAACTGTCCCTGCGCAACTGCATCATTTACGGTGGCCGTTAGATCACACGGCTTCGTTGTCTTGTGCCAACTCGCCTCCAGCCTACGCCTCATATGATGTTCTTGTTCATCAGCTCGCAGTTTTGCGTCAGGCTTCCTTTAGACCGTCCCTCGCAGGTTGGCCCTTGCCATTCGCTAGTAGTTATCATCTAATAAACGATATAAATCGCTATGGATGGTGACCTTCCTACAGAGGACTTTCACCTCATTAGTTCATGCCCATGCTGGGCGTACACAAATCAATTAACTGCGCGCCTTCGGCGCCGGACCGCTAAAAGCGTGGCTTCGCCACAACGCGGCCGGTTATTGAGGCGTTAGCTTTTCAAGAGGGTTCTGTGGAAATTCAACAACAAGCTATAAAGAAACTAGCAAATTCGATGAGAATCTATGTTGAAACACACTTTGATTTTCAACGGCTAAAAAATATTGATAAAGAAGAGGCTGTAGACAACCTTGATCGAGCGTTCGAAGCTAAGCTAGAAGCATTTCATAGCCTATATGATGTATCCAAATCTGATATTGATTATTTTTCTCATGGAGATACCGCAGTCTTAATTCTTTTACGCAATGCCATACATCACCGAGATCACTTATTGTTTAAAAGCTGGAATCAAGATATGGCGCTAAATGACGGCTATAAGCGACATCTCGGAGCTGAGTTTCTTCTAGCTGGTTATGATGTATTAGACTCGCCTGCGAGGATGCGTTACTTCTATAAACTTGAAGACTTTTACCTTAGAGTCGATGAAAGTCTCAGCTCACCGTATATTGAAAAGCGTATGAGAGCTTCAAATAGAAAAAAACTGATAGGCCAGCTAGATACCGACTTACATTTTTCAGATATTAAACAACGAGCAAAATCCGATCGTTATCCCGACAATCAAGTCTATATAAATGTAATGCCAATTTTTATTTCTGCCGTCTGCAGAGTTTTCAAATCTCTGAAAGAAAAAGGGGTAGAGTTTGTTGGTTTTGACGCTAAGGCATATGAAGAGCCATTTACAAATGAGTTAGAGGTGGATTTTTCAAAGGTGGTTTATGAACCCTTGCGCATCGTATAAAAAGCTAACAAGTGACTATGGTTCCCAGTCAAGTATTTAGACCATTTTTTCATCCCAGTATGTTCCGTTTTTCACCATCGTA
>NZ_JAUOQC010000002.1:0-284111 GCF_030547495.1 Neptuniibacter sp. 2_MG-2023 | reverse complement strand
AACCCTTCGGCCAGAGGCTGGCCTCCTACGTGCACGCCCAGTGTAGGAGCCCACCCTGTGAGCGAAAGAATTACGTGCAGAAATCCGAAAAAAGCACCTGAATAAATTACGCACTTAACCCGATATCACATAACCCTTCGGCCAGAGGCTGGCCTCCTACGTGCACGCCCAGTGTAGGAGCCCACCCTGTGAGCGAAAGAATTACGTGTAAAAATCCACAAAAAGCACCCGAATAAATCACACCTCAAAACCCAATCAAAACACCATTCTTCGGCCAGTGGCTGACCTCCTACAAGGGAATACTCTAGCTAAGAATATCTTTAGCGAATGCTTCTTTACGTATTCTATTAATATAGGCTAATAGATTTGCATGCTCAGCTACGCGGGGCTTACCTACATCCGCTTTTTCGATGTAGTCGATAATTGGAATCAAAATCAAATCGGCTGCCGTTAGATCATCACCACAAAGATAAGGCTGATCGGCTAACTGTTCAGCAACAATCGCCAAAGCGCTTTCAACCTTAGGCAGTGCCGCTTCTACTTTGTCCATACGGACTGAGCCATCTTCACCTTTAGGAAAAATAAACTCCAAAAGCACTTTCCGAACAATATCAAAATCCACATAAATGCCACTAATGCCACTCCACTGCTCAACCTGTGCTTGGGCAAAAGCATCTGTTGGATAAAGGGGCGTACCACCGTATGCATTCTCTAAGTAATGCAAAATTGCGACAGTCTCAGCAATTGGGCCTTGCTCCGTTAATAGAACAGGAAATTTAGTGTAAGGATGAATCGCTTTATGACCCGCGGTATGAAAGCCAACCTCTTCACCATTAACCTCTGTCGTAACTTCATAAGCGAGTCCTTTAAGTTCACAGGCCATCATGACACTACGTACAAAGGTGCTAAAAGAGGGGCCGTAAATTTTAATAGGTGCGGTCATAACTGTACTCCAGTTTTATGAATAATGAGGTACCACTGTAGTAACTACCACCATATGTTCAAGAACATATTTTAAACCTATGCCATACTCATTTAACGCAAGCGAGGAGCGATAGCTAATGGGTTGGACAATAGAACAGAAAAACACAAGCCGCGAAAAGATCATTAACAGCGCTGCACAGCTTTTTACCAAAAATGGTTTTGATAACGTGGCGATTAATGATGTGATGAAACATGCGGGCCTCACACGAGGCGCATTTTACAATCACTTTACGTCTAAAAGTGAGCTCTATGCCGAAGCTATTGTAAGTGCCGCCCACCTTGCTAAAGCGCATACGATAGAGCGATCTGGCTTTAAATTCGCTGATATTATTGAGACCTACTTAAGCGATAAACATCGACAAGGCGAGTTCTCTTGTCCTCTTGCGTTTTTAACCACCGACATACATCAACGGGATGACAATGTCAGGGCAACATATACCCGTGTATTAAAAGGTTTTATTAACAATATGCACACACTTAATGAAACCGAAAAGACACTAACTGAAAACGAAGCCATGAGAAAAGCGGTCATGATGATCGGCGGCTTAGCCATTGCACGGGCAGTGAACGAAGATGATTTTGCCGAACGCTTGCTCAATGCCTGCCGTGAGGGCGTTAATGCTTAACTGTTCAATCGGAGCTAGCCTGATAGGTGCATAAAAAAACGGCCTCTTAAAGAGACCGTTTTTTTATCGTGCACCCAACCTTAGAGCAAGTGTTTTACTTACCCCAAGAATCTCGTAAGGTCACAGTGCGGTTAAAAACTAATTTGTCGGCGGTCGAATCAGCATCAACACAAAAATAACCAGTCCGTTCAAATTGGTAGCGACTTTCAACTGCCGCATCCGCTAAACCACTCTCGCAGCGCCCGCCGGTTACTACCACGAGTGACTCTGGATTGATAAATTCATTAAAGTCACGCTCTTTATCAGCTTCTGGATTTTCCACTGTAAACAAACGATCATATTCGCGTACTTCACATGGGACAGAGTTATCAGCTGACACCCAATGGATAACCCCTTTAGGTTTATAACCTTCAGGATTAGCGCCCTTAGTCGCAGGATCGTATGAGCATTTCAGCTCGACTACATTACCCTCTGCGTCTTTAATCACTTCATCACAAGTGATTACGTATGCACCACGTAAACGAACGGCTACACCTTGAGTTAAACGTTTCCACTTACGTGGTGGCACTTCGGCAAAGTCATCCTGCTCTATTAGCAAATTACGTGTAAATGGAACTTTGCGCATACCCATAGTTTCATCTTTAGGATGTTTAGGTAGCTCAAACCACTCCTCCAACGCCTCATCATAATTAGTGATCGTCACTTTTAATGGACGCACAACACACATAGCCCGAGGTGCATTTTTATCCAGATCCTCGCGCACTGCGGCTTCGAGCATACCCATATCAACCACGCCATTAGAGCGCGTAACACCGACCATATCGCAGAAGTTACGCAATGATGCGGGGGTATAACCACGACGACGCAAGCCTGAAATAGTCGGCATACGTGGATCATTCCAACCAGTCACCTTATTATCATCCACCAGCTGTTTAAGCTTACGCTTACTGGTAATAGTATAGTTAAGCTCTAAACGGGAAAACTCATACTGTTTAGGGACAACAGGAACCGGCAAGTTTTCAAGAAACCATTCGTAAAGTGGACGGTGGTCTTCAAACTCTAAGGTACAGATAGAGTGTGTCACACCTTCGATTGCATCAGATTGGCCATGGGCAAAATCATAAATAGGATAGATACACCATTTATCCCCTGTCTGATGATGACTGGTATGGATAATGCGGTAGATCATCGGATCACGCAGGTTCATATTAGGTGATTGCATATCTATTTTTGCACGTAAAGAGCAAGCACCCTCAGCAAACTCACCGTTTTTCATTTTTTCAAACAGCGCTAGATTCTCTTCAACGCTGCGGTTGCGATAAGGGCTATCTTTACCCGGTGTAGTGAAGTTACCACGATACTCACGCGCTTCATCCGGCCCCAAATCACATACATAAGCTTTACCCTCTTTAATAAGGTGCACAGCCCAAGCATAAAGTTGATCGAAGTAATTAGAGGTATAACAGATATCACCCTGCCACTGGAATCCAAGCCAAGTCACATCTTCAATAATAGAGTCGATATATTCTTGGCTCTCTTTCTCTGGGTTTGTGTCATCAAAACGTAGATTACATCCACCCTTATACTTTTCTGCTGTTCCAAAATTCAAACAGATAGATTTAGCATGACCAATGTGCAAGTAACCATTGGGCTCTGGAGGAAAACGGGTAACCACTTTACCGTCGTTTTTACCTTGCTCCAGATCCTGCTCTATCACTTGATGGATGAAGTTCGTTGGTTTGCTGCTTTCTGTTGTGCTCATAGGTAGCGTCTTAATCCTGGAATAGCATGAATTCTGTATCGCCCTGATATATGGATAAACCTAAAGGCGAGTAAAAAGTTGCCCCATTATAAACGGATGCTCTATACAAATGGCAGAGAACAAACAAACAAATTGATCTATTTTTAGATTATTTGGTTTCTTCCCTTATATAGAAGCAACTATTGCCTTTAGAGTTACTCCTAAAGAACAAACAAGGATGCGTTTCTTTTCGACTTGAGTATAATGTCCCGGTTAAAGGCGAAGAAGTGGACACTATAACGATGATAATTCTCCATACCAATTTTGGTGACATATCCTTAGAGCTTGATTACGAAAAAGCCCCAAAAACAGCAGAAAACTTTGAACAATATGTAACCGATGGTTTTTACGATGGTGTGATTTTTCACCGCGTAATTAACGGTTTTATGCTTCAGGGCGGTGGATTTGAACCGGGCATGGTTCAAAAAGTAACCCGCGAAACAATTGAAAATGAAGCCGACAACGGACTTTCTAATTCAACAGGCACTGTAGCAATGGCGCGGACAATGGATCCTCACAGCGCATCTGCACAGTTCTTTATTAACGTATCAGACAATACGTTTCTTGATCACTCAGCTAAAACAACAGAAGGTTGGGGTTATACAGTCTTCGGTAAAGTTGTAGATGGGATGGATGTTGTTAACAAATTAAAAACTGTAGCGACAACTATGCGCGCAGGCCATCAAGATGTCCCTGTTGAAGACATCATCATTGAATCTGCCGAGCTGGTTGACGAAACAACTGAAACCGAAGCAGCAAGTACCGAAGAGTAAGCATGTCGGTTTATTTTATCTCAGATTTACATCTGAAACCTGAACGCCCGGATCTCTCTCGGGCGTTTTCATCTTTCCTATCACACACAGCCAAAGGTGCTGAAGCCCTATACCTGTTAGGTGATATCTTTGATGCTTGGATCGGTGACGATGCTCCTGTGCCCGGTATTGAGCCTTTAGTTTCTCAACTAAAACAACTTAGCGACTCCGGCTGCAAAATTTACTTTCAGCATGGCAATCGTGACTTTTTAGTCGGCAAAGCATTTACCGATAGTATCGGCGCAGAGCTCTTACCTGAACAGATAGTTCATTCACTACCTATTGGCAACGCGCTTATCCTGCATGGCGATCAACTCTGTACTGATGATCAAGAGTATATGCAGTTTCGGGCAATGGTACGCAATCCCGCATGGCAAAATGAGATCCTCAGCAAACCGATCGCGGAGCGCATCGCACTGGCTAAGCAACTGCGGGCAACAAGCAAAGAGCGCACGGCCGAAAAAGATGATTACATCACTGATGTCAATGCGGATGAAGTCAATAAACGGCTTAACGATGCGCATGTTCAACTTATGATTCACGGCCATACCCATCGACCAGCTATACATAAGCTAACAATAGAAGGTAATGAAGCGACGAGAATTGTCTTAGGCGATTGGGAATCTTTAGGCTGGTACCTAAAAATGGATCACGACGGCTACCAACTAATCAGTTTTGAAATAGCTAAATAACCACAGGCAGTCAGCGAGCCCTCTGCCTACAATAAACACTTGCCTCGCAAGCGTTTATACAGCGATAAATATCAAGAGATGAAAGTAGGTTTACCACTATGGAAGCGGAACTCATCATCATCACGTTCAATTAAACCTTGTTCAACCTCCCGAAACACCTGAATACGTTCCTCAATAGGCTCACCTGCATACTCTTCAGCTAAACCTAAATAATCTTGATAGTGACGCCCTTCCGATTTAAGCAATGAGCGATAAAACTTAGCCAGCTCATCATCTAAATGAGGCGCAAGCTTGGCAAAACGTTCACAAGAACGCGCTTCAATAAAAGCCCCTACGATAAGTAAATCAATCAAATGGCCGGGCTCATATGTACGCACCTTTTTAAGCATACCACCCGCATAGCGCGCCGACGAAAGATGCGTGTAAACCACTCCTCGCGCCTGCATAATCGCCAGAACCTGCTCAAAGTGGATCAACTCCTCTCGCGCCAAACGGGACATTTTATTAAGCAGATCAACACGGTCAACATAACGAAACATCAAACGCATTGCAGTAGAAGCCGCTTTTTTCTCACAGTGCGCATGGTCGATCAATAAAATATCCTGATTGGCCAGTGCCGCCTGAATCCATAAATCAGGAGTTTCACAAGCTAAAAATTCTTTGATCTCATCAAGAGCATCCATCTATATTGACTCACTACTATACAAACTAAAATGAGGGCGCATTATAGCGACCCATGAATACTCATGCACCACTCAACCAGCAGAGAAAAAGCTCAAATCATAAATAAATTGACCAAACGCAGTATTCTTCACACATAGCCTTCGTAAATAGCTAAAGAACAGCACTATAAAAATCAGCCTATTTTGCAGACTAAAAACAACCCTATCATCCCCCTGTCTTTCCCCTACCTATTCAATAGAAAAAGCCATCATTTATAGCGCCAACTTCACAATAAACTTTTAAGATAAAAAAAAACTAATCAAAAGCCCCATTTACTTGTAATTTTTCTTCGAAAAGTAATAAAAAAGACTGTATACTGTCGCGCAATTTTAGGACCTCACATAGTCGAGTAAAGAGATGACAGACCTATCCAAGTACAGAAACATTGGTATTTTCGCGCACGTTGATGCGGGTAAAACCACTACAACAGAACGTATCCTAAAGCTTACGGGTAAAATCCATAAGACTGGTGAGGTTCACGATGGTGAATCTACTACTGACTTCATGGAACAGGAAGCTGAGCGCGGTATTACTATTCAGTCAGCGGCGATCACCACTTTCTGGAAAGATCACCGTATGAACGTAATCGATACTCCGGGACACGTTGACTTCACAGTTGAAGTTTACCGTTCCCTTAAAGTACTTGATGGCGGCATCGGCGTATTCTGTGGTTCTGGCGGTGTTGAACCTCAGTCAGAAACTAACTGGCGTTATGCTGATGAATCCGGCGTTTCCCGTATCATCTTTGTTAACAAACTAGACCGTTTAGGTGCTGACTTCTTTAAAGTTGTTGACCAGATCGAGAACGTACTTGCGGCTAAGCCTCTTGTTATGACTCTACCAATCGGTCGTGAAGATGACTTTGTTGGTGTTGTAGACGTTCTTAGCAAAAAAGCTTACGTTTGGGATGACACAGGTCTTCCTGAAAACTTCAAAATTGAAGACGTACCTGCCGATATGGTAGATGACGTTGACATGTACCACGATCAACTTATTGAAACAGCGGTTGAGCAAGATGACGACCTAATGATGGCTTACATGGAAGGCGAAGTGCCTTCTACTGAAGAGATCAAACGTTGCATCCGTAAAGGTACACTTGAACTAGCGTTCTTCCCTACTTACTGTGGTTCTGCATTCAAGAACAAAGGTATTCAGCTAATTCTTGATGCGGTTATCGACTACTTACCAGCACCAACAGAAGTTGTTCCACAGGATCTAACTGATGAACTAGGTGAGCCAACAGGTGAAGTAGCAACTGTATCTGTAGACGAGCCATTCCGTGCCCTTGCATTTAAAATCATGGATGACCGTTTCGGTGCCCTTACCTTTATCCGTATCTACTCCGGTAAGTTGAAGAAAGGCGACACTATCCTTAACTCGTTCACTGGCAAAACTGAACGTGTAGGTCGTATGTGTGAAATGGAAGCCGACGAGCGTAAAGAACTTGATTCCGCTCAAGCGGGTGACATCATCGCTATCGTAGGTATGAAAAACGTACAGACAGGTCACACACTTTGTGATCCTAAACATGAATGTACGCTTGAAGCTATGGTATTCCCTGAGCCAGTAATCTCTATCGCTGTTGAGCCTAAAGATAAAGGCGGTGCTGAGAAAATGGGTCTAGCCATTGGTAAAATGGTAGCAGAAGATCCAACTTTCCTAGTACACACTGATGAAGACAGCGGCCAGACTATCCTACGTGGTATGGGCGAGCTTCACCTAGATATCAAAGTAGATATCCTTAAACGTACTTACGGCGTTGACCTAATTGTTGGTGAGCCACAAGTAGCTTACCGCGAAACAATCACTAAAGAGATTGAAGATTCTTATACCCATAAGAAACAGTCTGGTGGTTCTGGTCAGTTTGGTAAAATCGATTACCGTATCAAACCAGGTGAGCCAAACTCTGGCTTCACGTTCACCTCTACAGTTGTTGGTGGTAACGTACCTAAAGAATTCTTCCCTGCAGTTGAGAAAGGCTTCAGCAGCATGATGGAACAAGGTGTTCTAGCTGGCTTCCCAGTACTAGACGTTGAAGTAGAGCTTTTCGACGGTGGTTTCCACGCGGTTGACTCCTCTGCTGTAGCCTTCGAAATCGCTGCAAAAGGCGCATTCCGTCAGTCTATCCCTAAAGCAGGCGCGCAGCTTCTTGAACCTATCATGAAAGTTGACGTGTTCACGCCAGAAGATCACGTAGGTGATGTTATCGGTGACCTTAACCGTCGTCGCGGCATGATCTCTGGTCAGGAAACTGCAGGTTCAGGCGTTCGTATTAAAGCGGATGTACCTCTATCTGAAATGTTCGGTTATATCGGACACCTACGTACAATGACATCCGGCCGTGGTCAGTTCTCTATGGAGTTCTCACACTACAGCGCTTGTCCATCAAGCGTAGCTGAAGCTGTTATTGCTGAAGTTAAAGAAAAGAACGCAGCTAAGTAATCTAATTACTTAATGCTAACAAAAAGCCCGATGAGAAATCATCGGGCTTTTTTGTATATTCCATTCACTAACATCGATAAAAACTTAGAGTCACCCTATGAAATTTATTAACCTTGACGCCACAACCGCTTATAACAAAGCAATTAAATCCTGCGGCAAAGACACCAAGGTTATCGTCTGCGGTACCCAAGAAGATCTAACCTACATCGAAGACACCATAGAATCCCGCCAGAACAGCCCAAAAGAGATCATCAAAGCCTCAACATTGATCAACCCCAACATCTGGCTAACAGAACAGCTGAATGCACTAAAAGGCGAAATTGACCTCCCCGCAATTACCGGCACCTGGCAAGGTGAATCAAAAGAGAAACAAAGCTTCAGCCTAGCCCAAGACATTATGACGGGCGAGCCGATCAACGATTTAATCGGCGCAAAAATAAAGACAGATCGTAACTGGAAAATACCTGCTTACTTCAATTTTGGTGGCTGGAACCAATGCCCTACCCCAGACATCCACTGCGCTATATGGAAACACTGGCAGCAAGCGTACGGCGCACAGATCGTTGCCGTCAGCAATGACCTGATCGAAGCCCATATTAGCAACCCACCCACAACCGAAGAAGACGCGATGGCACTCGCTTGGCAGCAATACGCTTACTGCAACGACATCGTAGACCAAGGCGTAGAAAGCGTCGCTAAACTCGCATCTATGCTAATCAACCACGACAGCTGGTATTTTTGGTGGGATTAATCCACCTTGTAGATACTCACCTTATGCCCCAAACCAGTGCAAGAGCAAAAGCCTCGCTAACCTTCCGAAAAACGCCCCTACCCCAAGGCTCATCACAATGGAAGATCTCTTCAGCCAGAAACTGACCTCCTACATTCACCCCGCAATACCGCACCAATCTGGTGCAATAAAATCTAACCGTTATTACAACACGCACCAAAAAAAATGCTCCACATGCCACGAAGCTGGCGAAGATTGCTCCCTCAGGGAGTTTCTCTTTTGAATTCATTATCGCACAACTTAATGGCATATTATTTGCATTAGCATAATTAATTATATCTTTTTACACTGTTTGAGGGTAGTCGCAGTCATGACTCAACTTAAAAGTAGTTCAATGGACCTCAGCCCGCAGGAGCGAAAGTGGCTTAACTGGTTTGGCAGCACAGGCAAGTTTGCGATGTATAAATCCTGCTTTCTAAACCGCCATACCTATTCATCAGTCGAGCAAACCTTTGAAGGTATTGCTGCCACTCGAGTAAAAATTCTTAATCAGTGGGTGGAAAACCAATGGGATCAGCTCGCCTTTCTCGCTGAACACCTTGGCCCCAACTTTGATAATATTGATCAGTCGTGGCTCAACCAACGTCTAGAAGCGAACCGCGATTTTTCTGAACTGTTTTTGATCGACCTTCAAGGCACAGTCATCAGTTCGACTCATCGCGCTCATATAGGCGCATCCGACCTTGCTAGTGCTGCATGGACTCAAGGCGTAAAACAACAGTTTTTACATGGTCCCTACACTGACTCTCTCACGCTAGATATTGGAGCCTCTAGCTCCAACTTCCACGATGAAGTCACTCTGATGTTCTACCAACCCATTGAGCACAATGGCGAACCTATCGGGGCTATTTGTGGTCGTGTACCGAACGATGTCCTCGGTGACCTAATCCAACGGGAAGCAGGCCATATTTATCCTGAATCCGGTGATAACTATATTTTTATGGTCGATTCTCATTTCAACCGGAATATTCAGCCAGGTACAGCGCTATCACGCTCCCGATTTGAAGATAACACTTTTTCCCACGGCGAGAATTTAAAAAGTGGTATCCACACCCAATGGGGTACGGTCAGAGTCCAACGCCATACCGAGCTAGAGTTACGGTTTACCGATCCCGCCACTGGCCAACTCCATCCAGGTGTACGCGAAACTATTCGTAACGGTGAAAATCTATTTATCACCTACCCCGGTTATTCTGACTATCGCCACATTCCGGTGATCGGCAAGGGAGTAACCTTTCAACTAAAAGGCTCGCCCGACCGCTGGGGTATGATGTGCGAAGGTGATTTAGAAGAGGTCTATCGTCGCCGCTCAATCAACCTAAGCTTAATGAAAGGCTTTGGCCTCACTGCCGCAGTCATTCTAGGTGTTAACAGCGCCCTGCATACCTTCACCGAGCTACCGCAATATACAATTGATGGGCTATCGCTGCTGTTATTACTGATTACAACACTGATGTTCCCTAAACTCAGTACCAACAGGCTAGCATCTCGGCTCGATGATATGACAGAGGTTATTCGCACCATTGCCGAGGGTGAAGGTAACTTGCGACAACGGGTAGAACCCCACAAACTGGTCGCCGATGAAACAGGCGATATGGCACGCTGGATCAATAGTTTTATTGATAACCTCGATGGTATTGTTGGCCAAGTAATTACCTCTAGCAGCCACGTTAAACAGACCAACCAAGCAATGCTCGATACCAATAAAGAGGCTTATCAGGTATCGGCTGAGGTTAGTGATGCGATTCAGGAGATATTGGTGCTGCTCGAAGAGCAACTGACTGAAATTAGTCAGGCCTCGAACACCGCTGAATCTCTTAAAGAAGCAATGGATACGGTAGTGTCGGAGGCCCGTCAACAGTTTGAATCCGTGCGCTCTGGTACTGAAGATATTCGCAACATCGTTGAAACATCGGCGAAACAGGTTAACTCACTGAATAGCCGTACCGTTGAAGTCGGTAAGATTATTGGCGTTATCAGCGACATCACCAACCAAACCAATCTATTGGCGCTTAATGCTGCCATTGAAGCAGCCCGAGCCGGTGAGCATGGCCGAGGCTTTTCCGTTGTCGCGGAAGAAGTTCGCGGCTTAGCGCATCGCACCGCCGCTTCGGCGAATGAGATTCAACGGATGATCGAAGGGATTCAGCAAGAAACTCAAAGCGCCGTAGATTTTATGGAATCCGGGGTGCAAGAAGTTGATCGCAACTTGAGAAAAACTGAACAAGCTTCGAATGAAAACGCCTCCTTGCACAACCTCGTAGAGCATATGTTTTTAGCTATCAAACAGCTAAATGATAACAGCCAACGTCACGGTGATGCCGCCCGACGGGTAGGCGTCTCCGCAGAACAGATGAATGGCTCGATTAGCACGCTACAAGAACGCTCCACCTCAGTGAAAAACACCGCCAACAAGCTCAATCAGTTGGTCAGCGTGTTCCAAGTTAGCGCATAACGAGCGCTCAAGCCCATTCGGCCAGACACCCGTTCCGGGCATAAAGGTTGACCTCCTACACGCACGTCCGGTGTAGGAGCTCACCCTGTGAGCGAATGAATTACGCACCCAACCCTAAAAAAACATAATCCCTTGTAGGAGCCCACCCCGTGGGCGAATAAATTACGCACTTAACCCGATCAACACACAACCCTCTTCGACCAAAGGTTGGCCTCCTACAGACAATCTCTCCCTGTAGGCGCTTACCCTTATGCCCGGAACGGGTGCCTAGACGAATTAGAGTGCGAGCGAAGCACTACCTTTCTAAGCTGCCTGTGAGCAGTGAAACTCTTTAATCAGATAGAGCTTGAATTCAACAGAGATCTAGCTGGCAAACTCAAAGACAATATCTTTTTGCGCGAAGGTGCCACCATAACGGCCTCGCCTGGAAACCAGCCCTTTAGCATTGGTCGATTCGATCCACTGCTTGAGTGCTAGGGTGAAGCTATTAAGTCCAGCCTCTTTTTTAAACCCGTCGAATTCGACGGGTTTAAAGCCAGGATTATTCAGCTACTCCCAAATCCCAAAAAATTCAATGATGCTCCGTTACAAAGCCCGTTTCTAAGCTACCTATCATAGTCGATACTTATAATTTCTTGAGTTCCCGCCATTGCTTTTTTATCCTATAATTATGTTCTGCCTAGCAGCCTATAGCACTCCGAGGTGCGACCAAAGAGCTGCTGGCCGGTGGCACGGCGGAGCGAGCCACCATCTACTTACTGCTCGGGGTCATCCTTTGTGCGATACTCCCTCCTTCACGTTATCACTCCAGATAAGCATTCCACTCAGTCCCGGTTTTTATCCATTGTTTCGGGGTTAAGGTAAAGCTGTTAAGACCCGCCTCTCTTTTAAAGTCCTCGAATTCGAGGACTTTAAAACTCGGATTATTAAGCTATTCCCAAATCCCCAAAAGCTCAATCCTGCTCCAGTTACGAAGCCGGTTTCTAAGCTGCCTGTGCGGCAGTGAACTTACATAGTTTTAATAGCTAGGCTTCTTATCATTTCTAAGCTGCCTGTGCGGCAGTGAACGCGGATCTGGTCAGAAGAAAGAGCGTAAACGTTTTCTAAGCTGCCTGTGCGGCAGTGAACGAACTCATCCTTAGTTTCTGCCGTTATAGATATTTCTAAGCTGCCTGTGCGGCAGTGAACGAACTAATCGCAGAGCTTAATGATTCAGTAGATTTCTAAGCTGCCTGTGCGGCAGTGAACTAAGAGAAACTTTTACGAAGCGCGCGGTGCTTTTTCTAAGCTGCCTGTGCGGCAGTGAACAAGACAGTGAGACGCGCTTACGCGGCGTATAATTTCTAAGCTGCCTGTGCGGCAGTGAACAGACTTCTTCCACTGATGGTACTTCTCCGCAATTTCTAAGCTGCCTGTGCGGCAGTGAACCTCTTCATTTGCACGAGTTCGAATACCGAAGCTTTCTAAGCTGCCTGTGCGGCAGTGAACTTTTATCTACGCCCTCGCTTATGCTCATGAATTTTCTAAGCTGCCTGTGCGGCAGTGAACTCAACACCGGTAACAGGGGGCATTTAATGTCATTTCTAAGCTGCCTGTGCGGCAGTGAACTTAAGATCACAACGGGGGATCTAACTGCTGATTTTCTAAGCTGCCTGTGCGGCAGTGAACATGTCTATCCTGACGATTTTGTTATTGTTAATTTTCTAAGCTGCCTGTGCGGCAGTGAACGGTAAGAGCTGTGTCTCTCAGGGAATGGGTACTTTCTAAGCTGCCTGTGCGGCAGTGAACTCTGGGTTGTTCTTTAGTGGCTTCGTCTATCATTTCTAAGCTGCCTGTGCGGCAGTGAACGGCATGGCATTGCTCGGGGGTGAATCCACGGATTTCTAAGCTGCCTGTGCGGCAGTGAACTAGTAAATGGTAAACTGCATTTCTTGGTATCTTTTCTAAGCTGCCTGTGCGGCAGTGAACACCAATCCAAAACGCTGGGCTTTTCCGGTTTCTTTCTAAGCTGCCTGTGCGGCAGTGAACATTAATTTCAAGCCGTGCATATTGACTAGTTATTTCTAAGCTGCCTGTGCGGCAGTGAACTACCCGCTCCGCGCAGAGTGCCCATTCGATTGTTTCTAAGCTGCCTGTGCGGCAGTGAACGCACAACCACCAGCGTGCGCACAGTAAGAACATTTCTAAGCTGCCTGTGCGGCAGTGAACATTGTGATAGCTGCCACTGTTCCCCGCGTGACTTTCTAAGCTGCCTGTGCGGCAGTGAACTCACTCTTCGTTTTCATCTAAATCTTCATCTATTTCTAAGCTGCCTGTGCGGCAGTGAACCACGAAATTGCGTTAATTCTCAATACTCAATGTTTCTAAGCTGCCTGTGCGGCAGTGAACAATAAAAACGCCCTTGCAGCTGAGAACTGAAGTTTCTAAGCTGCCTGTGCGGCAGTGAACTGGTTTCTCGTTCGTTGGTAGGTTCTTGATATTTTCTAAGCTGCCTGTGCGGCAGTGAACAGAGCCAGAGGCCGCGAAGTGATCGAGACACAGTTTCTAAGCTGCCTGTGCGGCAGTGAACTATAAGTTTGTAAAATCGCTAGAAAGTAAAGATTTCTAAGCTGCCTGTGCGGCAGTGAACCTAAAATCAATAAAGAGTGTTTTATATATTCATTTCTAAGCTGCCTGTGCGGCAGTGAACGTAACGGGGTTTTTTATTACCTGAAATAAGTTATTTCTAAGCTGCCTGTGCGGCAGTGAACATTAAAACTCCTTGGTAATTGATCCGGTACCTTTTCTAAGCTGCCTGTGCGGCAGTGAACGAATTCTTGAATCTCCCCATCCGGCTCCATGATTTCTAAGCTGCCTGTGCGGCAGTGAACGTACGGTTAGTAGTTTTGTGGGCGGACTGTTTTTTCTAAGCTGCCTGTGCGGCAGTGAACTAGTGAATCCATTTTTAGGAATTTTGCTATACTTTCTAAGCTGCCTGTGCGGCAGTGAACTGTTTAATATCGGCGGTTATCCTGTACATGTATTTCTAAGCTGCCTGTGCGGCAGTGAACCGTAATCTGTTACTGCTACGGTATATTCTTTATTTCTAAGCTGCCTGTGCGGCAGTGAACGTATGGATGTAGGGCCACCAAAGATACGCAGGCTTTCTAAGCTGCCTGTGCGGCAGTGAACACCACCGTAATGATTGAGCGCTTTTTCTATCATTTCTAAGCTGCCTGTGCGGCAGTGAACCTTGCAGAAGATCACTATCAATGGGTTGATCATTTCTAAGCTGCCTGTGCGGCAGTGAACTACTGTTGATAACGCGCCCCAATTAGCCAGAATTTCTAAGCTGCCTGTGCGGCAGTGAACGTCAGTTGCTTACGGCTGGTATCGGCTTGCTTTTTCTAAGCTGCCTGTGCGGCAGTGAACTTCTAGACAATGGGCTATCCGTTGTATGCATGTTTCTAAGCTGCCTGTGCGGCAGTGAACGTAATGTGTTAGGTACGGTTAGTAGTTTTGTATTTCTAAGCTGCCTGTGCGGCAGTGAACAACCACCAAGTTGCCGCTGGCAGTTAGATATATTTCTAAGCTGCCTGTGCGGCAGTGAACTTGGCGATGACGAATGGCTAAATGCTACTGACTTTCTAAGCTGCCTGTGCGGCAGTGAACATCAAACAGTTCGTATCCTTATGGGCCTGTACTTTCTAAGCTGCCTGTGCGGCAGTGAACTAGTGCTACCGTATTGTAATCAGACGGGGTAGTTTCTAAGCTGCCTGTGCGGCAGTGAACAACATTAACGATTTTGTTGTTGTTATTGTTACTTTCTAAGCTGCCTGTGCGGCAGTGAACGCTCCGTACAGTTATTGACAGAACTCCAAGGCTTTCTAAGCTGCCTGTGCGGCAGTGAACGAATGTATGTAAAAATAAGCGGAACTAAGGTATTTCTAAGCTGCCTGTGCGGCAGTGAACCAGCCAGGGAACCATTATCAAAACCACCGGACTTTCTAAGCTGCCTGTGCGGCAGTGAACTATGAGTCGTCGTCCAGGTATTGGCACCGATTTTTCTAAGCTGCCTGTGCGGCAGTGAACCTATTGGCATAGGTGGCCAACTACTTACTGCCTTTCTAAGCTGCCTGTGCGGCAGTGAACCTCCATCCCCGCTTTGACCTTGCGCCAGCTCTTTTCTAAGCTGCCTGTGCGGCAGTGAACAAATGGATACATTTGGTACAGCGGATCTACTCTTTCTAAGCTGCCTGTGCGGCAGTGAACTCAGTAAACCTACTTGAATGTGTTAATGGGTCTTTCTAAGCTGCCTGTGCGGCAGTGAACATCCATCGTCACCTGAAGTGACGGCTTAACTCTTTCTAAGCTGCCTGTGCGGCAGTGAACGAAGCGCTAAAAGCTGCGAATAATGACGCTCTTTTCTAAGCTGCCTGTGCGGCAGTGAACAAAAATAAAATATCTATAAATGAAGTAGAGAATTTCTAAGCTGCCTGTGCGGCAGTGAACAAATTAGGAGCCGAAGAAGGCTTATAAGAAGATTTCTAAGCTGCCTGTGCGGCAGTGAACATGAAAATGGTGTTTTGGCTGCGCTCGATCATTTTCTAAGCTGCCTGTGCGGCAGTGAACATTAAAATCCTGCACTAGCTCATCAACTGTTTTTTCTAAGCTGCCTGTGCGGCAGTGAACTATGAAAATGTACAATAAAAAACAGTTACAACAAAGACTTAAATAAAAATATCAATAAATACCTTTATTTTCAGTCTTGCTGTAACTATCTGTTTCTATTACTTATTTTTAAAGAGCAATTTTTTTGGTTAAAAATCAGGAACAGTAGAAGCTTGATCTCCACTTAAGGCGCTCAGGCCATAGCAGTTAAAAAGCCCTTCTTGCGCGTCACTGACCTTTATTCGTTCAATGAACAGTGGGAATCTGGCGGCGCCCTTGGAATTCCCCGCTTTGGTTTCTTGGCTTTCCATCCAAATAAAAGGCGCTTTTGATTCTGCCTTTGGTTTGGTTTTTTCAAGCTGTTTTAGACAGTCCGCAATGCTTTGTCCTGATTGTTTTGCCCAAAGCTCCGCTTTAGCCTGCATATCTTTTTCGATACGAGCCAGCCCTTTTACTTTCTTGCGGACGAAGGTAACAAGAGGTGCGCCCTCCGGCACTGGCTGTATTGATTTAAGATGCGTGTAATCCTCGAATCGACTCAGAAATCCAGCGAGATTTAATGTTTCCAATTGCTCTTTTTCTTTAGCCAGCACCCTCAGCTTATTACCCAAAGGAAAGCCTTTACCGCCATAAGCCGGGAAGCTGACCGCTATAGCACTATGCTGTGCATCCACCTTCTGCTCCACTAAGGCGATATGCACTTGCTGATAGATTTTCTGCCAGAGAAAACCTAGTGCAATATCCGCATCCGGTAACAATGTGATGTCTTGGTAGTAGTTCATAACGGACTCCTACTTATCGCTCTCGCCGAAGACTCCGCCGCGCACTAAAATTGCCATAACATAGTGCTCATCCTCTACCCGTGACAGCGCTTCGCCACGTGCCCATTTATCAAAATGGGTATAAAAATCCTGCTTCTTTTTTGGTGTGCGAAACGCAGCCCCCAAGTTAGTAACCGCGCCATAAGGCTCAATCGCAATCGGCCCTGCTGTAGCTTGTTCATCTTCAAAAGCAGGGTACCAAGTGTCGATAGAGCGCAACGCATTACCAATTTTCTGCGAATGCATCGCCGCATAACCCTTCACCTGATATAAAACCTTGCTCTTTTTGCTTTTACCTTTGTCCAGCACCAGCTCTTCTGATGGATAAACTTCCTGAGCCTTACCCATTTGAGCGTAGGTTGTAATTTCCAGCATCAGACAACCATCTGCAGTTGACAAAGCATGAGCAATTTTTTCACTCAACTTACTAATCTGCGCATCTTCATAGTCAAAATGTCGAGTACTGTACTGAGTAGCGTCAAAGGTCCAACTAGCTTCCTGTCCTTTATTTAGGACGTTAACCTGTACCTCAATCTGCTCAACACCAACACGATTGCGCCACAAAAAACGGGCATTGGCGATATTGACCGCATAACGACGCGCCAACTCTTTAAAGCCCTCTTTTTCGATATAATTTTTTGCGGCCTGTTGATAACTGGTCTTAAAGGCTGCATTGTTACAAGCAGATGGGGTTTCAACACCACCCAAAATTTTCAAGGTGAAGTAGTGTTTTAGGGTGTCTTGTTCCGTGCCTAACGCACAGGCGTCTACCGTTTGCAGATTCGGTTTCTCAACTTCTGCATCCAGTTTGGCTGGATCATTTTTTATCGCTGCCTTCAAACGGTTAGAGATGGTACCTCGTACCGATTTTTCCTGTAGTGCCAGCGGGGTCGATTCTGCTTTGTTAACCCAAGTGGTGCCATAAAAATAGCCATCCGATGGTACTAGTTTTTTCTCAAACGCCAATACCGATGCTGTATCTTTTGTTTTAGCCATGTTGTTCTCCGATTATTCCTTAATCCGACTTAATGAAAGCCATCGTTATCGATTTCTTTAGTTTGGATTTGCGCCTGCTGGCACAAATAGAGATTTTTTTCTGGGTTACTATAGTAGTGCCATATAACATCATCCAGCTGTTTAATCCGGTGTGTCATCCTGAACTCACCTAAGGTAACAACGCTTTCCGCAAAACGATGCGGGGTTTCTGGATCACGCTGATTTTTCGCATATCCCGGTTCACTAATACCATGAAAACCAGTGGCTATAGGCACAATCCAGCCAAGCTTGTTGCCCTCAGCATCGGACTTGCGCTGACTTTTCCAGTTCACGCTACCATCATCATCCTGCGTACAGGTGTGATGCACAGTCAAATATTCCAACAGCGCATCCAGCGCATCACTGCCCTGCTCCATCGCTTTTTGCATCAATTCACGCCGTTCAATCAAAGCAAAACCCGGCATCAAAGAGCGCATCAGCTTAGCCTGAGATTGCTCATCACTTCCCTCTATCACAGAAAGAATAGGCGTTTTTAAGCTCTGTAGATCACCCCCCGCTACTTTCATTCTCATCAGCTGCTGGCTGACGTTATTTAAGAAATCTGGCAGCAGAACCGCATCTTCTGTTGCTTCATCAGCCTTATACTCAATCAGCAGGGACACATCCAGATGGCAGCGGGCTTCTTCGATAAAAGCGGAACGATTGCCATCTTTGTCTAAAGGATTACCGGTACCTATGATGGAGTGAACGAAATCCCCCGGCCCTTGATAGGTTTGCAGGTCACACTGGTGGCTGATGACACCGGTACCGGTAAATATCAACTCAGGATAACCATTGGTGTTTAAACGACGCTGCAGAGCATGGACAAATCCCAGCCAAGCGGTCATCGCGGGAAAACCTATAGTGAAGGGGCTAGAGAGGGCGTTGGCGTTATGCACCTTCAAATGCGGCAACACTAATAAGCGGCGGATATTCATAACAGCGCCTCCTTACTCTGTTCAATAATCAGAGTGACACGTTGATAAAGATCGTCTCCCAGCTCCATGGCCGACCGACCCAATACTTTTTTATAGCTAGCATTAAAGTGACGGGCAGCCTCTCGAATTAGCTCATTCGCCCAAGCCTGATTAGCTAAACGATCCTGCTCATACTCTGGTAACAGCCAAAGTTTCTGATATGTAGGCAGAGCTTCTGGTCGACTATGAGTTTGCTCGGTAAAGCCCTTGCGTACCTGCCACATTTTTAAAATCATATGATCCAGATACTCCTCAATTCGGTAGTCCAAGCCTTTGCGAATATTAATGTTATTGTGATCAGCGCTGATCAGCCGGTGAAAAGCCTGGAAGGTTTCTTGCAGTTGTTTGGGATAAAGAACATCACCAAAAAAATTACGGGTCGGTAAACGGGTATTTCGGGGAGAAAGCTCCGGTGGCATAGATAACAACAGATGTGCCTTACCTGCATTTTGATTATTCAGCACGCTAATATTTTGCGGTTTAGTGCCACCATAACCGATGGTGGTTAGGTTATAGATCTCCTGATAACCGGTTTCAGTGTATTTATTATTTTTTCTCAACTCCCGCTTTTCTTTAGTGAAATCCGAAAAGCGTAAATGATCTAAACGTTTACGCATTTCAAACAAATGACCGGAATGACTTAGCACGGAAAGCAGGTGATAGCCTTCTGTCTCTTCCTCAACAGGAAAATAGACCTGTTTTATTTTGGAACTGGTGACTGCTTCATCATTAGCAACAACCATCGCCAGAAAGCCTTGCTTCAACGATTCTACATCCCCTGCTATTGCTAACAACTCTATTGCCAGTTCACTACCTTGCTGTAGGTGATGCAGTAAAGTATCGCCATCCGCCATAACCAAAGTCAGAAATTTATAAACATCCAGCGCTGCGGCATTCCCCAAGGCATCATGCTCTGCCTGCACATTGCCAGTACGCAAAAAACCATCTGGCTTGAAATCGGCTTCAGCAATAACAGAGCTAGCGTAACCATTTTTATTTTTACGCGCACTCGGATGACTAAACGTCACGGGGTGTGTTGATAAAGATATCTGCCCTGCTCGCTTAGCAGCATTTGGCAACCAATTTATCAACGCGAAAACTTCTTCACACTCTAAGGTTTTATCCCTAACCTCTTCCTCGGTCATGCTGGCTTTTATATTCTTCTTTAACCAGCCCTCTTTACGCTCAGTAAAGAAGGTTTCTATTGCAGGATCTATCATAATGTTCTCCCAACCTTTTTTATCCTTTAATCAGCTTTGACCAACCCCAGTTGATCGTTATAACGATAGCGGTTGCCATCCTGATAAAAACTCAAATTCAATTCACCCAGCCGTTGCGATGTACGCTCGGGGTCTTCATCTCTTATACAGCACTGCTCGACCACCAGAGCCTCATAGTCCCGATCCAACCAAAGCCGTTGCTGCAGATGATCTGGTAGCGGCTGACTCTGAATACCTAACTCGCCCTCAACAGGTACCCAGCGCCTGTTTCGGCGGTCATAAATTTTAAAGATAGGCCCTAATTTTTCATCCAATACCCGATACAGACTTAAACTAGGAGCGCTGTGGCGAAAACGGTTAAACTGCTGTGGCAATGCGGTCATCCACCAATAATCATCGGTGTAGCCCCATAGTGTTTTCGGGCTTCTGGATACACCACTTTTAGCTTCTCCAGTCAGGTAGTGGCAGCCCAATGTTCGACTGATGGAAAAGTGCTCTAGAGCCGCAAGCTTCTTAGAAGGTGGAGCTGAATCTTTTTCAATGCGTGGTATTGCATCAACACTTTTTATTATCGCTTTCACATCCAGTACATCCGTCAGACTTTTTGAGGGTTCTAACTGCCATGTGCCTTGTTCATAACCTGGGCGACTAAAAACATCCTTTTTATTGCCTCCATACCCCTTCAAGTTGTACTGCAACAGCGCCATATTCGGCCAGTCATTATCCGCTGCATCCCGGTGGCGGCGTACCCTCCCTGCCAGCTGAATAATGGAGCGATAAGAGGATGGTTCGACTACCGCCCAGTCGAAATCATGGTCACGGCCCACTTCTTCAACAGGCGTCGCTACCAGAATAAAAATCAGATTTTTGGTGCCGCAAGTATCCAGATGCTGCCGTATCCCCGGCTGATAAAAAGCGCCTTCTTTCAGGTCATTAACCGAATGCTTGCGTTTTAATACCTTATCTAAATGTTGCTCTTGGGCATGGCGCAGTAGCAACACCTGCTGACTGTGATAGGCCATGACCCGTACTTCAGTATCATCTGGCCAGTCTGCAGCTAAAAGGAACTCCGTCAATTCAACACAGGGTTTAATATTGGCACAGCGTACTACGCCAAAAGAGACTTGGATGCCAGTTTTATCATCCTGAGTAAAGTGTTGTTGGTGTTTGCTCAGAATGCCTTGCTGCACGGTACTGAAAAACAGATATTCAATGGAGTCTGTTTCACCTTTTTCCGGCAGAGGCAAAATCTCAGCGCGCCGTTTAACCGGCTCCTGCTTCAATTTGATGATACGTTTAGCAACAAAGTTTTCATGGGCCGTCTGATAATACTGAACTGCGTTTTCATCCTGATGGATCGTTACCAGACTGGTTTTAAACTCGTCGGTCCAACCCACAGCAACTTGATCGTTCTGATTACGGCTAGCGGCAAATAGCGACCAGCCTTTTTGATAGGCGGTAAAATAAGCCAGCGCCAAATCCGGCGGAATAGTGGCCGAGGATATCATCACTTTGCGCCCCAACATGCCAGCCAAGTGGATCAAACGACCAATAGCCACTAGGTCTTCACCGACAAAGTCATCAATTTCATCAATCACTAGGTCCGATGACATCAATCGCAGACAAGGTAAAATATAACGACCGCCTCGTATGGTTTCTGTCGCCCCCATAATATGGTCGATGGTGCAGGCCAATACTGGTGCATAAAGCAGTGCTCGGTCTTTTTTATTCTCTAATACGGTCGTCAGGCCTTCTTCCGGTAACAGGTTCTGCCAGCATTCGTCATTTTCGTTCCAGTCAATCTGCTCACCTGTATCTAAAAGAGACTCTGCAGACTCTGACCCCAACCCTTCTTCATCAGAGTCGAGCTCTTCCTTCTCGTGGGGAATCTTATCTCCCTGATGCAGTTCCAGAATCGCTTTTGATCCAATCAATACCGCCAACTCATCCTCTTTTAGACCGATTCGGTCTCGATACTCGTCACCAGTCTGCAAAGTTAGAGTTCTAAGACCTAACGCCAGAATAAAGCGTAGGCTTTGTTGGTCTTCTGAGAGTGCCTGTATTATTTTAGCGTTGGCCAGCGTTTTACCACGTCCAGTGCTGGCCATATTAACAATAAAATAACCGCTGACTTTGTCCTCAGTCTCTTTGCGATAGTTTGTGAAAGTATTCACGGCTTTATCCTGCCAGCCAAACTGTTTTTTTAGTTCCTGAGACAGGTATTTGTTAGGAGTAAGCTCAGCTATATCCTGAGCAAGTGGCAATTCAGTCTCAAAATCCGGCAACAAGCGACAAGCATCGACACCCGCCTCTGCTACCTTGACGAGGTGCTCATCCAATTTCTGCTTTAGCTGACGCTCATTATCCTGGCCCAAGCCCGTATTAGCATAAAGATCAACAGGGGAGTTCCACGCTTTATCGTTATCTTTTGAAGAGTAGTAGTGATCGCCTAGCATAAGGCATAAGCGGGCATGGTGAGCAATCGTTCGCCAGCTACCATCGTTAACCGCCATGGAAAATAGAGGCAACTGCTCACTGAGTTGACGGGCTCGATGGCTGAGTTCTGTACACCACTTAGACGACTCACTCAGCAAGCCCTGCGGAAAGACAAAACAATCGGGCAGACGCTGTTGAAACTCATCGTCATCAAAGTGGTTCTCATAGCCCCAGTGACAACTGATTCGAGCGAGCAATTGCTGGGGAGTCTGGTTAGTTCGGTCAGCACAGCTAGCCTTATCCCGATCTTGAGCTTTCGGCAATCTATGATGGGACAACACAAGCCAAAGCACTAGACTTGCAGCATCTGGAAGATTTTCAAAAGGTTGAGATAGATCCTTTTGTATAGACAAGGCTTTTTGTAACTGACTTTCGTCTAGTTTTTCCTCAACCAAAGGAGCCAGCCAACTTTGATCCTGTGCAGGGTTCTCACCAGAACGGATCAACGACATCAGCAATAAGCTGGAAATCCACTCATGACGCAACGGATCACCTTTGAATTTATTTTTTGATAACGGGTTCAGCTTATCCTGAAACAGCTTCGTAGCCTTGCCCCAGTCGTGCAATAGAGCTGCCAACCCAGTAAAGGTTTTAATTAAAGGTAAATAACGCCAGTTATCTGCTATATCGCTACTGAGCAGATCCTGCTCCGTCCTATTAACCGGCACATAACCTTCAGCATTAAACTGTTTTTTATTCCCCACCACCCATAACAACTCACTGCGAGAACGAGATCGCATCCAGTGGCAGCTCACCGCTGTGCTTTTACTCGCGGTTTTGCGAAGTAGTTTTTTTACCGCTAATAAGCCTTCTTGGGTGATAACTGTTTGCCATGTGTTATCGCCAATACGATTAGCAAAAGCATCTAGCACTCTGCGGGTTCGCTTCAGTGCATTTTTTTCGCATTGGGAAACGAAGGTGACCATCATTGCACGATTTCCTCTTCTGGCTCACCGCGCAAAGCGAGTTGTTTCACTTGTTCAAACATAAATTCTAAGGACTTATGGTCAGTAAAAGCTTGTAGACATTGTTGGCGGAACTCCTGCTCCGTTGCGCCTTCTTTCGCACAGATGAAAGCCCAAGGTAAGATGATGGCATCTTTTATTAAATCAGCGATATCAAAAACTAGAGCTCCCCGCCGTGTTTTGCCATGCATTACGGCAAAGCCGTGAGGAATACCCAATACCCATAAAGTGGTGGCTGCCAAGCCATAAGCTAGATAATTACCATGATTAAGAAAAGCATTAGCTTTATCGGTGCCTTCTCGCTCACGTTTAAAATCCCCAAAAGAAACCGATTGTACTATGAACTTATAGAGGGATTTTGTTAGCTGAGCTTCTGCTAACAATAGATCGGCCGGTTTTTCTGCTGTTGTCAGTCTATCTGTATAACGTATTAATGATGTTTTGAGTTCCCCTGCGTCAAGGGAGATTCCTTCATTTTTTAGATCACGATCTTTGCCCCAAACTCGCTCAAGGTAGGTAACTCTTGCTTGTTGAATATGTTTACCCGCCTGAAAACGCTTTTCATCATCAAACCAGAAGCTAAGCCAACCTTGTAGATATTGAGTTGGACGGTATTCACTTTGTGGTGTTAACCATTCAACCTCTGTTGCCATTAATAACGGCGTCCCTCCGCCACCACAAAATCCGACTAAGACACCCGCTTGCGCTAACATCCGCATAGCTGCTTGAGTAATAGATGTACCTGTTCCTAAAAGCAATACGGTCGTGTTTGCTATAGGTATGTTGTAATAGAGATTTTGTTTATTCGCTTCAGTGAGATATAGAACACGCCCATCTTTTTGCATCACTCGGCAATGTTCCAAGTAATAAAGGTTCGCTCGGTGAGAATGCAAAATAGCTTTTAGATCGGTCAACTGATCCATATTCGTGTGTCCTAGTTTATTAATAAGCCATCCTTGGCTTTTCCTTTTCCTTGGTATCCTTAACCTTATTCCAATATCCTGCTGTCATCCTGACTGGGCTTATTCAAACGCGTTTAAATAAACTCAGCAATGCTGGTTAAAAACACATGTCGTTTTTTAAGGCAGGTAATGTGAAATACGCTTGAGACATTCAGGTTCAATAATGATTTGTTGGGCTTCAGGATTTTGATCATAGCGATCAAGCCGTAGGCGCTGAATCAGATACATAACCAATGCAGCACGTACAGGTATAACCCGTTGGCCATTTTCCATTTGGTAATCTAGTTCCAACAATCTACGTTTTTCAGGCGCAAGTCTTGGATCTGGTTGGATGATTAGGTCAATCCATGTATTCCAGCGTTCATCTTGTTCAGCCGTATATAATGCGGGGCCTTCAAATTCGGCTTCGCCATTAAAACGGGAGAGTACGAAATCGCGAAAATCATTACTTTTTCCACAATGCGCACGAACGTGCCAACGGATACCATCAAAGACTAAACAATGGGGTGAGATAATACGGGATTCATATTCAGGACTACTTAGAGACGTATACCCAATATCTATACGTAGCTTGTCGCGAATCGCCCGCATAATTGGTTGAACCAAGGTAGGTGAGATATTTCGCAAAGGTGCTTCTAAATAACAGAAACCTGCATCAAAAATAGACAGGTAGTCCGGATGCCCGCTGCGATAAAGAAGCTGGCTATAATCATCTATATGCCCAGAAGCGTAATAAGGTGAAAATTCATCCGTGGGAACATGCCCTCTAAGAGAAGCGTCATAATGTAGGTTTTCTGGATGCAAGTGCTGGTAAAGGGCAAATAAGTCCGATGCTTTTTGACGACTAACACCTAAAATATTCCGTAGATAGGTTGTATTAACCCTCCCCTCCCATAAGGCAAAGTTTTCAATAATAAGAAAACATTCTCTCTCTTGAAAACTAGTTTCAATATGCTCTTGTGTATCCATACACGTCCTATCTCTATACACCGGTGGAATGGCTGTATAACTTAATGACAATTAAACAATCGCATTTTTACACTAATGCCGATAATACTAAACAAAAAAAAGCCTTATGTTTACACATAAGGCTCAAAGAAGAACTGCAGATTGATCCTGATAGGGAAACCAATCTACGCGGCGTTCTTCAACTCTTAGATCCAGTTAGATCTATAAATCCAAACAATGCCACGTATTATGTGGCATTCTCCAGAGATCAGAAGGAATCACCAGGAATACGTACCCAGCCTTCCATTAATACGCGTGCACTGCGGCTCATGATTGCTTTTGTCGCAGTCCATTCCCCATCCACTAATTTTGCTTCAGCGCCTACTTTTAGGGAGCCTGATGGATGCCCAAAAGTAACGGCGGTACGTTCACCGCCACCCGCTGCTAAGTTAACCAAGGTACCTGGGATCGCGGCGGCAGTACCAATGGCTACAGCCGCAGTGCCCATCATAGCGTGATGTAATTTACCCATAGACAGTGCGCGAACAACAAGATCAATATCATTTTCAGTGAGCTGTTTGCCACTTGAAGAAACGTACGCTTTTGCTGGCGCGCAGAAAGCAACTTTAGGGGTATGTTGACGAGCAGCGGCTTCAGATAGATCGCTAATCAGCCCCATACGCATAGCGCCATATGCACGAATGGTTTCAAACCGCTCAAGTGCTGCTGGATCGCCATTAATCGCTTCTTGCAGCTCTGTTCCTGTATAACCAATCTCTTCGGCATTTAGGAAGATAGTCGGTATACCTGCATTGATCATTGTGGCTTTGAACGTTCCCACGCCAGGCACTTCAAGATCATCAACCAGATTACCTGTTGGGAACATGGAGCCTTCACCATCGGCGGGGTCCATAAATTCAACGGCGACTTCCGCTGCTGGGAAGGTAACACCGTCTAGTTCAAAATCACCGGTTTCTTGTACTTCACCGTTAGTAATTGGTATATGAGCAATAATGGTTTTTTTAATATTAGCCTGCCAAATACGAACAACGCAGGTGCCGTTTTCAGGGATACGGTCGGCATCAACTAACCCACCACTAATGGCAAATGCACCGACGGCAGCGGTTAAGTTACCGCAGTTACCACTCCAATCAACAAAGGCTTTATCTATAGAGACTTGGCCGAACAAGTAATCAACATCATGATCTGGCTGACTACTTTTATCTAAGATAACCGTTTTACTGGTACTTGAAGTCGCACCACCCATACCATCGGTCTGTTTGCCATAAGGATCAGGGCTACCAATTACACGCAATAAGATATTATCACGTGCTTTACCAGGTACTTGTGCTACTTCAGGCAGATCTTGTCGACGGAAGAAAACACCTTTACTTGTGCCGCCACGAATGTAGGTTGCAGGGATTTTAATCTGAGGAACATGCGCTGCCATATTATGTAAACCTGTAAAAACTATGCAAGCGCGTTACCGCACCCGCGATTATGAAAAATATTTAGTAACTATTTTAGTAAGAATCACTTAATAACAATAACTTTCCTACTCTCTGTTGGAGCCTCTACTCTGGCCAGTTATTGTTAGTAAATAATCTTGTATTTTAATCACTGCTATAGTGATCGGCGCAGCGTTTTGATAAATAGGTTAGTTGTTAGAAACCCTACCAACCTATTAACACTGCACCTATCCGGTATTTATGCCGTGAACTTAAGCGCTCTCTTCAAGGAAATCTTGAGCAAAGCGTTGTAGTACACCGCCCGCTTTATACACATGCACTTCTGCAGCTGTATCTAAGCGGCAAGTCACAGGAACCTTAACCGTTTCACCATTGGTGCGATGAATAACCACAGTCAATTCTGCACGGGGTGATAGTTCACCTTCAACATCAAAGGTTTCAGTACCATCGATATTATAAGTATGGCGTGTTTCGCCCTCTTTAAACTGTAGAGGAAGCACACCCATACCCACAAGGTTAGTACGATGAATACGTTCAAAACCTTCAGCCATGATCGCTTCAACACCCGCTAGACGCACACCTTTCGCTGCCCAGTCACGGGAGGACCCCTGACCATAGTCAGCACCGGCAACGATGATCAACGGCTGTTTACGTTCCATGTAGGTTTCAATTGCTTCCCACATGCGGCTCTCTTTACCTTCTGGCTCTATACGAGCAAGAGAACCTTGCTTAACTTCGCCGTTTTCATCTCGGCACATTTCGTTAAGCAGTTTAGGGTTTGCAAATGTCGCGCGTTGTGCCGTTAAGTGATCGCCACGGTGAGTTGCATAAGAGTTGAAATCCTCTTCAGGCAAGCCCATTTTCGCGCAGTATTCGCCTGCAGCACTTGATGCTTGGATCGCATTAGATGGGGATAAGTGATCGGTTGTGATGTTATCACCTAGTACCGCTAATGGACGCATACCTTTCATAGTACGCTCACCAGCAAGAGCGCCTTCCCAGTAAGGAGGACGGCGAATATAGGTAGACATTGGACGCCAATCATATAGTGGGCTTTTTGCTTGCTCACGTGCGCCTAGATCGAACATTGGGATATAAACCTGCTTAAACTGTTCAGGTTTAACGCATTTAGCCACCAATGCATCAATCTCTTCATCACTTGGCCAGATATCTTTTAGGGTAATTGGGTTACCCTCTTTATCTTTTCCTAAAGCATCTTTCTCAATATCGAAACGCACGGTACCCGCAATCGCGTAAGCGACAACTAATGGTGGTGATGCTAAGAAAGCCTGTTTCGCATAAGGATGGATACGCCCATCAAAGTTACGGTTACCTGACAGCACTGCCGTTGCATAAAGATCACGATCAATGATCTCTTGCTGAATTTTTGGATCCAGTGCACCGGACATACCATTACAAGTTGTACATGCGTAAGCCACAATACCAAAACCGAGTTTTTCCATCTCTGAAAGCAAACCGGCTTCTTCTAGATAGAGTTTGGCTACTTTGGATCCTGGAGCAAAGGAAGATTTAACCCAAGGTTTACGCACTAAACCAAGCTCATTGGCTTTTTTAGCTATCAGACCTGCTGCAACTACGTTACGTGGGTTAGAGGTGTTAGTACAAGAGGTGATGGCGGCAATAATCACTGCACCATCCGGCATTAAGCCTTCAGCTTCCTCTTCTAGCGCTTCATCTAAATGCACCGCAATACCACGGGACTCTAAGTCGGAAGTTGGCAAACGACGGTGTGGGTTAGATGGACCAGCCATATTACGACATACAGTGGATAGGTCGAATTCAAGTACACGTTCGTATTCAACGTTTTCTAGATCATCCGCCCATAGGCCAGTTAATTTAGCGTACTTTTCTACAAGTTCAACTTGCTCTGGTTCACGACCAGTAAGTTTTAGGTAATCAATGGTTTGTTCATCAATGTAGAACATACCCGCTGATGCACCAAACTCAGGTGTCATGTTGGAGATCGTTGCACGGTCGCCGATAGTTAACTCTTTTGCGCCGTCGCCGAAGAACTCAAGGTAAGAGGATACAACTTTCTCGTTACGTAGGAATTCAGTTATTGCCAGTACTATATCTGTCGCTGTAATACCTGGCTGACGCTTACCAATCAGTTTTACACCAATAATGTCAGGTAGGCGCATCATAGATGGCAAGCCAAGCATAACGGTTTCAGCTTCAAGGCCGCCTACCCCAATTGCGACAACACCTAGGGCATCAACATGAGGGGTGTGCGAGTCGGTACCGACACAAGTATCAGGAAAAGCTACGCCATCGCGCGCTTGAATAACCGGAGACATCTTCTCCAAGTTAATCTGATGCATGATGCCGTTACCTGCTGGAATAACATCAACGTTTTCAAACGCAGTTTTAGTCCATTCGATAAAGTGGAAACGGTCTTCGTTACGGCGATCTTCTATAGCACGGTTTTTTTCAAAAGCATCAGGATCAAAGCCAGCCGCTTCAACAGCCAAAGAGTGGTCAACGATTAACTGTGTAGGAACAACAGGGTTTACTTTGGAAGGATCCCCCCCTTGCTCAGCAATAGCATCACGCAAACCAGCCAAATCGACGAGTGCGGTTTGGCCTAGAATGTCATGACAGACTACACGTGCTGGATACCAAGGGAAATCCAGATCGCGCTTAAAGCCAATGATCTGCTTCAGTGAGTCGGTAAGTGTTTCTGGTTCACAACGACGCACAAGCTGTTCCGCCAATACACGTGAAGTGTAAGGCAATTTTGCATAAGCACCTGGCTGAATCGCTTCGATCGCTGCACGCGTATCGAAATAATCAAGCTCAGTACCCGGTAAAGGTTTACGATATTCAGTGTTCATTAGGTCTGAACTCCATTAGCTATGGTTCAGAGAGGTAAAGCGTGCATTCAACATAAAGCTCGCTTTCCTTATCTAAAAATTTAAAAAATTTAGGCTGCTTATAAACGTAAAGCAGCCTAATCAGATCAATTAATCACGATCTTCGATAGCAACCCATTCCGCACTTTCAGGGCCAGTATAATCGGCACTTGGGCGGATAATTCGGTTGTTAGCACGCTGTTCCATTGCATGAGCAGTCCAACCTGCTACACGCGAACAAACAAAGATTGGCGTGAATAATTCAGTAGGAATGCCCATAAAGTGGTAAGCAGATGCATGGAAGAAATCAGCATTACAAAATAGCTTTTTCTCGCGCCACATAACCGCTTCAACACGCTCAGATACATCATATAGGTACTCATCACCTACTTGCGCAGAGAGCTTTTTAGACCACTCTTTAATAATCGCATTACGTGGATCTGATTCACGGTAGATCGCGTGGCCAAAGCCCATGATCTTATCTTTACGCGCTAACATGCCCATCACTTCTTCTTCAGCTTCATCCGCTGAACGCCAGTTCTCGATCATCGCCATAGCGGCTTCATTAGCCCCACCATGCAATGGTCCACGTAGAGAACCGATAGCCGCAGTCACACAGCTGTGAATATCAGATAAAGTCGATGCACATACACGTGCAGTAAATGTAGAGGCGTTGAATTCATGCTCTGCATAGAGAATCAATGAAGCGTGCATTACATCAACATGCAAAGGCTCTGGCTTTTTATCATGTAGCGTCCATAGGAACTGCTCGCCGATAGAGTCTGCGTCAGTCTCTACATTGATACGTTTGCCCTTGTGGCTAAAGTTGTACCAGTAGTTGATAATGCCTGGAAACGTCGCCAACATACGGTCGATATGATCGTGCTGCTCAGAAAAATCTTGCTCTGTTTCCAAGTTACCCAACATAGAACAACCGGTACGCATAACATCCATAGGATGTGCACTTGCAGGAATCTGCTCTAACACTACTTTTAGTGCGTCAGGCAACGCCCGCATACCCTTTAATTTTGCTTTGTAGGCATCTAGTTCGGCCTGATTAGGCAACTTGCCGTAAAGCAGCAGATAAGCAACTTCTTCGAACTGTGCATTGTCAGCTAGCTCTTTAATATCGTAGCCACGGTAGGTTAGGCCTGCGCCGCTTTGTCCTACAGTACACAGGGCGGTTTCACCAGCGGATTGTCCTCGCAGACCCGCACCGCTCAGTTTTTTATCTACCATATTGTGCTCCTGTTATATATGGCAGGCTCTAACGGCCTGCTCGTTACTAATTTAAAATAATGATCGGCTTAACTCGCCTACTTATTTGTTTTTACCTTCAGCAAACAAGCCATCTAATTTTTGTTCAAAATCGTGATAGTTCAAGAAATCGTATAGTTCCATGCGAGTTTGCATAGTATCAACAACCGCTTTCTGATCGCCATCACGCAGTAAAGCTTCATAAACATTTAAGGCAGCTTTATTGGCCGCGCGGAATGCAGACAGAGGATAAAGCACCATCGTTGAGCCGGTTTCCGCTAGCTCATCTTTATTGAACAGAGGTGTAGCACCAAACTCGGTAATATTCGCCAATAAGTGTGCGCCATTAATCCCTTTAGAGAACGCTTTGTAATCATCTAAAGTATGTACAGCTTCAGCGAAGATACCATCAGCACCGGCTTCTAAACAGGCTTGTGCACGTTCAACCGCAGCATTAAGGCCTTCCATTTGGAATGCATCTGTACGGGCAATGATAAAGAAGTCGTCATCTGTTTTAGCATCAACCGCTGCTTTAACACGATCGACCATCTCTTCTAAAGATACGATCTCTTTATTTGGACGGTGTCCGCAACGTTTTTGCGCAATCTGATCTTCTAAATGCACGGCAGCAGCGCCGGCTTTAGTCATCTCTTTAATCGTGCGGGCAATATTAAAAGCACCACCCCAACCTGTATCAATATCAACCAATAATGGTGTTTCAACAGCACTGCTGATACGGCGTACATCTTCTAGTACGTCATTCATTGACGTCATACCCAAATCAGGTAGACCGTAGGAGGCATTTGCAACACCACCACCAGATAAGTAAATAGCTTTGTGGCCAACGCGTTCAGCCATCATTGCATGGTAGGCATTTGTTGTACCTACAATCTGTAATGGGCTAGTTTCAGCTAGCGCTTTACGAAAACGTGCACCTGCAGATAGGTGTTTAGACATGTTATTCCCCTCTGGATTCGGTCGCTGCATTCAGTTTATCTTCCACATTTTTGCGGGCTGCTCCAATATGACGACGCATAAGCATTTCTGCCAATTCGGGATCACGTGACTCAATAGCGTCTATGATCTGGCGGTGCTCTTTTAGTGCGCGTTTTGGTCTGGAACTAGAGACACTGAACTGATATCGATACATTCGTACAAGGTGGTAAAGATCTCCGCCGAGAAATTCCAATAGCTTTGCATTCTTGCTGCCATTAACAATTCGGTAGTGAAAATCCAAATCACCCTCTTTTTGAAAATAAGAGCGCCCATCAAGCTGATCGATGCTCTGTTCATGTTCATCAAGCAGATCTCGTAAACTATCAATTTCATCTTGCGGCATATTTTCCGCCGCTAAACGACAAGCCATACCTTCTAGGGCTTCTCTAACTCGATAGATTTCGATTAGCTCTTTTGCCGACAGATTAACAACACGGGCACCTATATGCGGCTTACGTTCAACAAGTCTCAAGGCTTCTAATTTACGCATTGCTTCACGTAATGGGCCCCGACTAATACCGTAAGTCTTAGCTAGCTCAGGCTCGCTAATTTTTTGGCCTGGTGGAATTTCTCCAATCACGATTGCAGTTACAATTTGCTCGCAAACGCTATCAGCCAAAGTGCGTGTTTCAGATTGAAACATCTTGCTAGTTATACTTTCTGTCATAACAACTCACATTATAAATTGTCGACAATCTCGAACTAAAGCCACGATACCTTCGCTAAATAACGCAGTCAACTCGAAAATGCCCAATTATTGTCAACACAATACAAAAGTTTAAGGGTTTTGCCCTCTTACTTAGATATTTCTATTTTCCTATGTAGCGCAGCAATTCATCATTCATTATTCGTGCAATTTGGCGTGGCTTTTGAAATGGCAAGGAATGGTCTGTACCTGTCATCAAAAAATAGTGCCAATTAGGTAAGCGTTCAGCCAACTCCCGTTGGTACTGATGCATTAACTCAACACTATTTCCTCCAATTACACTACTTACATCCCCTTGAGATGCCACCAACTCATCTCTATCAATATGACGGATAGCCGTTGTGACGCAATCAAGCGCATTTGCAAAGCCTTCAGGCCTCATCCCTAAGCGCTGAACAGTCAGTGCCTCAACTTCTGGTGAGATTTTTCTATTCGGCGAGATAGCATCAAGAAAGTTTACAATCCCTTTCTTTATATCTGATGCACCACGCAGGTGTAGCGCGGCTTGCGAAAACTGTTCTCTTAAATCTATAGTTGTTTCCCAACAAGGGCGATCCAATACAGCTGATTCCAGTAAATACTGCTTACCCACTCGATCTGTGTGTTGCTGTTTAAATAGAAGTGCCACTAAACCGCCCATCGAGTAACCACCCAAATCAAAGGTCCACCAGCCTAAATGATCAACCAATGCATTTAGATCACCCACTAAAGCTTGAGCGGTGTAGGGGTGCTCTTTACCATCAGGATAGTGGGTATCGCCCATTCCTCGCTGATCTGGCACTAATACTTCTGACCATTGAGTTAAGAAAGCAATGATAAATTCCCACGTATCAACACCAGCGACGCCTGCGCCATGAAGTAGTACTAAGCGGCGCTTAGTCTCAATATTTGGATTACGATAAAGTCGATAAACAATGTGCTGATCTGGAAGATGAAATTCACGTTGTTCTACCGTAAAAGGATGCTTCATTAACGACTGTCTCTTCTTTAACTTAGAAAATTGTACGCTTTACGCCTACAGCTTTATTGAAACTATTTTAGACTAATCCGCCTTTAGATTAAGCATTTTGTCGACAATCTTTGGTCGCAATCAATTAATCCGACTTTAAATAGACACTGACAATCGGGTTACTTACAATCTACCCTTACTTTTGTAACTTGCTATTTAAGCCGATCCCTTGATTACTCAAAGCGCACTTCCCTATTTGGCCGACAGCCAACCTTACTTTGAAACAATTCGCCACCTTGGCCATGCCGTCTTTCTCGACAGCGGCCGGCCAAAATGTCCTTGGGGACGTTATGACATTATCGCGGCAGCACCCGTAGAGACACTAGAATTAAATGCCGATAATAAAAATGCCTTTGAACAACTAGAACAGCTCTATAGCAAATACAAAACAGATCAAAAAGAGATTGAAAACCTACCCTTTCAAGGCGGGATTATCGGTCATTTTTCTTATGATCTCGGGCGCTCTCTAGAGAAAATACCCACGATTGCCAAGCAATTCTCCTCTCTGCCAGATATGCGTGTTGGCATGTACTTATGGGCGATTGTTACTGATCACAAAGAGCAGACCACGCAACTCGTGGCAGATAGCCGTGTAGAAGCAGAAGTTCTTCAGCAACTAAACACCTTATTAGCAACAAAGAGAGCTGACGTAGTATCAGCACCCGAAACAAATAAGTTTAGGCTAAAGCGCCCTTTTACGGCCAATCTCACCGCCCCTGAATACAAACAAAAGCTAGAAAAAGTAAATGAACTGATCCATGCGGGAGATTGCTACCAAGTTAATTTCGCTCAACGGTTCGACAGCCAATTTACAGGCGACCCTTGGTTGGCCTACAAAGCATTAAGAGAGGTCGCGCCTACGCCCTACTCGGCCTTTATTGATTCAGAGAGTTCACCTATTTTATCACTCTCGCCAGAGCAGTTTCTTGAATCCAAAATGCAGCAGGTCACGACAAAGCCGATTAAAGGTACACGGCCTCGATCGAATAACCCAGAAGAGGATCAACGCTTAAAACAAGCGCTGAGAGATTCAGTTAAAGATCAGGCAGAAAACTTAATGATTGTCGACCTTTTACGCAACGATCTCAGTAAGGTCTGCACGCATAACAGTGTAAAAGTCCCTAAATTATTTACAATTGAAAGCTATGCTAACGTTCACCATAAAGTAAGCACAGTCACCGGTACATTAAGCGAAGAGCACACGCCGATCTCATTATTAGCCCACTGCTTCCCAGGTGGTTCTATCACGGGTGCGCCAAAAATTCGTGCGATGGAAGTTATCGAAGAGCTAGAACCTCACCGCCGAGCAGTTTACTGCGGTTCAATTGGCTATATCAGCTTATGCGGAAGGATGGATACCAGTATTACGATTCGAACCTTGCTGTGTGAAGAAAATCATATTTACTGCTGGGCGGGCGGCGGCATTGTTGCCGACTCTGTTAAAGAGATGGAATATGAAGAGACCTTTGATAAGGTCAATAACTTACTACACTGCTTAGAAGATACGATGCTCTAATTTAGAAACTTTTATCTTCCTTATCCCCGTCCATAAGATCAGAAAGTGAGTGCAGAGTCATCTCAGAAGAGGATGGGAAAGCATCTTCTAATGCCTGAGAAATACGCTCAAACATACCTTCAAGATCTAAAAAGGCATTAACAACGGTTGGGTCAAAATGGCTACCACTGCCTTTAGCTATCGCCTCTCGTACATAACTATGATCCATTGCACTTTTATAAGGTCGACGGGAAATCATCGCATCATAGACATCAGCGACCGCCATCAAGCGAGCAACCAAAGGGATCTCTTTACCTTTTAAGCCTTCAGGATAACCTTGACCATCCCAACGCTCATGGTGGCTCAATGTCACTTGCTGAGCAATAGCTAAAAACCGAATGGTTCGACTGCTGGATTGATGCTCAATCAATTGCTGAGCGGCGTGCATAGCCTCATACCCAAGCCGGGCATGGGTTTTCATAACCTCATACTCTTCGGTCGATAGCTCTCCTGGATTTTTTAGGATTCGATCAGGTATACCCACTTTACCTATATCGTGTAACGCCGATGTTTTATAAAAAAGCTCAATCGTTTCATCATCGAGTTCATCTCGATACTCTGGACTACGGCGTAGATGCTCTGCCAATGCCTTAACATAGTGTTGAGTACGGAGAATATGATTACCCGTTGAATGATCTCTAACCCGTGCAATAGTCGCTAAACATAAGATAGCCGCGTCTTGCACTGTATTAAGATCATTTAAATTAACTTGATTATCAGTAAGGTTTAACGCGCCCTCAACTGTACTTCTAGGTTCAACTAATAAGTTTCGTCTCAGATTTGCAAGGCCTGAATAGGTTTTGCATTTGGAATTAACAACAGACTCAATAAAGGGTGGCGCTAGGTAATCAGTACAACCTAATTTTAAAGCTAATGCCCGAAAGTCATCTTTTAAATCAGTCCAAGCTAAGAACACTGGGATACCTAAACGCTCACATTCAGCGATCGTTTTTTCTACAAGCGTTTTCTCTACACCCTCCGTACCGGAGCTATCAAACTGATCACTACCAATAATAGCCAAATTACAACTAACGGGAAGTGGCTCACTGCTACACCGGCCATAGCTCAGATCATATCCGCTACAAAAACATCCGGACAATTGGTCGGTCAAATCAGCACAAGCGGTCAAAATCAATGCGTTAAGCATGAAGTAAAAAACCTAATCAATTGATATTTATAAAGATAGTGATAGCAAACTGAGAAGCATGCAGTCAAAAACTGCAGCTTAGTATAAAGCAAAAACCCCAGCTAAGATTGATATAAGACAACCTTAAGCTAGGGTTTAGTAAAAAATAACAATAAATTAAAGAGTTAGATTACGATTACTCGCTTTTAGAAACTCTTTTTTCAGATCTTCGTAAGTGTGTACGGCCGGAAACTGAGGGAACTCAGCAATTACGTTATCGGGCGCATGAAATAAAATACCGGACTCAGCTTGCGTAAGCATGGTTGTATCATTATATGAATCACCTGCGGCGATTACTCGATAATTAAGTAATTGCAAAGCACGTACTGATTGACGCTTTGGATCTTTCTGACGCAACGTATAATCAGTAATACGTCCCTCTTCATTCACTTCTAGCTTATGACACAATAATGTTGGGAAACCCAGTTGGCGCATCAATGGCTGAGCAAACTCATAAAAAGTGTCAGACAAGATAATCAACTGGAAACGCTCACGTAGCCAATCAACAAACTCCGCCGCGCCTTCTAGAGGAGATAAGCGACTAATAGTATCCTGAATCTGCGGCAATGTTAGGCCATTCTCATCGAGAATTCTAAGGCGCTGCTGCATCAATTCATCGTAATCAGGGATGTCACGGGTGGTTGCTTTTAACTCTTCAATACCTGTTTCTTCAGCAAAAGCGATCCAGATTTCAGGGATTAGGACCCCTTCAAGGTCAAGACAAGCGAGTTCCACACGCGACTCCTTAAATTAATTGATGTAGGCAACAAAATGATTTAATAAACAATTATCTATGCGCGCCAATTTACCTGCTATCGAGCAGCCTTGCAAGAATGCTATGTCAGCAAAATAGTCAAAATAAATTTCTGAACACATAAACAAAAGCGCCCCTGTTGTTACCAACAGAGGCTGCAAAAAAAAGCCACCCTAGAGGGTGGCTTTAGAAATCAAATATCTTTAGGTTGAACAGGTATTGCCTGTTTAACTCCTGTCAGTACATTACGCTGATGAAGTTCTTCATCAGATGCACCAACACCGCCATCCGCTTTGGCATTTTCAAAGTAACAAAGCGTTGGTTGATGAGCATCAGCTTCTTTTTCGTCCAATTGAACGTATGAAGCGATGATTAGCAAATCACCTTTACTCGCTCTGTGCGCAGCTGCGCCATTAACGGAAATAATTCCGCTATTATCTTCAGCACGAATTGCATACGTAGTGAAGCGTTCGCCATTATTCACATTGTAAATATGAATTAATTCATATTCACGAATGCCTGACTGATCAAGCAATACACCATCGATCGCACATGAACCTTCATAGTGAAGCTCAGCGTGAGTGACCGTTACACGGTGTAGCTTGCACTTTAAGAATGTCTGCAGCATAGACTAAATCCTGCGTTTGCTCATCTTTACCGAGTGACCTCGGTTTCCCCCTTTCGCTACTTATTCACTAAGTGATTAAGTAACACGTAAACGCCACGTAAGCAGATCATTATATCTCAACTACGGGTGTATTTTTAGCAATGACCTTACAGCCATTTATGTTGCGGCGCACATAATACTGGAAAACACTCAAAAAATTAACTAACCAGAGCATTAAATTATGCTTATAAACCGCAAAGTGCGCGCATTCTACCACCATCTACAAAAATTTTAAGGGGTAAGTCCCTATTCTTTAGATCAACAGTGACTAATTGCTAACAGTACACCGAAAAACAGGGGCAAATTGAACGCTACTCATAAAGACATTAACTTTCCTCACCCCCTTTCTTAACTAATTGATTTATAATCGCGTCTTATAATTTTTTAGTCGCTGATTCAGGTACGTTGCTGTGACAGATAAAACGCTTTATGAAACACTTTCCACAAGCCTAAAAAACCGCATCATGATTTTAGATGGTGGTATGGGCACGATGATCCAAGATTATAAATTGGAAGAGAAGGATTATCGTGGCGAGCGCTTTGCTGACTGGCAGGTAGATGTCAAAGGGAATAACGATCTTTTAGTGCTGACCCAGCCAGATATTATTAAAGCGATTCACCGTGAGTACCTACTTGCGGGGGCTGATATCATTGAGACGAATACATTCAATGCCACTCAGATCGCAATGGCTGATTATGAGATGGAATCGATCAGCCGTGAAATAAACGTTGAAGCTGCTCGTTTAGCACGTCTAGCCTGTGACGAAATACTTAAAGAAACACCTAATCGTCCTCGCTATGTAGCCGGTGTACTCGGCCCAACTAACCGTACTTGTTCAATTTCCCCAGATGTAAATGATCCGGCTTTCCGTAATGTCAGCTTTGATGAGCTAGTTGATGCTTATACCGAATCCCTAGCAGGCCTCATCGAAGGCGGATCAGATATTATTCTGATTGAGACTATCTTTGATACCCTCAATGCTAAAGCTTGTATCTATGCAGTAGAAACCTATTTCGAAGAACATGATATACGCCTCCCCGTAATGATTTCGGGTACCATTACCGATGCATCAGGACGCACACTATCGGGTCAAACAACCGAAGCGTTCTGGAACTCTGTTCGCCATGCAAAACCCATTTCTATAGGCCTCAATTGCGCATTGGGACCGAAAGAGCTTCGCCAATACGTGGAAGAACTTTCCCGCATATCTGACACCTTTGTCTCTGCTCACCCTAATGCAGGCCTACCTAATGCTTTCGGTGCTTATGATGAAACACCGGAACAGATGGCTGAAGAGATTGGCGAATGGGCTCGCTCAGGCTTTCTAAATATTATTGGTGGCTGTTGCGGCACTACGCCAGCACACATTAAAGCCATTAGAGAAGCGGTCGAAGTTGAGGCGCCAAGAGTAATTCCTGAACTACCTATAGAGTGTCGTCTATCTGGTCTTGAGCCTATGAACATTGGCGCTGACACCTTGTTTGTAAACGTTGGTGAACGTACCAATGTAACCGGTTCAGCGATGTTTAAACGACTAATTAAAGAGCAAGACTATGAAACAGCTTTAGATGTTGCTCGCCAACAAGTTGAAAACGGTGCTCAAATTATCGATATCAACATGGATGAAGGGATGCTTGATTCCCTTGCTGCCATGGATCGTTTCCTTAAACTGATAGCTTCTGAACCAGATATATCTTGCGTGCCGATTATGATCGACTCCTCAAAATGGGAGGTAATCGAAGCGGGCCTAAAATGCATACAAGGTAAAGGAATTGTAAACTCCATTAGCTTAAAAGAGGGCCATGATAACTTCGTCCACCAAGCACGAAAGCTACGTCGCTACGGTGCTGCCGTTGTAGTCATGGCGTTCGACGAAGATGGTCAAGCCGATACTTTTGAACGTAAAATAAATATCTGTGAACGCTCATACCGCGTATTAATCGATGAAGTCGGCTTCCCGCCAGAAGATATAATCTTCGACCCAAATATTTTTGCGGTTGCGACCGGTATAGATGAACATAACAACTACGCTGTCGATTTTATTCAAGCGACCGGCTGGATTAAAAAGAACCTGCCCCATGCAAAAGTATCGGGCGGCGTTTCCAATGTCTCTTTCTCTTTCCGTGGCAATAACCCTGTACGTGAAGCGATCCACTGTGTATTTCTCTATCACGCCATTCAACAAGGGATGGATATGGGGATCGTTAACGCCGGCCAGTTGGCAATCTACGATGATCTACCTGAAGAACTTCGCCTTGCGGTTGAAGATGTTATTCAAAACAAACGCGATGATTCCACCGAGCGTTTGCTCGATATCGCAGAGAAATATCGTGGCGATGGCGTAGAGGTTGAAGAAAAAACCCAAGAGTGGCGCAACCTACCCGTCAATGAACGTTTAGCCCATGCGTTAGTGAAAGGCATCACTGAATTTATCGAAGAAGATACAGAAGAAGCCCGCCTAAATCATGACCGTCCCTTACATGTTATTGAAGGTCCCCTCATGGATGGCATGAGCATCGTGGGTGACCTATTCGGTGCAGGTAAAATGTTTCTTCCGCAAGTTGTCAAATCAGCGCGCGTAATGAAGAAAGCCGTTGCCTATCTGATGCCGTTTATCGAAGAGGAAAAAACCGGCTCCAGTAAAACAAATGGCAAGGTTGTACTCGCAACGGTTAAAGGTGATGTGCACGATATAGGCAAAAACATTGTTGGCGTGGTTCTACAGTGTAATAACTATGAGATTATCGACTTAGGCGTAATGGTTTCCTCAGAAACAATTCTGCGTACAGCACGTGAAGAAAATGCCGACATTATCGGTCTTTCTGGACTGATCACCCCCTCCCTTGATGAGATGGTGCATGTTGCCAAAGAGATGGAACGCCAAGAGTTCAACATTCCCCTTCTTATTGGCGGTGCTACAACCTCTAAAGCCCATACAGCGGTAAAAATTGATCGCGGGTATAAACGTGACCAAGTGGTGCATGTCACCAATGCTTCACGCGCAGTGAATGTTGTCTCTAATCTATTAAACGAGAAGAAAGCCGCCTACGTAAAAGAGATTCAAGAGGACTATGAAGCAGTACGCCAACGTCATGCCGCCCGTATGACAGACAAACGCCGCGTACCTCTTAACGCAGCACGCGCCAACAAGTTTCAGATTGATTGGGAGAGTTACACCCCACCGGTACCAATCAAACCAGGCATTACTGTTTTTGATGATATATCTTTAACGGAGATCGAACCTTATCTCGATTGGACACCCTTCTTCCACTCGTGGGAACTAGCGGGCCGCTATCCTCGCATTCTAAATGACGAAATCATTGGCGAAGAAGCTACAAAGCTTTTTGCCGATGCCAAAGTTATGCTGAAGAAACTCATCGATGAGAAACTGCTAACGGCCAAAGCTGTTGTTGGCTTGTTTCCGGCAAATACAATTGGTGATGATGATATTGAACTCTATACTGATGACAGCCGTTCTGAAGTACTTATGACTGTTCATAACCTGCGTCAACAAACAGAAAAAATCGCCGGTAAACCCCATATGTGCCTATCCGACTTTGTCGCGCCAAAAGAAAGCGGCAAAGCCGACTATTTAGGTGCCTTTGCAGTTACCGCTGGCCATGGCTGTGATGAACTGGTGGCTATATACGAAGCGGACCATGATGATTACAACTCCATTATGGTTAAAGCACTGGCAGATCGTTTTGCTGAAGCATTAGCCGAGATGATGCATGATAAAGTACGTAAAGAACTTTGGGGCTACGCTGCGGATGAAAATCTTAGCAATGACGACCTAATTGCTGAAAAATATAAAGGGATCCGTCCTGCACCTGGCTACCCTGCCTGCCCAGAACACACTGAAAAAGGCTTACTATGGGAGCTACTAGAGGTTGAAAAAAACACAGGTATGACCATTACTGACTCTTACGCTATGTTGCCTACAGCGGCGGTCAGCGGTTTTTACTACAGCCACCCAGACTCCCAGTATTTCGGTGTAGCAAAAATCGGCGAAGACCAAGTGGAAAGCTATGCAAAACGTAAAGGTATGGAGATGAAAGAAGCTGAACGCTGGTTAGCTCCTAATCTGGGGTACGAACCAGAAGAGGGTTAAACCATTACAGCTAAAAAAAGCCGAACCCTTTAAGGTTCGGCTTTTTTATATCTGACAACAAAAAACTATTCTCATCGTTTACCCCACTGGGCATTGATCTAAATAATAACCGCTGACCTAAAGGTGATCAGATCAATAAGGTTTAATACAATAAAACACACCTAAAACCCTATTAGACAATCCTTGGCTTTATTTCTCTTTTAGCTATTTTTTGCAATGTAACCTCTGTTAGACCCGCCACTAAAACAAAGCCAACAAGAATATACGCAATATGCCCTGAGTTTTGGCTGACATAGACAAACGCAAGAATCATCGCGATTAAACTCAACAGCGTAGCAATAACCACTAAACTCAGCGACGCACCGGTTTCAGCTCGAATCTTTAGATGCCCTATATGAGTCACTGTATGAACAAATAAAATTGAGATTGAGCCTATAGCCGCGATTTCAGATAGATCAAACAGCAGAGACAAAATAATAATTAAAATACCACTAATCACTAACCCTTCTCGGCTATGCCCTATAGGCTTACCAAACTCAGCCGGAAGTTCACCATCTTTCGCTAATTGGTAGGTCACATTAGTCACCGCATATAAATTAGCATTGATTGATGATGCCGTAGCAATTAACGCCGTTATCGCCACTATCGTAAACCCTATCTCACCAAATATAGGTAAGGCGGCCTCCGCCAAGGCAAAATCTTTTGCCGCAATAATTTGATCTGTCGGCAAGTTGCCAAAAACAGCAAAAGCAATCGCAACATACAACAGCATGACTAATAAGATGGCTGTCATCATCGCCTTTGGAAGCGTTTTAGAGGGATCGGGCATATCTTCAGCCGTATTGGTAATTACGCGAAAGCCTTCAAACGCAAAGAAGGTGATAGCAAGACTAAAAAATATATCTTTATTCGGGGGATAGTTATCAGGCGATAGCAAACTCGGATCTAAATAAATAATGCCGGTAATAGATAGCGCAGCCAATACAATAAACTTAGCTCCAACCGTAATCCTTTCCCATACCGCTACATCTTTAGCGCCTTTAAGATTAATTAAGACAAAAAGAACGATAATCCCAACCGTGAAGAATCCCCGCCATAGCTGCTCTGCCTCATTTGTGAGCAGAAACGTCACTGCATAGTTCCCAAAGGCTTTAGCAACGAGACTTAAGGAAACAATGGCCGAAAAATAGAGCATAACCCCCATTGTGCCGGTAAAAAAACCACTCCCGTAGGACTGGGATAAGTATTCTATTATCCCCCCAGACGAGGGATAGCGCGCGCCTAACTTACCTAAGGAGTAACCACTAAATAACGCGATGACTCCCCCCATAATAAAAGAGAGATAAACAGCACTACCCGAAATAGCGCTTGCTTCACCCAGTAAGGCAAAAATACCGGCTCCAACCATTGCACCTATACCCATAGATACAGCAGACCAAAACCCAATTGGTTTTTTTGACGTGTGCATATAATTCCTTAAAACAACGAGCCCAACTCAGTGCTAAGAATGCGCTACCTTCAAACCAAGAATACCTAAGCAAATAAGGCCTAAGCTCACTAACTTAAGCATATTGACGGACTCATCAAACAGGATAATACCAAGTATTGCTGTACCTAGCGCACCAATACCTACCCATACACCATATGCAGTTCCAACGGGTAAGGCCTTCATTGCAAAGCTAAGTAACAATAAACTCGCGAACAATGCCAACACGGTTCCCAGCGATGGCCATAATTTGCTAAAACCTTCAGAATACTTCAGCCCAATTGCCCAACCAATCTCAAGCAACCCAGCTAGAACCAAAAAGAACCAATGCATATAGCCCCCATAATTAAAGGGGCCGTCCCCAGACGCATCGAGAGGTGAGGTCGTCCTCACTTCATTGATAAATAGATAAAGTCACCAGCTTCCACTGGGTGATACTGAGTATTCTACACATTAAATCTCCCTATTCAATTGAACCGGGTAGCGCTACTATCAGCTAAATATATAGCTATGCTCTGTATTAACACTTATTTCTAATTTTAAATCCTATTAAGGCTTCGTTCGTACTTGTCTGATATGCTTAGTGCAATTGCGACATAGGGAAAAGCATAATGAAAAAATCATATCTCATCACTTCAATACTGGCCGCTTCAATTACATCCGCAACTGCTTATGCTGGTTGGGCTGATATGCTCAAAGAAGCAGTTCAAGATGAAGAGGTACAACAGAAAGTTCTAGATACGGCAACGGGTAGTAACACAACAAGTAGCACATCGGGCCAAGCCACAGACCTAAGTACTGAAACCGTAATTAACGGCTTAAAAGAAGCACTTGAGGTCGGTAGCCGACGCGCTATAGAAGAGATCAGCCAGCCGGGTGGTTATCTGGATAATCAAGATATCCGTATACCTTTACCTGACGGCATTAATAAAGTTGCTTCACTACTTAAAAAATACGGTCTAGAAAGCCAAGTAACTGAATTCGAAGAGAGTATGAACCGTGCCGCTGAAAAAGCAGCACCACAAGCAACTGAACTTATTGTTAGCGCTGTAAAAGAGATGAGTTTTGATGATGCTAAAAAGATCTACTCAGGCTCAGATGATGCTGCTACTCAGTACTTTAAAGAGAAAACTAGCGGTAAGCTAAGAGAGCTTTTTCAGCCAACTGTTGAGGAATCCCTTGGTCAAGTCGGCGCAACACGTTACTACAACGACTTAGCTAGTGAAGCGAAAGAGATTCCATTCGTTGGGGATAAGGTAAATGTAGACTTAGATAACTATGTTACCGAAGAAGCCTTAAACGGTTTATTCACAATGTTGGCAGTAGAAGAGAAAAAGATTCGTGAGAATCCTGCAGCACGGACTACAGACCTATTAAAACAACTGTTTCAATAATAGCGATACTTATTAAGTCTCCTCTATATAATTATCACTTATAAAAAAAGCCGAGATGAATATTCATCTCGGCTTTTTTATGTAGTTGTATCGTAGAAAACTAAATCGCAGAAACTAAACTCTAGAAAGCTTTACTCGTCTTCCACACGTGAAGCTTCATAACGGGCCTGTGCTTCTTCATAGCGAGATTGCGCTGCTGCTTCAGCTTCATCACGCTCAACACGGCGCTCAGCTTTGCGTTTATTACGCTCAATCTGCTGTTCCATAAACTGCTTTAGCTCAGCTTCGCCCCAAGCCTTAGCCTCATCTTCAGTCGCAAAACCATCTTGACGTTTTGATACCACTATTCTACGGGCACTTGCCTGTCGCAAAATTTTTACAGACCAGGTTTCACCTTCTGCTACTACCTGATAGTCGTATTTCTTACCCTTGGCCATTCATTTTTCCTGAAGATATAGATGATTCATAACAAGCGCTCCATTCTATCATGCTTCCCCTAAAGTTAAGATAGATTTATTTAGCTTATACAGCAGATGAAGCGCTTAGATATTGCCAAAAAGCTAGCTTAGGCGTTTCTTAGCCTTTCCGCTGCTAGCCTGATTCAGCCTGAAAGTTTAGAATAGGCTCAATTAATATTTTGCTGATTATTTTTAAGTAAAGAGACGCTATGAAATCGCCTGAAGTAGACACACCTATCTCAACCGACTCAGAAACAAATCAAACCAAAAACGGCTTTTTAGCGCTTGTTTCAAAACTGTGCTTTGATGAAACACTGCCTATACGTTTTATGTATAAAACTGTACCTGAGCATCTTAATGATACTGGATGGCGTATGTTTACAGGCTATGAGACCGAAGAGTTTCTTGAAGATGAGCTATCAAACTTAGTACCTATTCCTGTTGTTAAAATGTGCAGTTTAGATCCATCACTGAATGATTTAGTCACTTTCAATGCAGGTACTGTTTGGGAGCGAGCACCAGGTAATGAGAGCTGGGAACGGGTATACGATTATAAGATCCCGTCACCTAAAGTTGATGTAGAAATCACAAACGATATTGATCGCTTTAACGTTGAACTTAATGATTAAATGCCAATTTTAGGCATTTCTTCCAATAGGATTTAGAGTCAAAAAACAGGAAATATTTTGACCCTAGATATAGGGCGAACATAGAAAATATTAATCTCACAGAAATAAAAAAGCCCGCTGCGGATACACAACGGGCTAATCTGATATCAATTAGCGTTTAACGCCGCGAAAAACGCGATAGAGCACGTTCAAGATGCGAGGCAGATGATGACATCTCTTCCGCTAAGCTAGATGTATTTCTAGCGGCACCTTCAGAACTATCAGCCACCTCAGCAATCGCGGCCAGACTATTATGCAGATGGTTAACTAAACCACTCTGCTCTTCAGCAGCTGAGGCGATACCCGCATTCATTAAGTTCATGTCAGTTAATGCATGATTTATTTCATGCAATACATCGCTTGTACGCGTCATTTCGGAAACATTCTCGTTTACTGAATGGCTCGTACGCTCCATCATGGTCACTGCGCGTGTAGTACAATCTTGAAGTTTGCTTAAAGTTTCCCGAATTTCACCTGTGGACTCTTGCGTTCTCTGGGCTAAGGTTCGTACTTCATCCGCCACTACAGCAAAACCACGACCTTGATCTCCAGCACGTGCAGCCTCTATAGCTGCGTTTAATGCCAACAAGTTAGTTTGATCTGCTATAGCGCTAATAACACTAGAAACCGCATGAATATTCTGCACATCTTGGTCTAGCTCACTAATCACTTCACTCGTACTACTTACCTCATTAGACAGCTGAGTGAATGACTGCGTTGTTTTTTGTACTACTGCTAAGCCTTCTGCTGCTACCGCTTCTACACCTTGGGCAGTCGTGGACGCCATATTTGTGTTTTTTGCGATCTCCGCAGCACTCGCTGATAAATCTCCTACGCCATCCGCAATTTGAGAGGTTTCCTCTTTTTGTCGGGCAACCCCATCACGGGTTTGAGACGCTTCGCTTACCAAACGTTTTGAGTTACCAGCAACCAGCTTTGTAGCCCTTTGCGCCTCTTCTACCAATGCTTCAAAGCCATCAGCAACTTTATTCATACCGGCTGATATAGCTCCCATTTCATCCTTACCCTGATAATACAAACGCGCGGATAAATCCCCATTCGCCAGCTTTTCAGAGACACTTTTAAACTCATCCATGGTTTGAATAGTTGAACGATAAAAGCCAAGAAAAAGATAAAATGCTAAAAATACAGTAACAATAATGACTGCTAAGATTAAATTACGACTAAAAATCTGCGTTTCTAAATACGCTTGTTCTTTCTCATATAAAGCAGGCAACATCCCTTTATACAGACCCACAATTTTCTCTATAGCTGCCGTCCCTTCTGAAAATACTTTATTCGAATCAACCGTTAAATTATCGGGTTCTATAACATTCAAATGAACATAGCTAATATAATTCCGAATACCTTCTTCTGCTGCTTTAATATCCTCAGCCATAGATGATAATCCAGGCATATCTAATCCAATGCGCAAAGCTGGATATACCTCATCCAAATGACCAATAACATTATTTAGATAAATAAATGTATCTGGTGTGAAAGACCCCCTTGCTGCAACACCCGCCGCTTTGCCACGCAACTGGCCTGTTTCATCGATAATTAACGGTAAAAACACCGCAACATTATCAATTAAATAAGTATTACTAGCGCTAGGATCCAACTCTAAAGAAAATTCACGCAACAAAATATGATTGAAATCTCGTACTTTGGCAGAGAATTCGTTATGCAATTCAAAGATCTCAGCAGGAGATTGACTGTTAATATTAGCGATCAGGTTCTGCCAATGTTTATCTAAGTCAGCAAGAACTTCTTGCGTCTTCGGACTTATACCTGTTGATCCGGCTTTTAGATTAGACAGCGCCGCATCAACTTTAGCGCGACGATCTAAAACTTTACTTTCTACTGCTGCATTACCATTTAAAAGTGCATTGGTCAGCCCACGATGTTGACCTATATTCACAACTAAAGGTTCGGTCAGCTGAATAATCTCGATGCCACGTAATTCTGATTGAGTTAAGTTAATACTGCGACTCAACTCCTGCCAATACAAAACAACCGTTAATATCAACGGAATCAGAAAAAGGACACTAACAATAGTGAACTTTGCTGGGTATTTCATGCTACCCATCAGCTTTACTGCTGGTCTAATCCAAGATCCCATTTTTTACATCTCCACAATTTTTTGAGCGGTTATTCAAATAAACCATATAAGGCAAGCCTTAGCAAAGAAGGTTCCTTAATTTTTTTAATTTTTTCAAACAAAACTGCTGCTTCAGCATATTCTCTCTGCAAGTGATATAGCCATTGTTTCAAACGACCATGCACATATTTAGCCGCAATATCCTGCTCAACCCGATCTAGATATCTATCCACAATCAGGAGTATTTCTTGCCAATCTAATGCTTTAACATTTTCATCCGCTTGATGATGCTTTATGACTTTTCCTAAGTCTGGTTTAGCGATCAACCCTCGTCCAATCATCACATCATCACAGCCACTAATACTTCTACATTGCTGATAATCCTGCCAATTCCAGACTTCACCATTAGCGGTTACTGGTATGCTAATCTCCTCCTTAATACGTCTTATCCATTCCCAGTGAGCAGGTGGACGATAACCCTCAAGCTTAGTCCGTGCATGCACAGTTAAGCCATCCGCTTTAGCCTCTTCAATCGCCTGTGCATTTTCCATTGCTAAGGATTTATCTTTGTTCCCCAAACGCATTTTAGCCGTCACAGGGGTATCACTAGGGACCGCTATTCGAACAGCTTTAACAATGTCATAAATAAGTTCAGGGGTATCAAGTAAAACAGCCCCGCCTTTACTTTTATTTACTGTTTTAGCTGGGCAGCCAAAATTAAGATCTATACTAGGCGCTCCAAGCTTAGCCGCTTTACGTGCATTACCCGCTAAGACCGAAGGATCACTGCCAAGCAACTGCAAAGCCACAGGCGTCCCAGCGCTTGTTTTACCGCCATTAAGCAGCTCAGGACACAAACGCCTAAAAACCTTTGCCGGCAACACGCGATCACTTACGCGGACAAATTCAGTAACACATTGATCAATGCCACCTATCTGAGTCAGCAGATCTCTCATTGTGTAATCAACAACGCCTTCCATCGGCGCAAGAATAATTTTCAAAATACAATTACAGGTAAGATCACTGGAAACCACTACATTATAGCTGCTATTAACAAAGGTACTTCAAAGTAAACAAGATAAGATGTTTTAAACTGTAGAATTTATTAGATTAGGCTAAAAAATAGGCGCCCAATCCACTTAAACGAATTATTGAGTAATCCATTCACTGTCAATTTAAAGAAAATATACTTTCATATAACGAAAAACCCGCTCGTAGCGGGCTCTTATGATCGATATTACAACCGGCTAGAGCGCAGCTAAACCCCGTTGCATATCCGCTTTTATGTCATCGATGTCTTCAATACCCACCGACAAACGTATAAGGTTTTGATGAATACCTGCGGCAACACGATCCTCTTCACTCATACGTCCATGGGTTGTGGTAGAGGGATGAGTAATCGTAGTTTTCACATCACCTAAGTTCCCAGTGATCGAAACCATAGTGGTCGCATCAATAAAGCGCCAAGCAGCCTCTTGACCACCTTTAACTTCAAATGAAAGCACGCCACCGAAACCTGATTGCTGTTTTTTGGCTAGCTCATGCTGAGGGTGGCTCTCTAATCCAGAGTAAAATACACGTTCAACACCCGTCTGCTCTTCGAGCCAGTTAGCGATCTCAAGAGCATTACGGCAATGGGCATCCATACGAATTTTCAATGTTTCTAAGCCTTTTAGAAAGACCCAAGCATTGAAGGGGCTCATACAAGCACCGCCAGTACGGATAAAGCCAAACACCTCTTCCATCTCTTTTTGTGCACCAACAACTACACCACCCACACAACGCCCTTGTCCATCAAGGTACTTAGTCGCTGAATGAATAATGATGTCAGCCCCCTGTTTTAGCGGTTGCTGAAGGACAGGTGTACAGAAGCAGTTATCCACAACCAGCAAAACATCATGCTGGTGAGCAATCTTTGCCACGGCTGAAATATCGGTTAGTTCGGCCAGTGGGTTTGAGGGCGTTTCCAAAAATAGAATTTTGGTATTCTCTGTAATTGCATCTTCCCAACATTGAAGATCCGTTGGATCAACAAATGTAGTGGTTATGCCTGTCCGAGATAGGTATTTCTCAAAAAGAGATACCGTTGACCCAAACACGCTACGGGAGCATACAACATGATCCCCCACTTTCATTAGCGCGAGGCAAGTGCTTAAAATAGCCGCCATACCCGATGAAGTAGCAACTGCACGCTCTCCACCTTCTAAGGCTGCTATTCGCTCTTCAAAAAACTGCACTGTTGGATTAGTGAATCGGGAATAGATATTCCCCTCCTCTTCTCCACCAAAACGTGCAGCGGCCTCACGTGCGCTTGAAAATACAAAACTAGAGGTAGGATAGATAGGATCACTATGTTCCCCTTCGAGGGAACGATGCTGACCTGCGCGCACAGCCAAGGTACCCAAATCATATCCTTCAGGATCAAATTGAATACGCTCTGCGCGTTCATAATCAGAAATAGACATTAATAGCGCCTCTTAATCTATTTTACTGCATAGGTTTGAAGACTCATTACTAGTCGCCTGCTTGTTCTTGCCTTTAGCAGAGTCTTTACGGGCAGCTTTTAAGCGTTTCAAATAATCAGCATCAATATCACCGGCAACATATTGGCCGTCAAAAACACAGGTATCGAATGTAGTAATTTTTGGATTACCATCAGAAACTGATTTTTTCAGATCATCTAGTTCTTGATAGATCATCCAATCACAACCAATCTTTTTACCAATCTCTTCATCTGTTCGACCATGCGCAATAAGCTCTTCAGCCGCTGGCATATCAATACCGTAAACATTTGGATATTTAACTGGAGGCGCAGCTGATGCAAAATAAACTTTCTTAGCCCCAACATCACGAGCCATTTGAACAATCTGACTAGACGTTGTGCCGCGAACAATAGAGTCATCCACTAACATTACAACTTTGTCTTTAAATTCCATACCAATTGGGTTCAGCTTTCGACGTACTGATTTCTTACGCTGAACTTGGCCAGGCATAATAAAAGTGCGGCCAATGTATCGGTTTTTGATAAAACCTTCACGGAAAGTTACACCTAACTCTTTAGCCATCTCCATCGCTGATGTACGACTGGTATCCGGTATAGGAATAATGACATCAATATCATGATCAGGTCTTTCACGAATGATTTTATCGGCTAAATTTTTGCCCATACGCATACGAGAGACATGTACATTCACTTCATCCATTATTGAATCAGGACGTGCTAGATACACATATTCAAACAAACATGGCGCCAGTTTGGTATTTTCCGCACATTGCTGGGTGAATACATTGCCATCCATATCAATATAGATCGCTTCACCCGGTGCGATATCGCGAACACGCTCAAAACCTGAAATATCTAGCGCTACACTCTCTGAAGCGACCATATATTCAGTCCCCCCCTTAGTTTCACGCTTACCGTAAATCAGAGGGCGGATACCATGAGGATCTCGAAAAGCTAACATGCCATAGCCGGTGATCAACGCAACCGCAGCGTAACCACCTTTACAACGTTCATGCACACGCTGAACCGCAGCAAACATATCATCCGCTTGTGGTTTCAACTTACCTTGAAGTTGAAGCTCGTGAGCTAAAACATTTAGCAGTACTTCAGAATCTGACGTGGTATTGATGTGACGAAGGTCAGCACGGAACATCTGTTCTGCAACATCTTCCGCATTAGTTAAATTACCATTGTGGGCAAGTGCTATCCCATAAGGTGAATTAACATAAAACGGTTGTGCTTCTGCAGAACTAGAACTTCCTGCGGTTGGATACCGAACATGGCCTATACCCACATTCCCTGCCAGACGCTTCATATGGCGGGTACGAAATACTTCGTTCACCAAGCCATTGTCTTTACGCAAAAAGAAACGGTTTCCCTCACAAGTTACCATGCCTGCTGCGTCTTGACCCCGGTGCTGCAATACAGTTAGGGCATCAAAAATAGTCTGGTTCACATTAGATTTGGCTACAATGCCAACAATCCCGCACATTAAAACTCACCTCAAAGTGCAAACTAAAGAAATTTAGCGTCCCGCATTCCAGATCATGCGGCCAACATCGCCCGCTACATCTTTCGTCCATGCTTCCATTAATAAGAAATGTGGAATCAACTGCGATTCCTTAAACCATTGATCATTGATCGCTGGGGTCATTCCAATCAATGCAACAATTGCTACGATAATTAAACCGCCTCTTGCTGCACCAAAACCTATACCTAAAATCCGGTCTGTTGCCGAAAGGCCTGTCGCCTCGACGAGAACCCCTATCAACTTATTGACCAAAGCCCCGACAATTAATGCCGCTATAAAAAGAATAGCGAAGGCTGCGGCCAAACGTACTGATGGTGTCTGAATATAAGGTTCGAGTAAAAAAGACAGTGATTGACTAAACAATCGGGCCACTACAAATGCAGAAACCCAAGTAATCAGTGATAACGCCTCACGGACAAAGCCTCGTTTCAAACTAAATAAGCTTGAAATCCCTATAATCGTTAAGATAGTCCAGTCAGCCCAATTCATATCCACTGCTCAATGTAAAATTGCGCGCATTTTATCAGAGTTTCTAACACCACTAAACGTATTCTTACTGCGTCGTAAAGCGAACAATAATACCATTAAGTCCGAAGTCAGTTTTTAACTTCAACTTAAGCGCTTCTAATCTAGACTTTTGGAACTCAGGTCCAACATACACTTTCACTAAATCACCCTGTTTTCGGGTGAAAACTTTATGCCCTTCGGCGATCAATTGTTTGCGTAAACCTTTTGCATTAGCTTCATCTTTAAAACTAGCTAATTGTAAAGTCCAAGCGACCGGCACACCTTGTTGATCTAAAACAGGTTGTTCATTATGAATATCAATGTCGATCTTATGGTCTGCTGCTTCTTTATCTATTACTTTTTGTACTTTCTCTGGCGCTTTGGGCAGAGGTACTGGTGACATTGGTTCCGCAGCTAATGATGTATCGGGTAATGCTTGATTCTGAGGTTGAATGCGTACCACTTCTGGGCGCTCGGGCGCTTCTGGTATTTCAGATGTGAGATGACGTTCTTTATAGCCAGCCCCATCAAAAAAAATAGGAAAAACAATAACAGCGGAGACTAAAATCACAGCTAACCCTGTCAGCCGATATTTAATTTTTTGCTGCATTTACTCTTCCTTTCCTAATGCGGCCAGCGCAGCGCTGACAGTAAAAAACGATCCGGCAATAATAACATCACCAGACCTGTTGTGGTTATTTTTAAATAGATTTAAAGCATCAGCTACAGTAGAAAACTGCTTTATCGGCGTATTGCCAGGAAGAAACTCGGCTAACACTGAAGCTTTTTGGCCTCTAGGTACATTTAGATCAACAAAATAGAGACGATCAACCTTAGGTGCTAACAACTCAATCACTTGACGACAATCTTTATCTGCAAGCATCCCTAGTACTAGAGTTACCTCACCTGTCATAGATTCAATCTTTTGACTTAAAAGTTCAGCAGCTTCAGGGTTATGTGCGACATCTAACCAATAACGTGTATTACCTACTTCTATTAGCTGCATTCGTCCGGTTAAGGTAGCTGTAGCTATACCTGAACGAATATCTTCTTCATCCACCTTCAGACCTAGACATTGAATGACTTGTAAAACTGTCGCGGCATTTTGAATAGGTAAATGAGGAAGAGGAATATTATGGATAAACAGCTTTTCTCCTGCTGAAGATTGCCCTTGCCACGACCAACTATCCATTTCCTGCGTATAAGAGAACTCTTTTCCCGACTGAAACAACTGGGCTTCTAGCTCATTCGCAACGTCAGATACTGATAACGGCGGATTAAGATCACCACAAACCGCAGGCCTAGATGATCGAAATACACCTGCTTTTTCTCTGCCAATCGCCTCTCTATTATCGCCCAGCCAATCCATATGATCGAGCGCAACAGTAGTTACCACCGCAACATCTGCATCAACTATATTGACTGCATCTAAGCGCCCACCCAAGCCAACTTCTAGGAGCACCAGATCAGGTTTCAAATCTGAGAAAATAAGCAAGGCTGCTAAAGTGCCAAACTCAAAGTAGGTCAACGGTATTTGACCCCGAGCTTGATCTATTCTTGCAAAGGCAGAACAAAGCAAACTATCAGAGGCATTCACACCATCTATTTTTACTCGTTCGTTGTAGTGAAGAAAATGGGGGGAAGTAAAACACCCGACAGAATAACCTGCCTTGCGATAAATTGAATCAAGATAGCTTACAGTAGAGCCTTTACCGTTAGTTCCAGCAATAGTAACCACTTTAGAAGCAGAAAGGTCTATAGCTAATAGATTAGCAACCGTTCGAACACGCTCTAACCCAAGCTCGATTTCAGAAGGATGGCAACGTTCCATCCATGCAAGCCATTCTGTCAGAGTAAAATTTTTCGCCGTTTGATTCATAACTACTTAGTAATAGAAAACTAAAATGGCCGGCGTTTTCACGTCGGCCATTAAGATTATTGCTAATGTTTAGTCATTGACCGGTGCAGGTGGTATTTCCGCATCAGAAACCACCTCCCCTTCAACGGTCTCAACTATAGGTGCAGGACTCGCATGCACAAACTTGCGCAAGATTCTGGATAGACCTGATCGCATTTCACTACGATTAATAATCATATCCACTTGACCATGCTCCAATAGGAACTCACTACGCTGAAAACCTTCTGGTAGTTTTTCACGTACAGTTTGCTCTATAACACGAGGTCCAGCAAAACCCATTAACGCTTTAGGTTCAGCAATATTCAGATCACCCAACATTGCTAAAGATGCCGACACACCACCATAAACAGGGTCAGTTAACACTGATAAGTACGGTGTACCTTGCAAGCGTAGCTTCTCGAGAATAGCACTCGTTTTTGCCATCTGGAAAAGAGAGAAGAGCGCTTCCTGCATACGTGCTCCACCCGAGGCGGAGAAGCAGATAAACGGAATATTTTCTTTCAGGGCAATATTAGCGGCACGTACAAAACGTTCACCAACAACCGCACCCATAGAACCGCCCATAAAGCTGAATTCAAAAGCAACCGCAACAACCGGCATACCTTCAAGCTCACCCCGCATAGCGATTAAAGCATCTTTCTCGCCCGTTGCTTTCTGAGCAGCCGCTAAACGATCTTTATACTTTTTAGAGTCTCTAAATTTCAAGCGATCAACCGGCTCGATATCGCCAGCGATCTCTTGACGGTTATCTGCATCAAGAAACAACTCCAAGCGACGGCGCGCATGAAGACGCATATGATGATCACATTTAGGACAAACATTCAGGTTCTTCTCTAATTCTGGACGATACAGAACAGATTCACACTTTGGGCACTTTTTCCAAAGCCCCTCAGGAATATTTGAACGTTTTTTCTCAGAACGAACCAGAGAAGGAACGATTTTTTCCAGCCAGTTACTCATTTTTTTAAAACCCTAATTAGCTGTCCATTGCAATACGCATATCTTTTATAATTGCAGATACTTGGGGCGCTATCTGCTCGTGATCTTTAACCAGACCCGCAATTTTATTCACCAAAACACTGCCGACAATTACACCATCAGCCACAGTAGAAACCGCTCGGGCTGACTCAGCATCTTTGATACCAAAACCAACACCTAATGGAATATCCGTATATTTACGAATGTGCTCTAGCTTATCTGCTACCTCCTGAACATTCAGTGAAGCAGATCCCGTTACGCCTTTAACGGAAACATAATAAAGATAACCGCTACCATTTTCGCAGATATATTTAATACGTTCATCTTCAGTGGTTGGCGCAATTAAGTAAATTGTATCTATACCATGAGCCCGCATAATCAGATTGAATTCATCTGATTCTTCAGGCGGTAGATCAACGGTTAATACACCATCAACACCGGCTTTTTTCGCTTCGTCCGCAAAACGTTTGTAACCTAAGATCTCTATAGGATTCAAATAGCCCATTAAGACAATCGGCGTATCCTTATCTTTTTTGCGAAACTCAGCGACCATATCCAACACATCAAGCAAACGAGTGTTGTGCTGTAATGCACGCTCGCAAGCTAATTGAATGACAGGGCCATCAGCCATAGGATCAGAAAAAGGAACACCTAGCTCAATTATATCGGCACCCGCTTCGACCAAACCATGTAAAAGACCAACTGTGACACTCGGTGCAGGATCGCCTGCAGTTACATAAGGAATAAGCGCTTTACGCCCTTCCGCTTTTAGCTTTTCAAAGCTAGTAGAAATACGACTCATAATTCAGTTTCCTCGCACAAATCAGATATTGATGCCATCGATCTGTGCGACCGTATGAATATCTTTATCACCACGACCAGACAGGTTCACCACAATGGTTTGATCCTTATCCATCTCTTTTGCCAGCTTCATTGCATAAGCTACTGCATGACTAGATTCGATAGCTGGCATTATACCTTCTATACGCGTCAAGGCACGAAAAGCATCCATTGCTTCATCATCAGTAGCATCTACATAAACGGCTCTTCCTGTATCTTTAAGGTAAGAATGTTCAGGACCAACACCGGGGTAATCTAAGCCAGCAGAGACTGAATGTGTACCTATAATCTGTCCAGCATCATCGGACATCAAATATGTGCGGTTGCCGTGCAAAATACCAGGGCTTCCCGCTGAAAGAGGCGCAGCATGCTGGCCGGTTTGAATACCGTAACCACCCGCTTCAACACCAAACATTTTTACATCAGCATCTTCAATAAACGGATGAAAAAGGCCAATGGCATTAGAACCACCACCCACGCAAGCAACCAGCGCATCAGGTAAGCGACCAATTTGGTCTAAACACTGCTGACGCGCTTCACGTCCAATAACACATTGGAAATCACGTACAAGTTTGGGATAAGGATGAGGACCTGCAGCGGTGCCGATAATATAAAATGTATCATCAACATTAGTCACCCAATCACGCATAGCTTCATTCATGGCATCTTTCAGCGTACGAGTACCTGACTCGACAGCAATCACTTCTGCACCAAGAAGCTTCATACGATAAACATTAAGTGACTGGCGCTGAACATCTTCAGCACCCATATATACTTGGCACTCAAGCCCTAGGCGCGCAGCAACCGTTGCAGTCGCAACACCATGCTGTCCCGCTCCGGTCTCAGCAATTACGCGCGGCTTGCCTGTAAACTTAGCCAGTAATGCCTGGCCAATCGTATTATTAATTTTGTGAGCACCCGTATGGTTCAAATCTTCACGTTTCAGATAGATCTGAGCACCTCCCACCTTATCAGACAGGTGCGATGCATGATAAAGAGGTGAAGGACGACCTACATAATGAGCAAGGTCGCGGTCAAACTCTTCCTGAAACGCTGGATCTCGCCACAACTTTTCATAAGTTTCTTCTAACTGCTTAAGCGCAGCCATTAGAGTTTCGGAAACGAAACGCCCACCGTAAGGGCCAAAATGGCCTTTACTATCGGGCAACTGAGCAAGTGCTTTAAGATCGATATTAGTTGGCACGGGTTACCTCATTTATAAACTTATCAATTTTAACGGCATCTTTAATGCCTTTACTCTGCTCAACACCACCACTAACATCAATGGCAAATGGCTGAACAGCGCTTACTGCTTGAGCAACATTTTCACAGGTTAATCCTCCTGCCAATATAATTGGCGATGGATGTATTTTGGGGATTAAATCCCAATCAAATACTTCACCTGTACCACCGGGAACACCGGGACGGTATGCATCCAATAAAATAGCCTGACCTTCAGCGTATTTATGAGACTCTACATCTAGATCGAGACCCGGTTTCATACGCAACGCTTTTATATAAGGTCGAGAAAAGCTATTGCAAAAATCTGGAGTCTCATCACCGTGAAATTGCAGTAAATCTATACGTGTTTTCTTAATAACTAGATCAATATAAGCTTGATCCGCATTAACAAACAGGCCGGTCGTTGTAACAAATGCAGGCAACTGACGGATAATCTCTGCAGCCGCCTCAAGCTCGATCGCTCTTGGGCTTTTTTTATAAAAGACAAAGCCTAGAGCATCAGCACCAGAACGAATGGCTGCTAATGCATCCTCAAGACGAGTAATACCACATATTTTAACGCGCGTTCTATTCACTAGCTGAAATTTCACATGAAAAAGTCATTGAGTGCAGATCTTATCAGATTGCGTAGCTTTACGTCAGTCAACTATGACAGGAAAAAAGGGCCTATTTTCGATTTTGGTAGATCAAATTCATCAGGATACTTGGCATCCACAAAATAAAGCCCAAAAGGAGGTGCTGTCACTCCCCCCTGACGCCGATCCTTTGCCGCTAAAACCTCTTTTGCCCAAATAGGTTCGGCCTCGCCACTGCCTATCGCCATAAGAACCCCTGCAAAATTTCGTATCATATGATGCAAAAAGGCGTTAGCACAGACATCCAGAACAATTAAATGACCTGATTGATAGACCTCAAACTGCTTCACAGTACGTACAGGACTCTTAGCTTGGCAGCCAACAGCTCTATAAGAGGTGAAATCATGCTCACCAATCAAATGCTGAGCTGCTTCAGCCATTCTAGCAACATCTAGATCTTTATAGGTCCATGTTACACCATGAGGCATAATGCCGGGCTTAACAGAGTTACAATAAATCAAATATCTATATCGACGCTCTAGAGCTGAAAATCTAGCATGAAACTCCAAACTCACTGGAGTTGCCCATTGGATTGCAATATCTTCAGGTAGATAGCTATTTGTTCCCATTACCCAAGCCCGATCAGCTCGTTCAATTGGGCTATCAAAGTGGATAATTTGATAAGTAGCATTCACTCTAGCATCTGTACGGCCTGCACAAACAACGGTGATAGGAGAATCTGCTATTTTTGAAAGCGCCTTTTGCACCTCTTCCTGAATACTGGGAACATCCTCTTCTTTTTGAATCTGCCACCCTCTATAGGCGGCACCCGAATATTCAACGCATAAGGCATAACGATAAGGGGCGATCGAAATCGCCCCTTGAGAAGGGCCCGCAGACCCATTATTCTTTTTCTTTGACATACTACTTTTCGTTAATGGATGTAATCAGCGCTTCAGCCTCAGCTTTCTGCTGTTCATTCCCTTCAGAAACGATCTCTTCAAGGATATCTTTAGCGCCATCAAGATCGTCCATATCCATATACGCACGTGCTAGATCAAGCTTGGTTTCAACTTCATCTGCACCTTCCAACAGGTTTAAACCTGCCAACTCGTCAAAATCTTCATCTTCTGACACATCGTCATCCTCAGCTGCAAGTTCTTCCAGCTCGATATCATCACTACTATTCAATAGAGCTTCTAACTCTGAATCTAGATCTGCTTCTAATTCATCAACAACGTCTGACTCTAAGCCATCATCTTCAACGACCAGCTCTTCATCATCAACCAGTGAAGCAGTCTCGGCAGAATCGATTGCTAGATCACCCGCATCTAAATCATCAAGCATGGCATCCAGCTCAGAAGCAGCATCTTCCTCATTTAGTTCTTCAAGCTCTGAATCACCAAGCTCATCAGAATCATCCTCAACGGAAGCAAGCAGTGCCTCTAAATCATCATCAGCAGAATCATCTTCCACTGACTCATCAATATCGACTAAGCCTTCCATTGGCTGATCATCTGGATCTGCATTGGCCGCTAACATAGCCTCCAGATCAGCTTCTGCATCTGATTCAGCGGAGGAATCTAGCTCGATATCAGAGGAATCCGTATCAACTTCATCTAACTCACCAAGAATAGCATCAAGCTCATCTTCATCCGTTTGCTCTGCAACTTCATTAAGCTCATCTATATCTTCAGAAGACACTGAATTTAACAAGTCATCTAATTCATCAGCTTCGCTATCACTCTCTTCTACAGAATCTTTCGCAATAGGCTCTACAACGAAATCTAATCCGTCCTCAGCTAACTCAGCTAACTCAGCTTGCTCATCAACAGAATCCTCAGGCGCATCAATAACATCCGCACCCTCTCCCATATCAAAGTCGATATCGTCCAGCTCTAAATCGATATCTGAATCATCTACAGCAGTATCGACATCAGCACCCAATGCGTCTAAGTCATCAACTTCGCCCAAAATATCATCAAGGTCATCAGACTCTTCGCTGGTTTCACCTAATATATCATCTAAAGCATCAGGCTCATTTTCTGATGCAGTCTCTTCTTCGATAAGATCATCATCTAACCCTAGATCGAACTCATCATCTTCTAAGATATCATCCAGATCGTCAGGCTCGCTCTCAGATTCAACGACCGGAAGAACATCCCCAGCAGCATCCTCTTCAAGATCTAAATCCATATCCATATCAAGATCTAGATCATCTAAATCGTCTAAATCATTGCTGTCACCCAGTTCTAAATCAGAATCCTCAAGTAGATCAGCTTCATCACCTATATCGAGCTCTTCCGTAACCTCTTCAGGTTCAGGCTCCTGCTCTGGTTCTGGCTCAACCGCAAGTTCCTCTTCTGGAGCATTACTCAATTCATCTGGAACCTGCATCAATGCAGTATCATCAGCCTTATCTGCATCTTCCTCTTTACGGCGACGCATAAAGAATAGTAAACCGGCCAATAACGCAACAACTGCCGCACCAATTCCCCCTAACATTAGCGGAGAACTAAACAAACCTTTCTTTTCAGGTGCCGGTTTAGGTGCCGCTTCAGCAGCGACAACCTTGTTTTGCAGAACGGTTAATTCGTTATCTTTAAGCTCAAGCATCTCACGAAGCTTTTCTAGCTCATACTGAATAGCATCTAGACGCTCATTCAGCTCTACGTTTTCACGTGTGATTCGATCTACATTCTCCAAAGATTCACTTAAGCGCGCCTCTAACTCTTCATTACGCTCGCTCAGCGCCATAGTTTCGTCATCGATCGCATCTTGAGCTTCAGGCATTACTTCTTCTGGTGCCGTATCCGACTCAGCTTTTGCTTGGTCAGTAGCTACGCCATCTTCAGGCTCAAGAGTTTCTTTGGGTGTAACAATCTTTAATTCAGCAGATTTTTCATCTTCAGGCACAGGAGCCGGCTGATCAGTTGCAGCCTCTTCATCTGGAGCCGGTGTTTTTTTCGACTCGTCGATCGGCGCTACGGCAGCCGCTTCTGCTTTAGGTGCCGTTTTGTTCTTCCATTGAGATGCTTGACGAACAACCTCTAAGGCAGCGTCTTGCTCATTTAAACGATTGATCTCGTCTAATGTAGGTAGACTTAAAACCGCACCAGACCTTAATCCGTTAATATTATTATCAACAAAGGCTTGTGGGTTTTTTTTCTGCAAAGCGATCATCATCTTTTTTGCAGAGACGCTCTCGCTCGGACGATGTTTAATAACTATTGACCAAAGCGTGTCATTCTTACCGACCCGAACTTTACCGTCAGTTGCTCGATAGTTATTAATATTTGAACTTGTATTAGCAGATTTTGTTTGTTTTGAAGCACTGCTAGTAGAAGAAGACGCCGATGGCTGCACTGTCTTACGAACAGGCGTAGGATCAAATACTGGCGGATCAAGTAAGAGTGTATATTCTCTAACTAAACGCCCATTAGGCCAATTCACTTCAACTAAGAAGTTAAGGAAAGGTTCCTTTACGGGCCTAGCTGATCGCATGGTTATCATACCCGTGCCATCAGGGTTAACTTTTACTTGAAAGCTAACATCAGTAAGAAATCGCGACTTAGAAAGTCCCGCCAATGCAAACTCATCAATATCAGCCATCCTCGGCTGTATTTGTAGCGGACCGAGCTTCCTCACCTGAAGAAGTTTGATCTCTGCATTGAGAGGCTCATTAAGTGCCGAATGAATTTTTATTTCGCCTAAACCAAGTGCATTAGCATTAGACGCGCCTATAATCCCTGCCACTGCAAGGCTGACTGCGAGTTTTCGCAACATCATCAGTATCCCTGTTCCCCTACCCACAAAACCCTACACAAATCCGAGGGTTGCGATTCCGAAATCTTCCCACAGTATTGTTTATAAACCACTTATTGGTCAAGGAAATACAAACACCTGTTTGCATTTCCTATGATATAAGCCCTTTAAATGTACTGTTGGACCAAAATTTCCGCTATTTGTACGCTGTTTAAGGCAGCTCCCTTTCTAACGTTATCGGCAACTACCCACATATTTATAGCATTTTCACAAGAAATATCTTCCCTAACACGACTAACGAATACATCATCATTCTTCGCTGCATCACTTACTGCTGTAGCATATCCGCCATCGACCTGTTCATCAACCAGCTCTATGCCAGGAGTTTGCACCATCAATTCTTTTACTTCTTCAGCGCTGATACTATCCCAACATTCCACATGCACGGCCTCGCTATGACCAAAGAAAACAGGCACTCGAACACAGGTAGGGTTAACTCTTACGGATTCATCACCCAATATTTTTTGGGTCTCCCAAACCATTTTCATCTCTTCTTTTGTGTAGCCATTGTCTTGAAAATCATCAATTTGTGGCAGCACATTAAAAGCTATCTGTTTAGGATAAACTTTGTTTTCTGGCGTTTGAGCATTTAGCAGTTTGGCTGTTTGCCCTGCTAACTCCTGAATACCTTTTTTTCCGCTACCTGATACCGCTTGATAGGTAGCAACATTAATTCTTTTTATTGAAGCATGACGATGAATGGGTGCTAATGCCAAAAGCATCTGGATCGTAGAACAATTTGGATTAGCTATAATTCCTCGGTTACGAAAATCAGCAATTTTCTCAGGATTAACCTCAGGAATAACCAACGGAACATCATATTCATACCTAAAACAGGAGGTATTATCAATAACAATACAACCTTGATCCGCTGCGACTTGCGCATATTCCTCTGAAACTAATGAGCCTGCCGTAAAGAAAGCGATTTGAGCATTAGAGAAATCAAACTCATCAACATCAGTCACACGATATGATTTTTCACTAAATTGCATGCTCTTCCCTACACTGTTACTACTTGCCAGCAAGAACAGCTCATCAACAGGAAACTCCCGTTGCTCTAAAATTTCTAATATAGTTTCACCAACCATACCTGTTGCGCCAACAACTGCAACTTTATAGCCTTGTTCCATTTTTTTCACACCCTAAAAACAAACCAGCCCGAACAAAGTCGGGCTAGTAAAAATTTGATTCATGTCAGAAAAACTAATCTTCCAACAAGATTCTCAACATACGGCGCAACGGCTCAGCTGCACCCCATAACAACTGATCACCTACACTAAATGCATTTAGGAATTCATCGCCTAAATTCATTTTACGTAAACGACCTATAGGCACACTCAATGTCCCAGTCACTTTAGCTGGCGTTAACTCTTGTGCTGTTATATCGCGTTCGTTAGGCACAACCTTCACCCAATCATTCGCTTCCGCCAGCATAGACTCTATCTCATCCATTGGCACATTTTGTTTGAGCTTAATAGTGAACGCCTGACTATGACAACGCATAGCACCAATACGCACACAAGTGCCATCAATAGGAATCGGTCTATCACCTAAACCAAGAATTTTGTTAGTTTCAGCATAGGCCTTCCACTCTTCACGGCTCTGACCGTTTTCAAGCTTAGTATCTATCCATGGGATCAAAGAGCCCGCCAAAGGTACACCAAAATTATCAACCGGCATCGCATCACTACGAATCGTTTCAGCCACTTGACGGTCTATATTAAGAATAGCACTTGCTGGATTTGCTAAATCAGTCGCGACAGAATCGTTGATAACCCCCATCTGGGAGATCAATTCACGCATATGACGAGCACCGCCACCTGAAGCAGCCTGATAGGTCATGGATGTCATCCATTCAATCTGATCGGCTTGAAACAAACCACCTAAGCCCATAAGCATAAGCGAAACCGTGCAGTTACCACCGACAAAGGTTTTAACGCCGCTGCTCAAGCCATCTTTGATAACATTCATGTTAACGGGATCTAGCACGATAATCGCACTATCATCCATACGCAAAGAAGAGGCGGCATCGATCCAATAACCATCCCAACCCGCTGAACGCAGATCAGTGTAAACCTGTTTTGTGTAGTCACCACCTTGGCAGGAAATAATGGCATCCATCTGTTTAAGTTCTTCAATAGATGCTGCATCTTTCAACGCTGGAATATCTTTACCAATATCTGGACCAGCCTGTCCTACCTGAGAAGTAGTGAAGAAGACCGGCTCTTCGATGTGATCGAAATCTCGTTCTTCTATCATGCGTTGCATTAACACGGAACCAACCATTCCGCGCCAGCCAACAAAACCTACACGTTTCATCAAATTCACCAAAAAATTCGGATTCAAATAAACACAAAATCGGCTCCAAAAGTAAATTACTACCTCTGGAACCGACAAGGGCGAACATTATGCAATAAAACCGTGTTAGACGCTATAATTGAGCTTATCTATCAAGGTTCTATTCACAGCTCAACTAAGTGCTGCAACCACCGCATCACCCATCTCTGAAGTAGAGACTTTCTGCATACCTTCAGACCAAATATCCCCTGTACGGAAGTTTTGATCTAGCACGGTGCTAACCGCTTTTTCAATACGATCAGCACTATCACTTGCACCTAAGGAGTAGCGTAACATCATCGCTGCAGACAAGATGGTAGCTAATGGGTTAGCAAGTCCTTGGCCAGCAATATCAGGCGCAGAACCGTGGCACGGCTCATACATACCTTTACCATCCACATCAAGAGAAGCCGAAGGCAACATACCGATAGATCCGGTTAACATCGCTGCAGCATCAGACAGAATATCACCAAACATATTACCGGTTACCATTACATCGAACTGCTTAGGTGCACGTACTAACTGCATTGCCGCGTTGTCTACATACATATGGCTAAGTTCAACTTCTGGATACTCTTTGCCTAACTCTTCCATGATCTCACGCCATAGAACCGTTACTTCCAATACGTTAGCTTTATCGACAGAGCAAAGGCGTTTATCACGCGCCATCGCTGCTTCAAAGGCAACACGACCAATGCGACGGATCTCATTCTCATCATAAACATAGGTATTGTAGCCTTCGCGAACACCCCCCTCTTTCTCACGAATACCGCGCGGCTGACCAAAGTAAATACCGCCCGTTAATTCACGTACAATCAGGATATCAAGACCCGAAACAATTTCTGGTTTCAGCGAAGAGGCATGAGCTAGCTGAGGGTATAAAATAGCTGGACGTAAGTTACCAAACAGCCCCAAATTAGAACGAATGCCTAACAGTCCTTTTTCAGGACGGATCTGGAAATCAGGGTTAGTATCCCACTGCGGTCCACCCACTGCTCCTAACAAAATAGCATCTGCAGCTTTAGCCGCGGCAAGCGTCGCTTCAGGAAGCGGCACACCATCAGCATCAATAGCAGCACCGCCGACAAGCGCTTCTGTCAACTCAAGACCTAAATTATCCTGCGCATTTACCAACTCTAAAACACGACGAGCTTCAGTTACAATTTCAGGACCTATACCATCACCAGGCAGGATCAATACATTCTTAGACATCTACTTAACCTTTCCTTCATCTTGCCAGTGCAAGATTTAAAATTTTTATCTACTTATGTTGAAATAAACAAACATAAAAACGATTACTGAATAGCACCAAACAACCAAGGCGCCTCTGCTTTACGCTTAGCTTCATAAGCCTTAATTTCATCAGCGTGCTGAAGCGTTAGGCCTATATCATCTAAACCATTAAGCAAACAGTGCTTACGAAAACCGTCAATATCAAAGGCGATCTCTTCGCCTGATGGTGTAACAACAACCTGTTTTTCAAGATTAATCGTTAACTGATAGCCTTCAGTCGCTTCCACTTCAGTAAAAAGTTGATCGACCTGCTCATCACTCAGAACAATAGGTAACAGGCCATTTTTGAAACAGTTATTATAGAAGATCTCAGCGAAGCTCGGCGCGATCACAGAGCGAATACCGAAATCCTCTAACGCCCAAGGTGCATGCTCACGGCTTGAGCCGCAACCAAAGTTTTCACGTGCCAATAGCACACTGGCACCTTGATAGCGGGCTTTATTCAGTACAAAGTCTTCATTTAATGGGCGACCAGTACACTCTTGATCTGGCTGACCTTCGTCCAAATAACGTAACTCATCAAATAAATTCTTACCGAACCCTGAGCGCTTAATTGACTTCAAAAACTGCTTAGGGATGATCATATCGGTATCGATATTTGCTCGATCAAGCGGAGCAGCAATACCTGTATGTAAAGTAAACTTATTCATTAGGCTCTCCTCGATACCTTAAATTAACCATTCGCCTGAAGTAATTCACGCACATCAATAAAATGCCCTGTTACTGCTGCTGCAGCGGCCATCGCAGGACTCACTAGATGAGTACGCCCACCAAAGCCCTGACGGCCTTCAAAGTTACGGTTAGAGGTCGAGGCGCAATGCTCACCATTACCTAACTTATCAGGGTTCATCGCTAGACACATTGAGCAACCAGGTTCTCGCCACTCTAAACCCGCTTCAATAAAGATCTTATCCAACCCCTCTTTTTCCGCTTGGGTTTTCACCAAACCTGAACCGGGTACAACCAGTGCTTGGATAATATTGTCTGCAACCTTACGGCCTTCCACGACTTTCGCCGCATCGCGTAAATCTTCAATACGAGAGTTTGTACAAGAACCAATAAATACACGATCAAGCTTGATATCAGTAATTTTCTGATCGGCTTCAAGGCCCATGTATTTTAATGCTCGATTAATACCGTCTATTTTCACAGAATCCGTTTCATTAGCTGGATTTGGTACTTGATCGCTTACACCTACAACCATCTCAGGGGATGTACCCCAAGTCACTTGAGGCTCAATATCACTACCATTGATCACAACAACTTCATCAAACTCAGCATCCGCATCAGAAACAAGTAACTTCCATGCCTCAACAGCCTGATCCCACTGCTCACCTTTAGGAGAGAATGGACGACCTTCAACATAATCCAGTGTAATTTTATCTACAGCAACCAGACCTACACGTGCACCCGCTTCAATCGCCATATTACATACCGTCATACGCCCTTCCATAGACATATTGCGGAACACTTCGCCACCAAATTCGATGGCATACCCTGTTCCACCAGCAGTACCAATTACACCAATGACATGCAAAACAACATCTTTAGGTGTAACACCAATGCCCAACTCACCATCAACACGCACGAGCATGTTTTTCATTTTCTTGGTGATCAAACACTGAGTTGCCAATACATGCTCAACTTCTGAGGTACCTACACCATGAGCAAGTGCCCCAAGTGCCCCTAAGGTTGCTGTATGCGAATCACCACAAACAGCCGTCACACCTGGAAGAATAGCCCCCTGTTCTGGCGCCATTACATGAACAATACCTTGACGGTGATCATTCATTTTAAATTCAAGAATGCCGAATTCATCGCAGTTTTCATCTAAGGTTTTAACTTGGATTTTAGAGACAGGATCAACGATCAAATCCACACCACCAGAACGCTCGGTAGTCGGTACATTATGATCCGGCGTTGCTATATTGGCATCAATTCGCCATGGCTTACGACCCGCAATTCTTAGCCCTTCAAACGCCTGCGGCGATGTCACTTCATGCAGTACCTGACGGTCAATATAAAGCAACGAACTACCGTCATCATTGGTACGCACTAAATGCGCATCAAATAATTTGTCATATAATGTTTGTCCAGCCATGGGAACTCACCTCACTCTCTTCTTATATTGATAGATCCGCCCAAAGAGCCTATCAACTTTTTGTATGTCGCCATCCTAGTGCAGACAGTCGCACAACACAAATTCATATTTTTAATAGTTTGCATTCCCATAAGGAATAGATAAGATCTAGCTAAGTTTCTGGAGCAAAAAATGGACACAAACACCCTACAAGCTTTTATTGCCGTTGCCGAAAGCAGCTCTTTCTCAAAAGCAGCAGATCACCTTTATTTAACTCAATCAGCTATAAGCAAACGTATTGCGCTGCTGGAAGATCAACTTAACAGTAAGTTATTTGATCGTATCGGTCGTACCGTTTCATTAACAGAAGCCGGCAATTCCCTGTTACCTAGAGCAAAAGATATATTGCTACAATTAGATGATGCGAAAAGAGCGATTGGTAATCTTACTGCAGGCGAAGTCACAGGAGGGCTATCACTCGCTGCAAGTCATCATATAAGTCTACATAGGCTACCGCCGCACCTAAAGCAGTTCTCTAAAGAGTATCCAAAAGTAGAACTCGATCTACAGTTTGCGGAATCCGAAGTCGCTTACGAAGGCGTATTAAAGGGAGACTTTGAACTCGCGCTGATCACACTCTCTCCAGAACCAGAACCCTCTATACATTCTGACCTTATCTGGGATGACTTACTCATGTACGTAGTCGCTAAAGACCACCCTTTAGCGAAAAAAGACCAAATCAATCTAGAAGAGTTGACCCATTACAATGCAATATTACCTAGCAGTAATACATTTACTCGTTCTTTAGTTGAAACATTGTTTCTGCAACATGAATTAACATTAAATGTAACTATGTCGACAAATTATCTAGATACTATAAGAATGATGGTCACAATTGGCTTAGGCTGGAGCCTTTTACCACAAAGTTTAGTTGGAAAAGAACTTAAAGTACTTAATGTAGTTGATTCAGAGCCTGTTCATCGTAATTTAGGGATTATCTATCATAGAAACAGAACACTATCTAATGCAGCTAGTCATCTAGTACAGATGCTAAAGTCCCAACGATAATCTAATGTCAGCCGTTGATGGATGTAATAAGATAAGCTTACTTAGCAACGCCGGAGAGATGGAACTGATGGAAAATAGCGGCTTAAACATTGAAGCCTTGCTGGATGCCCAAAAAACATACTGGAAGAGTATCTCTTCTGGTAGCGATGTTCAATCACCTGAAGAATGGGCTGAATTTATTGCTAAGAACCAAAAAAAGGTCCATCAAGAAGCACCTCAACAATTTTCGCAACTGCTCGATATACTCGGTGCACAATCAAGCAATTTCACTCAATATGGGGAACAATTGCTTAAGCAGTACAAAGAAGGTGGCGAGCAACATTTAAATGAAGCTGTTTTGCATTTCCAACAATATATGCAACAACAAACTTCAGACGCACTGATGCAACAATGGCAGTTTCCTGAACAGTTTGCCGCCCTGTTTAAAACCCACAGTTTTCAAGATGATCTGCTTTTTGATAATCCGTTTATTAGCGGCATGAAAAGCTTATTAGAAACACCCGTTATAGGCACTCAAAGAGAAACACAAGAGCAGTTAAGAGAAGCCATCAAACTAACGATGGAATATCAAGAAGCTCTGCAAGACTATGTAAAACATTACAGCTCTATCAATAAAAGCGCCTCTAATCAGATGCTAAAAACACTGACGAATGGCGATAAAAAAATCTCCAGTTTGCAACAGCTACATGATATTTGGGTTGATGCATACGAATCAGCTTATACCAAGACTATACTAACCGATGTGTACCAACGAGCACATGGGCGTATTAGTAACGCCCTAATGCGACTTAAGAAGTTTGTCCAAGATGTACGAGACATACACTTTCAATCTGTCGGCCTAGCGACACATAAAGGGCTAGATACAGCGCTACAGCGCCAACATAAGCTTCGCAAAGAGATGAGAGCTAATCGCCGAGACTTCGCCCAATTGCAACAACAAGTCGATAAATTACAAACTGATTCCACAACCGCGATGCTAGTAGAACTTAAAAATGAGGTTGCCGCTTTAAAAAAAGAGTTGGCCACACTAAAAAAAGCAGTTAAAGGGTAATCGGTTATGAATGGATTTGATCTTGATATAGCCACCGTATCTCAGGAACTCTTTGAGTTTAATCGGAAACTATTAAAAAGTTATAATACGCTCGCCCAACTTAAAGAAGTTGATGTCGACTCCACCCCTTATGATGTGATCTACAAAGAAGACAAACTAAAACTTCGTTACTATCAAGCCACATCAGAAAAACGCTGTAAAACCCCTCTATTGATCTGCTACGCACTGGTTAACCGCCCTTATATGATCGATCTAGAAGCAAAACGATCGATGCTGCAGCGCTTATTAGAACTAGGCTTAGATATCTATCTGATTGACTGGGGTTACCCTGATGCGGCTGATCGTTATTTAGATCTCGATGATTACATCAATGAATATATCAATAACTGTGTTGATTCTGTGCTCCAACACGCAGGAACAGAGCAAACCAACCTGCTTGGTATCTGCCAAGGAGGGACTTTCAGCTTATGCTATACGGCGCTAAACCCAGATAAAATTAAAAATCTTATTCCAATGGTTACGCCCGTTGACTTTCAAACTGATGACAACCTACTTTATCATTTAGCCAAATATGTTGACGCGGATCTAGCTGTTGAAACTTATGGGAATATACCAGGCAGTATGCTGAATGATTCCTACAACTCTTTAATGCCGATGCGCTTAGGTGTACAGAAAAACTTAGGTATGCCCAACCAACTCGAAGACAAAGAGCGTGCGTTAAGCTTTTTACGCATGGAGAAATGGATCTACGATAGCCCAGATCAAGCAGGTGAAGCTTTTCGGCAGTTTATCACTCAATTTTTTCAACAGAACAAACTGATTAAGGCTGAAGCAATGATCGGTGATAAGCGTGTTGATTTAACCAATATAACCCATCCAATACTTAATATTTTTGGCAGTTTCGATCACCTCGTCCCACCAAAAGCATCAAAAGTACTTAATAAGTACGTTTCATCCTCTGATTACCAATCTATGGAAGTAAAAGCAGGCCATATTGGTGTTTTTGTATCAGGCAAGTCTCAAACACAAGTTGCGCCTAATATTGTTGATTGGTTGATAGCGAGAGATTAAATCTCTTATATATCAATACGAAAGAATAAAGATTGCGGAAAATTTAAGCAGAAATCCGTTTAACCAAACCATATTACTGTAATTTTTTACTTCCTCCACGCCAAATAGTTTACTAAAATCGCGCGACTAAAATTTTGTAGTGCTTTTACGGAGCATACCGCCTTGCCAACGAGTAAGAAAATCAAGCTTGAAGGTTTTAACAACCTCACAAAAAGCCTGAGCTTTTGTATCTATGACGTCTGCTACGCTCAAACTCCACAACAAAAAGCGGAGTATATTGAATATATAGACGAACAATACAATGCTGACCGCTTAACTGAGATTCTCAGTGAGTGTTGCGAGATTATTGGTGCCAATGTCCTCAATATAGCCCGCCAAGATTATGAACCTCAAGGCGCAAGCGTTACTATATTGGTTGCAGAAGAACCTATTAAAGACTCAGAAGATGTAGATACAACAGAGAAACCGGGCCCTATGCCTGACTCTGTAGTCGCACATTTAGATAAAAGTCATATCTGTGTTCACACCTATCCCGAAGCACACCCTGATGACGGCATCTGTACATTCAGAGCAGATATTGAAGTATCCACATGCGGCATTATTTCGCCATTAAAAGCCTTAAACTACCTTATCCATCAATTGGAATCTGATATTGTTACTATCGATTATCGTATCCGCGGCTTTACGCGTGATATTAAAGGGGTAAAACATTATATAGATCACGATATTAATTCTATCCAGAACTTCTTTACCCCTGATATCCATGACAACTATCAGATGTTAGATGTAAATGTGTATCAGGAAAATATTTTTCACACGAAAATGATGCAAAAAGATCTGGATCTCAATACTTACCTCTTTGGTACGACAAAAGAGGAGCTTCCAGAAACGGATGTACAAGAGATCACTGAACGCCTCCACAAAGAGATGAATGAAATTTTCTACGGCAGAAATATGCCTGATATGAAGAAATACTCCTCTTAAAAAATCATTCAGACTCAAACCTAACGAGCAAATAAAAAAAAGCCGCTATTAAGCGGCTTTTTTTTCAATCATAACGCCTTTCAATCGTGAAGAAAGATCGCATCAAATATTAAGGCTTATTCTTAGTATCGGGATCATCATCGACAGTTCCTTCAGGGTTTTCACCCGGCTTGAACATACCCCACATCTGCATATTTTGATCAGCAATACGATTCATCATCGTTAATGGATTAGCGGCCCCCATCATAGTTTGCATCTGATCACGAATACGGTCTTGATGTTCTAAAAATGAAGCAATACTCTGTTCTAAATACTGGCTCATCATACCTTGCATACTGTCACCATAAAAACGGATCAGCTGCTGTAAAACTTGATTAGTCAGCAAAGTACCATGCCCTAAGGCTTCCTGCTCACTAATAATTTGTAAAAGAATATTACGGGTTAAATCATTCCCTGTTTTAGAATCTTCAACTTTAAAAGCTTCCCCGCTTAGTACAAGCTGTTTCACATCATCTAATGTCACATAACAACTGCGAGATGTGTCATACAAACGACGATTGGTATATTTTCTTAGAATACGCAAGCTACTATCTCTCTCGTTAGATGCCTTTGAATTCGCCTGATCATCATTTTGATCAGTCATTTTTATTATCCGCACTGTTAGAATTTTTATACGCAGATGTCATTAAATTCATCATAAGTTTTTGCAGTGCTTCCATTGAGCCAACCCCACCCGTCAAATATGGCTTAAACAAAGTCAAAGGATCATATCCCTCTACACCGGACTCCATCCGTTCAGTGATCTTTGCCATCATATCCTCCTGTAATCGCTGCACATCGGGTAAACCCAGTACTTTACGCAGCTCTTCAGGAGACATATCAATATCAATCTTAAATTTCACTCTCTGACTCCTAGGTCGGATAGCTCTGTGTCTCTAATCCTATAGTAAAATCACCGCAGTGCAAAATATCCAGATCAATAGTTTTTCTGTACCCTTTCAGGATAGATCCATACCAATGCTAAGAGCATAGCTAAAACACTCGCTAGAGCGGACAAACCAAAGGTATAAAACGCTCCAAAATCGTCCCATAAGATACCACTAAGAAAAGCACCTAATGCACCACCTAAGCCAAAACCTACGCTTGAAAATAGGGCCTGCCCTTGTCCATAGGTCTGCTTTGAAAAATACTGATGCACTAGTGCGATTCCTACCGCATGTAAACTACCAAATGTAGCGGCGTGCAACGTTTGTGCGAACAACATGAGACCTAAATTTTCCGGCACAGTACCAATCAATAGCCAGCGAACAACACATAAAAACAAACTCACTAGCATAATATTACGGATGCCCCAATGCTGTAGCATCCAATGCATATAAATAAACACTAAAACTTCAACTACTACACCTACAGCCCAAAGCAAGCCGATCTCTGTACGGCTGTAACCTACATCGACCATCAATACACTATAAAATGTGTAGTAAGCACCATGTCCAAACTGGACAAGGAAACAGATAATAAAAAAGATAACAACTTGCGGTCGTAGCAATAACGCCATAAACCCCAAATTACAGTTTTTTTCTACATCAATATGATCAAGCACCGCAGGCTTAGGAATTAACAGTGTATTCAACCAAATACACAACATTAAAATAAGCATAAGGCCCGGCAACCACCGAATATTAATAAAATCCAGTAACGCACCTATCCCAACCACCGTAACAATAAAGCCGATCGATCCCCACAACCTTATCTGGCTGTATTTATCTTTCTTATCACCCAACTCTTCTAGTGTTATCACCTCAAACTGAGGTAGAACTGCATTCCAAAAAAAGCTAAATGCCAACATCACCAAGCCGATGCCTAAAGCGGTATCCTGCCAAAACATACCGATAAACATTAAACAGGTCATCAACGCGCCAAAGCGGACAATCTCTACACGTTTACCACTTTTATCCGCGATCCATCCCCACAAATTAGGCGCCACAATTCGAGACGCTTGGAGTAGTGCCATTAAAGAACCCACTGTTTGTGCATCAAAATCAAACGAAATCAGATACAAACTCCAGTAAGGTACTAAAGCACCGAGCAGAGCAAAGTAGAAAAAATAGAAACCTGAAAGGCGGATATAGCTATTCAAAAGATAAAAACCTAAAAACACGCATAAAATTCACACTTAGAGCCTAGCAGAAAAAAGACACAAAAAAGCCGGTCAATCGACCGGCTCTTCAGTATAGAAAAAGCTAAGCTTCTTCCAACGCCGTGAGCAAATATTGCGGAAGCCCAAAACTACCTATATGCATCTGTGGGTTATAATAACGAGTAACAATACCACTCTTTTCATAACGCTGATTTAATTCATCCAATCCTAGCTTACGTAATGCAGTATTATCAGATCCCCAAGCTAAAGTCATAACACCGCCAATATAGGTCGGAACAGCAGCAGTATAGAAAGATTGATCTGCAAAATAAGGGCTCAAACGACGACGGGTAGTAATCACCTCATCTTGTTGTAGGAACGGCACTCCATTTTGCGCTACAAACACACCACCCTCATTCAACAAACGCTTACAACCTTCATAGAAGCGGCTAGAGAACAGTACTTCACCGGGACCAACCGGATCCGTACAATCAGAGATAATGACATCAAATTTTTCATCCATCTCTTTGTTAACGTATTCAACCCCATCCGCGATAACAATATTCACACGCGGATCATCAAAAGCACCTGCAGAATGATTCGGTAAATGCTCTTTACACATATCAATTACTGCTTGATCAATCTCAACTTGAGTTACATGCTCAACCGTAGCATGACGACAGACTTCACGCAGAATCCCACCATCCCCACCACCAATAATCAATACACGCTTAGCGTTTCCATGAGCAATTAATGGTACATGGGTTAACATTTCGTGGTAAACAAACTCATCACGCTGAGTCGTTTGAATAATTCCATCCAATGCCATTACTGTTCCATAGACGGGGTTACGGAAAATAATTAAATGCCAAGAATCCGTTTGCTGCTCGAACAAGACTTCTTCAACATCAAACGTCTGGCCATAGCCCTTATGAAGCGTTTCACTATAAGCGGTTGTCATATGGATCTCATCCTATCTTAAACTCACTCAATATCAGCAAGTTAAGACACTAAAAGGTAACTGGATTTGACGGCTGTGTTAACGGCGTCATTTTGCGCGCATTTTATACCGCAAACTCAGATAAAAAAATAACTTTATTCTCTTATTATCTCCCTTTTTTATATTTATAAAAAAGCAGAGCGTTTTAGAACATCTTCATTAAAAAGCACTTAATCTTGTGGAATAAACCACATACGAATAAGTCACTCTTTTATCAAGATCAAAGCAAATCCTAAGAAATTTCTTAGCCCTTTTTATCTAAACAGGTAAGGCTAATCGACAAAAGAATATGCCTTAGCATTCAACAGCAAAAAAACAAACACCGAGTAACAATAGTATTCACAAAGAATGACATTTACGGTCAAGAAAGCGTTTAGTTTTGCACCATAAAATTTACAGCGTCCTATTTTAGTGCACCCGCCTTCATATTAGACAAACCACAACAAAGCCACAGCCCCTATAAATAAAGGGATTCGAGACAATCTAAACCAAAGTATAATTTAAATCACAGGCTGGTATATATTCTGCTAGTGTATCTAGTAAGCAGTTTTTATTAATCACTGGAATAAAATAAGAACAATAAAAACAACAAAAAACGGCATCATCGCCATCAAAATTGACGGAGAAACATAATGAAACAACTTACCTCAGTAATCGCTACAGGCTTAGCACTCAGTTTATCTTTGGGCGCACAAGCTGGAACATTAGAAGACGTTCAAAAACGCGGCAACGTTTCTTGTGGCGTGAGCACAGGTTTAGCTGGTTTTTCTCAGAAGGATGAAAACGGCGTATGGAGTGGATTGGATGTAGACGTATGTCGTGCAGTTGCAGCCGCCGTACTCGGCGATGCAAGCAAAGTTCAATACAAACCATTAACAGCGAAAGAGCGTTTTACTGCTTTACAGTCTGGTGAAATTGATATTTTATCCCGTAACACTACATGGACCCACACTCGCGACACATCACTAGGTTTAAATTTCGCGGGGGTTAACTACTATGATGGACAAGGTTTTATGGTTTCTAAGGCTTTAGGCGTTAAAAGTGCGCTAGAGCTTGACGGGGCGGCAGTCTGCATTCAAGCAGGAACAACAACAGAGTTAAACTTAGCCGATTATTTCCGTGCAAATGGTCTTACTTATAACGCTATTACATTTGACACATCCGACCAAACTCGTGCGGGTTTTGAGAGTGGCCGCTGTGATGTACTAACGTCTGATCAATCTCAACTTTATGCGCTACGCATTGGCTTATCTGATCCTTCTGCAGCTATCGTACTTCCAGAAGTTATCTCTAAAGAACCACTAGGCCCTGTTGTAAGCCAAGGTGATGATGCTTGGTTTAATGTTGTACGTTGGTCCTTAATGGCGATGGTAGAGGCTGAATTCTTAGGCATTGACAGCGCGTCCGCTGACAAAGCGAAAGCAGAAGGTAACCCATCACAGAAACGCTTGATGGGTTCTGAAGGCGATTCAGGCGCTAAAATGGGCATCCCTGCCGAGTGGGGTTACAACATTGTTAAGCAGGTTGGTAACTACGCAGAGAGCTTTGAACGCAATGTGGGCGCAGGTTCACCACTTAAGATTGCTCGCGGCCTAAATGCTCAGTGGAATAAAGGCGGTATTATGTATTCGTCTCCAGTACGTTAATAAAACATAAAAAAGAGGGACATATATTGTCCCTCTGCTATGTTTACTACTAACCTTCTGAAGATAAGTGCTTAATTATGTCTGAAAAGCCTCAGGTGAAATCCTCACCCTCCTTCTTCAATAATCCAAGAAACCGCTCACTGATTTATCAGTTCTTATTACTCGCGGGCTTGGTCTATTTTTTCTACGGCATTATCACAAATACACTGGCGAACATGGAATCCAGGGGTATTAAGAGCGGTTATGACTTTTTATTTACAACCGCAGGTTTTGACATATTAATGTCACTGATTCCCTATGATGCCACTTACTCTTATGGTCGGACATTTGTTGTAGGCCTATTAAATACTATTTTGGTCTCTACTATAGGTATAGTACTCGCGACCATTGTAGGTTTCTTGATGGGTGTAGCCCATTTTTCCAAAAACTGGTTGATCAGAAAACTAGCCGTTGTTTACATTGAAACATTTCGTAACATCCCTTTACTGTTGCAAATATTTTTCTGGTATTTCGCTGTGCTGGCAACATTACCCAGTGCGCGCCAAAGCCTTAGCATCGGAGAGGCTATATTTCTCAATGTGCGTGGTTTATACCTACCCGGCTTGATTGCCGAATCCGGTGCAGGGTTTGTCTATGCCGCTATCGGCCTAGCATTTATGGCGATCATTTTTTTAACCCGTTGGGCTAGAAAACGTCAAAATGATACAGGGCAGCAGTTTCCGGTATTTTTAACTAGTTTAGGTATTTTATTCGGCTTACCACTGATTGCCTTATTACTATCAGGCTTACCCTTTACTTGGGATTTCCCTGAACTTAAAGGGTTTAATTTCCGTGGCGGCATTACGGTTATCCCAGAATTAATGGCTCTCGCGTTAGCCTTAACTGTTTATACTGGTGCATTTATTGCTGAAGCAGTACGTGCAGGTGTTCAGGCGGTTCCTCATGGGCAAACAGAGGCGGCTCGTAGCCTTGGATTAAAAGAGAGCCGAATAATGAAACTAATTATTGTGCCTCAAGCGATGCGCGTTATTGTTCCTTTGCTAAACAGTGAATATCAAAGTTTAGTTAAAAACTCGACGCTAGCTACAGCCATCGGCTATCCAGATCTTTTTACCGTATTTGTAGGGACAACGTTAAACCAAACAGGTCAAGCGATTGAAATCGTGTTTATGACCATGGCGGTTTACTTTGTGATCAATATGACTATCTCGTTTGTGATGAATAGATTCAACGCAAGCGTAGAGTTGGCGGAACGGAATTGATGCTATGAAAGAGTTTACACCATTACCCGATAAACCCGCTCCAAATGATGTCGTAGGTATAATTCCTTGGTTAAGGGAAAATCTTTTTCCAACGCCGTTAAACTCACTCGTTACTCTGGCAATAATCGCTTTTTTTGCAACCCTGATACCACCATTATTTGATTGGCTATTTTTCTCCGCCAACTGGTCTGGTACTACACAGGATGCCTGTACAAACAAAGACGGCGCATGTTGGGTATTTGTCATTGCTTGGTCTAAACAGTTTTTCTACGGCAGCTACCCTGTCGAAGAGATATGGAGAATTAACACCTGCTTACTCGCTCTAATCGCGATCATTATCGCTTCCTTTAAACTTCATAAAGACTTACGTAACAAAATAGCTATCCCCTTATTTTTATTATTGCCATTTTTATCCATCATACTGTTAGATGGATCTCTCATCGGCCTAGAATATGTTGCAACCGATTACTGGGGCGGCTTCACCCTCAATGTAATGCTCGCCGCTGCAAGCATTATCGTTGCGTTTCCTTTGAGCTTTCTTTGGGCTTTAGGGCGACGATCTGATATGCCATTCATTCGCAGTGTGAGTGTGATATTGATTGAGTTCTTCCGCGGCGTACCTGTATTAGCCCTATTTTTTATGGGCTCAGTCATGCTACCGCTGTTCTTTCCTGAAGGAACTAATGTTGATAAATTGCTCCGTGTTTGGATCGTACTGACACTCTTTATGTCAGGCTACATGGCAGAAGTATTTCGAGGAGGTTTCCAGGCAGTACCTAACGGCCAGTACGAAGCGGCCGACTCTTTAGGGCTTGGCTTTTGGCAGAAAACACTCCTTATCATTCTGCCGCAAGTTATCAAAATCTCTATGCCAAATATTTTGGCAACTTTCGTTATGCTATTTAAAAACACAACCTTCCTATTGATTATTGGCATCTTTGAGATGCTAAGTACCACTCAAACAGCACTCACTAACTCAAACTGGCTGGGTGGGCATTCAACAGAAGGTTATCTATTTGTGGCGGTTGTTTTTTGGATCTGCTGTTTCAGTATGTCCATGATCAGCTCATCCATCGAACGTAAGCTAGACACTAGCCATAGAAATTAAGAGGTTATCTTTGTGAGCATAAAACACGAACAAAGTATTGAAAACAATGACGACATTATCATCATCAAAGACCTCAATAAGTGGTATGGCGATTTTCATGTATTGAAAGATATCAACCTTCGCGTCAAAAAAGGCGAACGTATTGTTATCTGTGGCCCTTCAGGTTCAGGTAAGTCCACCATAACACGCTGTATTAACCGCCTAGAAGAGTTTCAGCGCGGTTCACTAACAGTGAACGGTGTTGAGATGATAGAAGATGTAAAAAACATCGAAGCAATCCGTCGTGAAGTAGGTATGGTATTCCAGCACTTTAATCTTTTTCCGCACCTGACTATTCTTGAGAATCTAACTTTAGGTCCGATCTGGGTTCAGAAGAAGCCCAAGAAAGAAGCTGAAGCGATCGCCATGAAATACCTTGAGCGAGTTAAAATTCCTGATCAAGCACAGAAATTTCCAGGTCAACTATCTGGGGGACAACAACAACGTGTTGCCATTGCTCGTTCACTTTGTATGAATCCAGAAATCATGCTTTTTGATGAACCAACCTCAGCACTTGATCCGGAAATGATTAAGGAGGTACTCGATGTAATGGTCGAACTCGCCGACGAAGGAATGACTATGCTATGCGTAACTCACGAGATGGGGTTCGCAAAAAAAGTAGCCGACCGTGTCATTTTCATGGATGCAGGTGAAATTGTTGAGCAAAATACACCAGAAGAGATCTTTAACAACCCTCAAACGGATAGATTACAGTTATTCTTAAGCCAAATACTTGATCATTAATTTTCAATGAGATAGCTAAAAAGCCGTAACTTGATATAAGTTACGGCGTTTTAGCTACTTAATTCAGTGGTCCAAGCTCTTCACCAGCCTCATCTTCCTGTATTACATCCGTTTCTTTAAGCGCATCCATTAACCACAACGCCATAGCAGGATGTGCAAGCAAATGCTCTTGATAAGCAGCAGACTCAGTAGAAAGTTGTATCCCATATGTTTTAAACCGTAGGGCTATAGGTGCGAAAAACACATCCACAATACCAAACTCATCAAATAGCCATGCATTACTGCCTGCATAATTCGATAAACACTCAGCCCATAGTCGGTCAATGCGTGCAATATCTGTCTTCGCTGCCTCACTCAACAAAACAGATCGGCGCGCTCTACAATTCATCGGCATCTCATTACGTAATGCGGTGAAACCAGAATGCATTTCACTCACCATCGCACGGGCAATAGCTCTAGCTTGAACCTCTTTTGGCCACCCTTTGCCATCAAGATATTGTTCATTAATATATTCACAGATAGCCAATGAATCCCAAACACTTAGCTCCCCATCCACCAGCACAGGAACCTTCTCTACAGGGGTGTAATCTTTTAAAACAGTATAAAAATGGTCGCTAAACAGCGTTAAAGAAATCTCCTCAAATGGGATATCAAACGCTTTTAACATCAACCATCCACGTAAAGACCAAGATGAGTAATTTTTATTACCTATGATCAACTTCATCGCTATCATTTCCCCCTCAAAGATAAATACACCTTATTTATCCATTTTCTCAGCTTGCATTCCCTTTGACTAACCAATAGTTTTGATATCACCTATTCAGATTATTGATAGGTGCCAATCATCCAAAACTCACGGAGACGGCACATGGATATAGATGCTCTACGAAGCTTTATTGCGTTTGTTGACACAGGTAGCTTTACCCGAGCGGCAAAGCAAACCTTTCGGACTCAAAGTGCGATCAGTATGCAGATGAAGAAGCTTGAAGAGGAGTCAGGTCAGGCGCTTTTCATTAAAGAGGGCCGTAATCTTGTTCTAACCGAGCATGGGCAGATTTTAGTAAGCTACGCTCGCCGTATACTCTCTTTGCACGATGAGGTTATAGGCAACTTCTCACGGAGTAACGGCCACCCTCCCTTAGTAATCGGCTGTCCAGATGACTATGCAGAATCGATTTTACCTCAACTAATCACCCTTATCTTAGAAAAGCTCCCTCAGCAAAACATTAAAATATGTTGCCACTGCAGCAGTCAATTACGTTTGAAATTAGATACGGGGGAGATTCATATAGCTATATTGACTGGTGCTCCCGACATTGAAGAAGGGTACTTGCTCAAACATGATAGAGGAGTCTGGGTTCATGGTGGCTATCCCCATCTCATAAACGCCGACCCTCTTGCTCTCATTCTATATGAGGCCGATTGTAAATTTCATAGCGCTGCTATTGACGGTCTAGAGAAACAAGGGATTAACTACCGACTACTCTGCAGTGCATCGAGCGCTACTGCAATAAAAAGCCTTTTACGACAGGGATTAGGTATCAGTGCCGTTGCAACATCAACCGTGTCACAAGGATTATCAATCGAAAGTTCGGCGCAACTACCACCCTTACCGTTTATCAATATAGTGTTAGCTACAGCGCCTATTCCGCACCCTTTGTTTGGTTCAGCTATAGCTGCCGAGGTAAGCCAAACATTTAGAGCTAAACACGCTTGCGATAATTAATACCGACTTAGTCTGCTTTTGCGTAACGCTTCTTGAGTATAGCCACACGCTTCACATAAGCTTGAGTTTCCGCGTAAGGGGGCACACCATTATAGCGCGATACGGCGCCAGGGCCTGCGTTATATGCAGCAGTTGCCAAACGCATATCGCCAGAGAAATTATTTAAGAGCTGAGAAAGGTATTTAGCCCCACCTTCGATATTTTGATCTGCATTAAGACTATCTTTCACACCTAGCTCATTAGCGGTTGCTGGCATTAATTGCATTAACCCTTGAGCCCCAGCCCGGGAAATAGCATTTTTATTAAATGCTGATTCTGCATGGATAACCGCTCTAACTAATGATTCTTCAACACCATATTTCTCTGCCATGATCTTCACTTGCTGTTTATAAGCGGAAAGATTTAACGGTGTTGTATGCCAATTCACGTTTGACGAAAGGCTACAGGCATAACAATCAAAACGAAGTACTTCAAAGTCAGCGTTAACGGGTTTCTGATCTGAAAAAGCAAGAACCCCTTTATTATTTCGGTATTTATAAACGCTGCTCGTCGAACTCTTACTTTGATTGGTAAAATGAATATTCCGTTGTTGGTCCGTTAAGTTTGTATACTCAACCCGCCCATCAGGATGAACAATTTTCCGCACTTCGCCCGCATAAACTGCGCTAAACATACAGCACAACGTAATGACACAATGATGTACTAGGTAGCGTTTAATATTAATCACAACAGCGTCTTTATTACCCATAATTGCAGTTTAGCATTCAACAAAGGATAGTTAGATATCTTTCGGCGGTACAATTAAAGATGAAAATAATAATCCAGTTACTAAAGCGATAGCAACAAAGCTCATACTAAATGCGGTATCGATCCCTTCTAAAACATTTTTCTCAACAAGTAACGACAAACTCTGCAACCCAACACTTCCAGGCACTAAAAGTAAAATACCTGGCATAAGCATAACCCCACGCGTAATCCCAGAAATTCTCTCAAATAAGTTAGCGGCTAAGCCTGTGACTAAGGCTCCCACAAACGCCCCCATAACTTGGCCAAAGAACTCCTTGCCATACCAAGTAGTCGAAAATGCAATTAATCCTCCCAATACAATCCATGGAATATCTTTTGGTCGCCCTTGGAATAAAAAACATAACGATATACCGGCAATAACAATGGAGATCCAAATACTCCAATCAGGTAGGAAAAATTCTCGACTAATCTCTGTAGCAGGAAAAAGCTCAACGCCCACAGCATTACCTATAGCTACACCAAAGCCAATCTGTAACAAGATAGTTCCTGAATATACAAGCCTAGAAGTGCCTGACACCATATTTTGTCTCGCTAACTCAGCAACCGCAGTAGTTAAAGGTAACCCAGGCACTAAGGCGATAACCCCTGCAACCGTTGCAATATCTGGTGAGGACAACAAGCCAAAACTCGCCACAAAACTTGCTAATAAAGCAGAAATAATGGCTGAGATAGTCGGGAAAAGGTACTTGAGAGACTCAGTTTGTAAAAGCTTAACCGCAACAAATCCAGTCACAATCCCAACAAAAAGAGCAACGATCATTTCAGAGATCGCCCCCCCTAGTAACTGGGCAACACAACTAGCTAATAGCCCAAATGAAGCCATTTGGCCTTTTACACCAAAACGCGGAGGCGTATTAGAAATAGTTTTTAAACGCCCAGCGCCCTCTTCCACCGATAAAGATTCATCAAGTACAGCACTTACGATCTCCTGCACTTCAATTTGGCGCTCTAAATTCACTTCGCCCTGCTCAACCCGAAAAACATAGGTCTTCGGCTCAGGTTCTTCTGGATGTGAAAAGCTCATAATTAAAGTCGTAGGCTGCGCCAGACACTGCACCCCAAAGCCCAACCGAATACCGACTCGGTTCATTGTGCTTTCGAGTTCATAAGCCGTCATACCATAAGTATGCAACGCTCGTGCTAGACGCAGCATAAAACCCACCGGAAGTGTCCGCGGTGGAAAATGAGGCTGTGTATACAATGAATAGTGATCTAGCAAGTCGAAAGACATTTTCTATACCAAAAAGTGAGGTTTGAAGCCCCAAACTAAAAGAAGGATAAACTATCGCTAATTTATCCTTCCTGATCTATAAATTATGCTGACAATCGTTAAGTGATAATCGGCACATCACATTTCACATCAGCATTTTGCCCACGATGACGCAGTAGATGATCCATCAGCACAATCGCCATCATCGCTTCGGCAATGGGAGTTGCACGTATGCCAACACAAGGATCATGACGTCCTGTAGTCACAACCTCAATCTCTTCACCACGGCTATTAATGCTACGGCCTGGCAAGCGAAGGCTGGAAGTCGGTTTTAAGGCAATATGAGCAATAATATCCTGCCCCGTTGATATACCACCTAATACACCACCCGCATGATTTGAGAGAAAACCATCCGGTGTCATCTCATCCCGATGCTCAGTCCCTTTTTGAGCAACACAATCAAAACCATCACCAATTTCAACACCTTTGACTGCATTAATACTCATTAAAGCATGGGCTAGATCCGCGTCCAAACGATCAAATATAGGCTCACCTAAACCAACAGGTGTACCTGTAGCTACCACACTAATTTTTGCCCCCACCGAATTTCCCTCTTTACGAAGGTCATCCATATACTGCTCCATAGTCGCGACTACTTCAGCATCTGGACTAAAAAAAGGATTATTTCGGACTTCATTCCAGTCAAACTTTGCGTGGTCAATTTTTACAGGACCAAGCTGAGATAAATAACCTTTTACCTCCACCCCTTTCGATGCCAAAAACTTCTTAGCAATAGCTCCAGCCGCTACCCGCATAGCTGTTTCACGGGCAGAAGAGCGCCCACCACCACGATAATCACGGAAACCATATTTATGGGTATAAACATAATCCGCATGGGCGGGTCGAAAAGTCTCTTCAATATTAGAGTAGTCTTTAGAACGTTGGTCTGTATTTTTAATCAACAAACCTATAGGTGTACCAGTCGTTTTACCTTCAAATACACCTGATAGTATCTCCACTTCATCCGCCTCTCGACGTTGTGTTGTATGACGAGATGTACCTGGTTTACGACGATCCAGATCAAGCTGAAGATCAGCTTCGGACAATTCAATGCCGGGAGGGCAGCCGTCAACAATACAACCTAATGCCTTACCGTGGCTTTCACCAAAAGTGGTGACCGTAAACAGTTTACCGTAGCTATTTCCTGACATTGTATCGGTCCATTAAGAAACAAAAAACATATATAAAAAATTAGGCGCGTAATTATAGCAAATTAAATGCTATCTCTATATGCACGTAGCTCTTGAGCAGTAATGGTAAATACGCCATTTCCACCATTCTCAAATTCTAGCCAAATTAAAGGAAGCTCTGGATAAGTTTCCATTAAATGTACTTCACTATTACCGACTTCAACCACAAGAAGACCGTCATCGGTTAAATATTCAGATGCTTCCCGTAAAATTCTAAGCGTAATCTCCAATCCATCTGGGCCTGAGCCTAAAGCGATTTCTGGCTCATGGCTATATTCATCAGGCATAGACGCTAGATCGGCCTCATCAACATAGGGTGGATTGCTGACAATCAGATCATACTTTCTACCGTCTAAATCGGAAAACAGATCACTTTCAATGGTATGCACACGATCAATCATCTCATGTTTCTCAATGTTAATATTTGCAACATCGAGTGCCCCCTTAGAAATATCCGCGAGATCAACTTCCGCTTCGGGAAATGCATAAGCGCAAGCTATACCAATACAACCACTCCCAGTACAAAGATCTAAAATGCGATCAACACTCCCCTCTCTTAGCCATGGAGCAAACTCACTTTGAATAAGCTCAGCAATAGGAGAACGAGGAATCAGCACCCTTTCATCAACAAAGAAAGGCAGTTCGCAGAACCAAGATTCATGAGTGATATATGGCAATGGCTTACGCCTTAGCGTACGTAGTTTAATAAAATCTAATACCCGCTCCTTTTCATCTTCCGTTAAACGACCGTCCAAAACAGCAGGATTTATATTCCAAGGTAAATGGACAGCGGCCAAGACCAATTGTGTCGCCTCATCCCAAGCATTATCCGTCCCATGCCCAAAATAAACTCGGTGTTCACCAAATTGACTCATCGTAAAACGAATATAATCTCTAAGGCTATACAGTTCATTTTTCACCGAATTAGAAAACAAGGGTTGATCACTCATACACTCTGGACCGATAATTTGTTTATGAAAGACCGCCATATTAATAAACTTTGCTTGGGAACACCATGAAAGACCCGCATGATAATCCAACTAACGAATTATCCTTTTTTGATGCAATGGAGGGCGTCCAACAACATAAACACGATAAAGCAGACCTCTCAGTAACAAAACCTAAGGATAAACACAGCCTGCTTTATCGTCGGCAAGCAGCAACACTTGAAGAAGAGAAAGTAATTGATGGCCTATCTGATCAAGCTGTTGAATTAGTTGAATCAACTGAGGAGCTACTATTTGCTAACCCTGGTGTGCAGTTCAGCGTTTTAAAACGCCTTAAACAAGGCCACCTACCGTGGGAACAAGGCTTAGATCTTCATGGTTATACCGTTGACCAGGCAAGGGACCAACTCAGCCGCTTCATCTTCGATGCACGTAGAAACAAGTGCCGCTGCGTTATAGTAGTTCATGGTAAAGCGCATTCATCAGCCAGTGAACAACCCATGATAAAGTCTTATGTCAATGAATGGTTAAAACGATTGCCTGGCGTATTGGCCTTCTGTTCAGCTCAAGCAAAAGATGGTGGAACCGGTGCACTCTATGTATTACTTAAACGAGAGAAATAAAATTTCAAAGTAAATTCTGACAGCCATTACAGCGGCTGACCATTCTCAAACGCCTCTAACCTTTCGCGAGCAGCAAGCCTCCCATATTCGATGGTAGGTAGCGCATGATGAAAATCATAAAAACTGCATAAGCTTTTAGGTATACGAATAACAAGATCAGGGGGATAACCTGCTATTTTATATTCAGCTAAGCTGGCCTGCATAACCTCTACTGAATTAAGTAATATATCCATACGCCCACCAATCTTATCTGCTTTAGGAATATACCTATCCTCAGATCTATCGTGGTCTGGCATATTCCATTCATCACTTATTCCACTGCGATTCAAATATTGATTGCGTGGTAACGTTAAATGGCTATGACTAGAATCACCTGTATTTAAGTCAATCGCAATAATAAGATCGGCTTGTGCGGCCACGACAGGAATAATTGGTAGAGGGTTAAGAATTCCTCCATCAACAAGTACCCGTCCCTCTTTAATCACAGGCGTAAATAAGCCCGGTACAGCAACTGACGCCCTAATAGCATCAAGCAGTGAGCCTTTTTGATACCAAACCTCTTTTTGATGGGCAATATCCGCTGCAACGGCGGTAAAATCAATATCTAACTCTTCGATTAAACAAGGGCCTAAGATTTCAGCGAGTTGCACAAATATTCTATCTCCTCTAATCGCTCCTTTAGACAACGTGAAATCGAGTAACTTAACAACGCCCATCCAATTTAGCGATGAAACCCATGCTTTATATTCCGCTAACCGGCCAGCCGCATACATCCCCCCAACAAGCGCCCCCATAGAGCTGCCTGAAACAGAAACAATCTCATAGCCTCTACGTTCAATCTCTTCAATCGCACCTATATGAGCATAGCCACGCGCACCACCACTACCTAAAACCAGCGAAACCGTTGCCATATATCCACTCTCTTGAAGTAAAGCATTACTCAATAAAAATTAAGACTTCAGTACGCTGCTCTGAAGAAAAACCACCTAAGGAATATAAAGATATACGCTCCGCACCAATGTCTTGCTCTATTAAGCGAGCTTTTAAAGCCATAACCTGATCATTCGCCTTATCCAATTGCTGCCTATAGGTAAGGCCTGAAGAGTTCTGCCCGACAAGCCATAATGTTCGCTCAGGATTCTCTTTTAAATATTTAACTAAGGCTTTAAATTCAGATTCTTTTCCAGTGAATGGTATGCCATCCCCTTGCTCAGCTTGGGCTTCCATACCTATAACATTTTCCACCAACACCTCTACTCTTAAGTAAACACGTTTATTACCGCGCTTAACCGCATATAGAGAAAAATACTTATTATTTAGACGGTAAGATGCAAAGGTTTGACTCTCTTCCAAACCATACAAACGAGAATAGCGAAAGATAGCGTTAGCCCATTGATTACTACTTCCGCAATCCCGCCCAGTACATTTAAATAAATTCGCAGCACCTAATTTGATGAGCTGATCTTCGAGTACTGAAAATGCTTCATTGGGTGTATTCAACTCAGGTATACGGTATGTAATTTGTGTTAATTGCCCAGTAACCCGACGCTCTTTTTCCGGTGTAACAACCCCATTAATTTTTTTTAAACCACCCAGTATCAATCGGTAGTTTTCATCCTTTTTATCATATTGAACAATGTAGGAACCTGGAAAACGTTCAAGTTGAAAGTAATCACGTGAATTAGTGAGATCCGCTTCTGCTGCTGCAAAAGTGGAATAAAATAACACATATAAAAAAACAGAAAACCGCATAATTTTTATCCCGATTCGTTTACCAATACTGAATCTAATCAACTGACAGATGACCATCTACTTTTTATTCCCCCAGCTATCTATTTTGCTCGCCAATAGCTTTGCTATGGGAGGATCTAAATGTAGATGATGCCCACCTACTAACTCGACAACCTCTGAAGAGGTCAAATCATCTAACCAAGGATCGATAATACTATCACGTGCCCCCTCTTCACCTATTATAACTATAGCGTTAGATTCCACTTTCCGAATAAAAGATTGCACCTGTTCAGGGCTAAAACGTATCAATGAGGGTAGTAGTAATTTAGGATCATTATTCCAAATATAACCTTTGTCCGTATATGTTAACCCTCGCGCCATTAATTTCTCTGCAGCTTCTTTAGACACAGGCCATCGACCGCTAGCGCGCGCTTCAACAGCCGCATCGAAACTCCCATAAGGCTTAAGGGAGCGTAAAAGCATTTTCTCTCTTTTGATTATCGCGTCAGAAAAAATCTGTGGCAGCTCATCCACTTCATAAAACAATGGACCTAAGCCGTCAATGAACATCAGATTATCAACCTTCAAAGGGAAGCTAGCTGCAAACATCATAGCGATACTTGCGCCCATTGAATGTCCAATCAAATCAACTTGATCAAGATTTAGCGCATTTATTATTCCATACAGGTCGGTCACATTATCCCAAATATAATAAGGCATCTCTTTCGGTCGATGATCTGAAAAACCATGCCCAACTAGATCGATAGCAATAAAACGAATCTCTGATATATACTGCCCTAATTGATAAAAACTGGCCGCATTATCTAACCATCCATGCAATGCCAATACCGGTCGCCCATCAGGATTTCCATATTCCACGACAGCAACTTTATATCCTGCAGCATCGACATAATACTCACGACAATCCGACATTGAAATTCTCACTAATCAGCTGATAAACAAAGCTATTTACATACTATAAACAGAAATTCGGGTAATATCTTGTGCAGAAATAAGCACTGCAAGGAAAGTTTGATGATATTAGGACAGCAACTAGAACATGACCCTAGCTTAAAAAAGCCTCAACGCCTTTTTTTTATATTATTCGGCTGTTTATTCTTAATTGCGCCTTTTTACTATCAACCCAATTTAGGTGGTGAGGGGCTGTTTCTACCTTACAACGGAGCCATTTGGATTGTTGCAAGCTGGATAATTGCTAGTGCTAGCTTTTTGATTTACAAAAACCAAAAAATTGTTTTGCCAAAATATTGGCTGGGCCTAGCGCTGTTACCTATTGGTGCTTTAGTAACAGGCTTTATTGCTGATAAAAACAATCCCACTGAATGGATTGTCAGATTATCCGTTATTATTGGAGGCTATCTATTTTTTCTTAGCCTTTTTCAATTCCGACTTAAATCTAAACATATAGAACGCAGTCTTTATATAATTTTGGCTATGGGACTCATTGCTGCTACTTATGGGATTATCCAAACCCAAACAGGTGCCGCTAATTTAAGCCTACTAATGCCTGTAAGCAAAAGGGCTCTTGCAATAGGGATTTTTCAACAGGTTAATTTGCAAGCTTCATTTATGGCTACTTTTTTGGTGCTTACTTACTATTTAGCATCTAGGCCAACACTTCGTAGCTTTAGTTTTTTAATACAAGCGACCTTAATCATTGCAGCGTTAACCGCAAGTTACAATATTGCTATTAGCGGGTCACGCGTTGGGCTACTCGGCGCAAGCTTAGGCTTAATATGTCTTGTGATCGGTCGTTGGAAACTATTTCGTCAAACAAAAGCTATCTTTTTGGCACTCACGATAGCAACTATTCTAGGTGGAGTTTTAGGAAAAAGCGGACTCGAGGATACAGTAAATAAGGTAGATAGAGCGATTGGGGGAGTTAGCGCCGATGTGAGATGGCATATATATACTCTTTCCTGGGATATTTTCACCCAAGCACCTCTTATTGGACACGGGCTGGGCAGTTTCCAAAAAGTATTCCAAGAAGAACGACAGGAATACCAAAAACAGGAAGGCAATAGTCTTAGATCAGCTCCCCGCTTTAGCCACCCCCATAATGAGTTGATCTTTTGGTTAGTTGAAGGGGGGATTGTATCAATTATTGGAATACTTGCTGCTGCGGTTTATACCTTTATCCAACTCTTTAAAGCAGGCTGGCAGAGAGGCTGGGGCTATGCTTCGTTATTATTTCCGTTAACACTTCATACCCAAGTAGAGCTCCCCTTTTATATCTCTAATACCCATTGGTTTTTACTCCTATTTTTCCTATTTCTAACCCACCAACATGGAAAGAAATCGATAGCAACCCAAAAGCTATCAATGGCCGCACAAAAAACCATACCGATTAGCTTTGTTGCTCTCTCTATTTTCGCAACATTTACTTTAATACAGACACAGATAGCAAGCGCAGGCATTGTAAGTTATTTGCAACGTAATCAGAGCCAACCTCAATACCTACGTTCATCGCTCGAATCAGCTTATTTTAGAGAATACACAACCTACTTATTACTAAGACGTAATATGCTAATTGGCGCCTCTAAAAATAACAAAAAACCAGCACAGGACTATATTGCTTGGGCTGAGCAATCAGTCAAAGTCACCCCTGCACTTGTCACTTACCGTGATTTAGTCGCTGCATACGACATAATTGGAAAAACCAAAGAAAGAGATCAAGTATTAAACCAAGTGTTGAGTATATTCCCTACTCACCCAGACTTATTGAAACTAAAACAACTGTTACTTGAAAAAGACAAAAACGCACTTAAAGCTAAAAACGTCGAATCAAGCTCCCAAGCCCAGCCGCAGGCCAATCAGCCGTGATCTCTGCAATTTCAGCACAAGCAAATGATCGAGGGTAAGATATTACACCCTCACAGCATAAAGCTTCGACAAAAGAGATTAGCGGCATATGGGTCACAATTATAGGTGTTGACTGGCTATGATGCGCCAACGACTCCAGTGCAACTAAAGGGTCAGAGTCTGGCGTCCAGAGAGCAGACTCTACGAGAGCCGACGATAAGTTCAGGCTATCGGCTATAATCTCCGATGTCTGAATCGTACGAAGGTAAGGGCTATGAATAATAAGATCAATCTCAGATAAGTCCTCAGAGTATTGATTCACTCTTCCTCTTACTGATTTAATGCCATTTGTCGTTAGATGTCTTTTAGCATCCGATGAAGCTGAATGCTCCGCTTCACCATGACGCATCAAAAAGAACTTCATACCCCCTCACGTGGAAGAACAAACTCTACATCCGTGCTTTGCTCACTCATCATTAGCATTTTAACGACCTCAGCAATAGGCGCTTTATTGAAAACCACCTCATACAGCCCAACCACTAAAGGCATATAAATCTGCATTTCAGAAGCTTTCTCTTTAACTTGCTTGATAGTGTTTACACCTTCAGCTACCTGTCCTAAAGCCTCTACAGCCTCTTCAAGACTTTTGCCTTCACCTAAAGCATAACCTACGCGGTAATTACGGCTTAATGGAGACATACAAGTCACTATAAGATCGCCGACACCAGCAAGGCCAATAAAGGTCATGGGATTTGCTCCCATAGAAACAGCGAAGCGACTCATTTCGGCTAAACTTCGCGTCATCAACATACTTTTGGTATTTTCACCCATGCCAAGAGCGGCACTGAGGCCAGCAGCAATTGCATAGATATTTTTTAAGGTCCCCCCTAACTCAACACCATAAGTATCCGAGCTGGCATAGACTCTAAAATATGATGAATGAAGTCTAGCCTGTACTTCACTTCGCAACTCAGCACAATCACTCGCAATAACCGTTGCCGTCAGCTGCTTAGCCGCCACCTCTTTCGCTAAGTTAGGTCCGCTCAGTACGCCTATACGTGCAGAGGGCATCTCCTCTCGAAGAATCTCACTCATTAAACGGAAGCTATGGGCTTCAATCCCTTTTGTAGTAGACACCAGCATCTGATCCGCCTTTAAAAAAGGGCGAGCTTGCTGAACAACCTGACGAAAGGATTGACTCGGAATAGAGATAAACACTAGATCAACATCTGACAAAACATCTTGTAACGAAGTTGAAGCTAACAGACGGTCGGACAGAGTATAACCAGGAAGGTAGCGAGCGTTCTCATGCTTATGATTTATAGCTTCGGCAAGCACTTCATCTCTTAACCACAAACGAACATCAGAACCGTTTTCCGCTACCATATTTGCGATAACAGTACCAAAGCTACCCCCACCAAGAACGGCCACCTTACGTATCTGAGACATGACTTTTTCCAGTACAAACTTATTTAACAGAATCGTCCAAGCTATCCAGCATTTTATTAATGCCTTTAAATAACAGCAGAACGATGAAATACCCTAAACACGCCAAGCCTAAAAAAAGCATCAACTGTAAAGGATCATCTGTGCGCTGATAACCGGCAACACCTAATGCGGCGATCACCGCACTAAATACTACCGCAACAATATTAGCTAGACGCTTTGTCTTGTGTATGTCCTTCTGCATCGTCACTTCCATTAATTTCACTTTCGCTATCTTTGCTGACAGCTTCAGTTTGTAGATCTAATTCTTGCGGAACCGGCGACTCTTTTTTGGGTGTACGAGGAGCGGTTTGAGGCTCTTGTAAAAGCTCAGGTTCCGGGTGGATACAGTTTAGCTTAACCCCTGTTTCCGCCTCAATCTCTGGAATAAGGAAGGAATCATCTTCACAGGCAAAACAGATAGAAGCGCCGGCAGCGCCCGCTCGCCCTGTACGCCCAATGCGATGAACATAATCATCAGGATCTTCAGGCAGTTGATAGTTAAAAACATGGGTCACACCATCAATATGAATACCACGCCCAGCCACATCTGTTGCAACCAGTACTTGGATTTTCCCATTACGGAAATCCTCCAAGGTACGCACACGTTTTTGCTGTGGAATTTCACCCGACATCAGCGCCGCTTTAATCCCATCTTTAGATAGTTTTTCGGCTAAGCGACGTGTTTCATCTCGACGGTTACCAAAAACAATAACCTTCTCAGCTTGATCTTTATCCATATAATTCCGTAGTAAACGGTATTTCTGATCCGCCGCCACAAGATATACAGTTTGACTCACATTATCAGTGGTTCTGATCTCTGGAGCGATCTCAATAACTACAGGGTCAAGTGTCCACTGTTCCGCCAGACTCAAGATATCATCGGTAAACGTTGCACTGTAAAGCAATGTCTGACGATCAGTCCCTTTGCGCGGTGTATTACGAACAATAGTACGTACATCAGGGATAAAGCCCATGCTCAGCATACGATCGGCTTCATCAAGAACCAGTATCTCCACATTCCATAGATCTACATCTTTACGGTTTACAAAATCGATCAAACGCCCAGGAGTTGCAACCAGAATATCGACAGGCTTTTTCTTTAGTTTTTGGCGTTGTTTATCGTAATCCATACCTCCGACAAGGCTAACTACATGAAGATCCGTATACTTAGCTAAGTTTTCAGCATCATCAGCGATTTGTAACGCTAACTCACGAGTCGGCGCGACAATTAAAGCCCTTGGCTCACCCTTACGGCGTTTTTCTTCGATTGGGAAATCGATTAAGTCGGTGATAATTCCCAATAGAAAAGCAGCAGTTTTACCTGTACCTGTCTGGGCCTTACCAATTATATCTTTACCATCCAGCGCAGCGGGAATTGTTGCAGCCTGAATCCCTGTACAGTATTCAAAATTAAGATCGGCGATAGCATGAAGAACAGTATCTGGCAGATTAAAATCACAAAAGCGCTGCTTCCCTTCGACCTCAGGGACATTTACTTTATCCGGGCTCCAAGCAGGGTTTTCATTACCCGCCACTTGCTGACGAGCCGATACAGACTTAGATTCAGTCTCATTCTGTTCGTTCATATCCATCGTATTATCTATAGTCAATTCAATATATCCTAAGAAAAATTTCGCCTATACGGCGGTAATGCTGCCAACAACTGCTTACCATAACGACGCGTAATAAAACGCCTATCCAGAAGAGTAATTATACCTTGATCTTTTTCAGTTCTAAGTAACCGGCCAGTCGCCTGAGTAAGACGCATTGAGGCCATAGGTATAACCCACTCAGCAAACGGGTTGCCGCCTTGAGATTCTATCCATTCTGAATATGTGGCATCCACAGGGTCATCAGGCACGCCGAAAGGCAGTTTAGTAATAACCACATGCGTCAAATATTCACCTGGAAGATCTACTCCTTCTGCAAACGAAGCAAGTCCAAAAATAATACTTGGCAGTTCATTATCTATACGTTCACGATGCAGTCGCAAAATCTCATGCTTTGCAAGGTCACCTTGAACCAAAATATTGGCGACCATCTTATCAGGCATCTGCTCAAGAACATACCGCATCTGTCGCCAAGAACTAAATAACACTAAGGTCGATTTTTCGTTTGGCAAAGAAGCCAACAAAATCTCAGCCAATTCGCCATTATGATCATTCGGGTTACTAGGATCAGTACGCATTGCAGGAACCCGTAGCTCAGCAGCCTCATTAAAATTAAACGGACTAGGAAATATAGCGCACGGACTATCTACGGGAATACCTAAATCGGCATACAAACGATCAAAACGCCCTAGTGCTGTTAACGTTGCAGAAGTTACAACAGCACCATAACATTGAGACCAGAGATGCTCCTGAAGTGTCGCAGCAGCAGATACTGGGCTGCTACAACACTCCAGATCTAAACCTTCATTACCATCAACACGCAAGACCCAGCGTGCTGTTGGAAGCCCTCCTTTCTCATCAGGGGACGCATAAGACCGAGCTAAACCAAACATAGCCTGCATTCTTGAAAGAAAAACACCCATTTGCGGGTACCATTTTTCAGCAACGGATCTGTCAATATCAGCCAACTCACCATCCATCGCCTCTTTTAATAGATCGACTATCTGCTCTAATTTTAGTACAACACGTTCGGCTGCCGTAGCAAAGTTATGACAAATAAGTTGCAAAGGCTCAGGAATAACCCCTTGGGCAAACCGATAACGGTCACTTGTCCCCTGAAGTTTATCCATTAATAACTGCTGCAACAGCAATTGCCACTCCTCAAGTGAACGCTCCATATCAGAGAAGGGGTTAGCCATTTTTTCTACATAGCCCTGCAATACTACATGCGCTGATGTGTCATTTAGCAGCTTATTTAATGAACGAGTAACTTTCGCCAACCAGCGCTGACTAGACTTTACACGTAATCTATAGGAAAAATGACCTGTAGTTTTAGTACCAAGATGGTGACCTTCATCAAAAATATAGATCGTATCTTCCGGAGCGGAAAGAATCGCACCACCACCAAGAGAGAGATCCGCTAACACTAAATCATGGTTTGCAACAATCAGATCCCAGCGGTCAAGCTCTTGTCGGGCTTTAAAAAAAGGACAAATTGAAAAATTACTGCACCGCCGATTAGTACACTGCATGTGATCACTGGTGGATAATCGCCAAATAGGATCAGCCACAGTATTTTTTAATCCATCACGATCGCCATCCCACTCTCCAGAGGCATATAAACTCAGCAACTCCTGAACTTGAGCAATATCTGACTGATCAATTTTCTGCGCGACTTCATCTTCATACAACGCGATCTGCCCTAACTCATTTTGCTGTTCTAGTACTTTTTCAGCATTAGAAATACAAAAATAACGACCCCGACCTTTTGCTAAACCGTAAGTAAGACTAACACCCGCCTCCGTCACTAATTGAGGCAGATCTTTCATAATTAACTGTTCTTGCAAGGCTACGGTGGCTGTAGACACAACAACCTTTTTCTTTCGCTGCTGGGCAATGGGAACCGCAGCAAGAAGATAGGCCAAAGTTTTACCCGTGCCCGTTCCTGCCTCAGTCACACTGATATGAGCTCCCCCATTACGCTCCCCCTCACTATTCTGAGAAATAGAGGCCAGCGTACGCGCAATCTCAGCAATCATCATTTTTTGGCCATAACGAGATTGCAAGCCACGGTTACTTAAAAACGTACTATAGGCCTGCTGTATCGACTGTTTAAGTTGCTTATCTAACAAAAGAAGTACCGAGCTCAGGATTGAATGTCTAAGGACAATTCTAACAGCTCACTAGGGATAAAAACAAAAAACACTGTATAAAAAAACATAAGTTTCTTTACAAACACAAAATACTGTATAAAAATACACGTACTGTATAAACAAACAGACAATATTATGAAACTAACTAAACGACAAACTGAAGTTCTAGAATGCATTAAACGCCATATCGGCGAAACGGGTTATCCACCTACCCGTGCTGATATTGCCAAAGATTTAGGCTTTCGATCCGCTAATGCGGCGGAAGAACATATGAAAGCCTTAGCTAAAAAAGGGGCGATTGAAATTATCCCTGGAACCTCAAGAGGCATCAGAGTTCCTGAACTCGAAGCAGACTTAGGTATTCCTATTATAGGCCAAGTGGCGGCGGGTTCTCCCATATTAGCCGAAGAACATGTAGAAGATCACTGCACAATTTCTTCAAACTTTTTCCAACCCAAAGCAGATTATCTGCTTCGAGTAAAAGGTGAAAGTATGAGAAACATTGGAATTATGGATGGCGACCTACTCGCTGTACACCAATGTAATACAGCAAAAGATGGCGAAATTGTCGTTGCAAGAATTGAAGATGAAGTCACGGTTAAGCGTTTTAAGAAAGAGGGAAATATCGTCTATCTTATCGCTGAAAATGAAGAATTTGAACCGATTGTCATTGACTTGAAAGAGCAAGATATCGCGATTGAAGGCTTAAGCGTTGGTGTAATTCGCAGAGGTAACTAAAAATGATGGCACTTCCAGTAAGTACTAAGGCTCCACTTGTTCTTCTAAAAAACAAAGTATCAGCTAAAGTTACATCCCTTCCGGTAACCCCTTCTACAAAATCGGAGTTAGCTGGCAGTGTTACAGAGATTGTAGTGCAAAATAACAACTTCTCTAACATCCCTATGCTCATGCCTCTACTGGCACAACTGAGTCAAGATGATAGATGGTTTGTCTGGATTGCACCCCCTGTACTTTTACCTAAACAGCTTCTAGCTGACGCGGGCATAGATCTAAACAAAGTAATTCTGTTAAACCCAGATAACAAGCACAGCACCTTCGCTTTAGCTAAACAAGCCTTAAGCACAGGCACAAGCCACTCCGTCATTTCATGGCCTGGTTACCTGTCAGAAAGGGAGCTAAATGAGCTAGAAAATGCGGCAAAGCAAGGGCAAAGCCACGGAATAGTTATACGTCGCAGGCAGCATAGCTAAGGCCCTGATAGATAAGAGGGCTTTTGCAATCCAGTTTAATGAATAATAGGTTCTGGCTCTGACTCAGGCTCGGCATTATTATCCAAGTCAAAACCTGATTCGGCAACCATCTGAATACCTGCGGTTAACATGACCCGCGCTACGTCAAGATAGTGCCCATTTAACTTATCTTTCAACTCAGATGAGAAGTTGACCTTAATCATTGGCTCTGCATCACTATCTGCATTCCGTATGGCTAATTCACCATTTTCAAGCTCTATTATTTCTAATACCATTTCCGACGCTATACCTGACACTTACTTTACCACTCCTGCATTCCTTCTCTCAGAGAATCAACTAACTGAGACAAAGCATTAAACCAACCTTCATACTCGACTATAATCGCCTTATCTTCCGCATGATCAGGATTAACCTGCAACACATGGATTTCTGACAAGCTTTTAGTATCGCTAGTAGCCCCTTTCTTATCCGCACCATGCCAACACGCTTCATAAGCACCTATCATCTTATGTAGCCAAGCTGTCGAATCATTCTCTAACACACTTAATTGTTTTAGCTCTGGGCTTTCAACACCCGTAGCTTCAAGCTCAGCAGCTAAAGAGCGGTAACCCTCTAAGGTTTCAGTATCCACTTTATAAACTTCTGCAATTTCACGTAAAAACGCGTCATAGGCTGACATCAAGTGAAAAAGAACAGATTCATTAAATGACTCAATGAGTGCATGTTTATTCCAGCTGGTATCATCTTGAGCTTGCTTTAGTAGCTCAAGATGAATACGTGTGAAACTTAATTTCTGATTAGTCCGTGCTAAATAAATACCGCTCATGGAGTACCCTAACTATTTTTTCGCCTTTTTGCGGGCTTCTTCAACGACCCACTTCCCATCCTGATAGAATGCCCGCCAACCGGTCGCTTTACCATTGACCTCGGTCATGACGTATTGCTCCTTAGTCTTGCGACTATATCGAACAACCGTTAAATTTCCATCAGCATCTTTTTTAGGCGCACTAAACAAAAATTCATATTTAGGATCTATTTCACTTTGGTGCGGCAACAACTCAACAATTTTTGGTGCTCTTGTTTCCCTGTTTCGAGGAAACTGACTGGCAGCAAGAAATAAGCCTGATGCACCATCACGAAGAATATATGTATCCTCAACCTTTTCACAGGCCAATTCTGGCATAGGAACAGGATCCATTTTTGGCGGTGCAGCTTCACCACTTCTTAGCAACTTGCGGGTATTCTTACACTCTGTACAGCCAAAATATTTACCGAACCGACCTGTTTTTAACTGCATTTCAGCCGAGCATTTATCACACTCTAATACAGGCCCGTCATAACCTTTAATTCTATATTCCCCAGCCTCAACCTCAAAGCCAGAACAATCGGGATTATTACCACACACATGAAGCTTACGTTTCTCATCTATTAGATAAGAATCCATCGCCGAACCGCATATACCGCAACGGTGCTTTTTACGTAAAATACGTGATTCTTCTTCCTCATCACCATCAACACTAACGACCTCATCACCAGGGGTTAAGTTAATAGTACATTTACAACGCTCTTTCGGAGGCAAGCTATATCCAGAACACCCGAGAAAAACACCGGTACTCGCCGTACGAATCATCATATGACGACCGCAATCAGGACAGCTAATATCTGTCTCTGTCGGCGTATTGGGTCTCATCCCATGTTCATCACTTTGTGCTTCTTCTAATTTTGCAGAGAAGTCCGCATAAAACTGATCAAGCAATGCTTTCCAATCTGCACTCCCTTCAGCAACGTCATCTAAGCTTTCTTCCATTCGAGCGGTAAAGCTATAATCCATCAGGTCGGCGAAGTTTTCACCTAAACGCTCAACAACAATATCGCCCATTTTCTGCGCATAAAAACGTCGATTCTGCACTTGAACATAACCACGATCTTGGATCGTAGAGATGATCGTCGCATAGGTTGATGGACGACCAATACCTTGTTTTTCTAGCTCTTTTACCAAGCTCGCTTCAGTAAATCGAGGTGCAGGCTTAGTGAAGTGCTGCTTCGGTGTTAACTCAACTAGTGAAAGCATTTCGCCCGCATTAACATCAGGTAAGAGTATATCCTCTTCCCCTTTGCCTTTTGCTGGCATCACTCGTGTATAACCATCAAATTGTAAGATACGGCCTTTAGTCACCAATTCAAATTCTGCAGCGGCAACCGTTACCCGTGTACTCAAAAACTTAGCAGGTGTCATTTGGCATGCGAGAAACTGTCGGCGAATAAGCTCATACAAGCGCTCAGCATCGCGATCCATGCCTTTAAGGGCTGTGGCCTCAACGGTAACATCTGAGGGGCGAATCGCCTCATGAGCCTCTTGTGCTCCCTCTTTGCTGCTGTAACTCAATGGATTCTCCGGCAGATACTTACTACCGAAATTATCACCTATATATTCCCTACAAGCCGCGACAGCCTCTGCACTTAAATTGGTAGAATCAGTACGCATGTAGGTGATGTAGCCCGCCTCATATAGACGCTGAGCCATCATCATGGTTTTCTTCACCCCAAAGCTAAGGCGAGTGCTGGCCGCCTGCTGAAGCGTAGAGGTAATAAAGGGTGCAGAAGGTTTACTCGTTGTAGGTCGATCTTTGCGACTAATGACCTCTAAGGAGGCTGACTGTAAACGCTCTAAATGTGCTTTTGTCTCAGCTTCAGAGCCAGGCCTAAAGGTATCACCGTTAACACGGTTCACCTGTAATTTAAGCGGTGCTTTGCCCTCAGTTAGAACATCGGCCTGCACTTCCCAAAACTCTTCAGGAATAAACGCTCTAATCTCTTTCTCACGTTCAACAACAAGTTTGACCGCAACCGACTGAACACGACCTGCAGACAAACCACGTGCAACTTTCTCCCATAACAAAGGGGACACCATGTAACCAACAACACGGTCAAGAAAGCGGCGCGCTTGCTGGGCATTGACGCGATCCATATCTAATAGGGATGGCTCTTCAAATGCTTCAGTAATTGCTTTTTTGGTAATCTCGTTAAACACCACGCGACGATAACGACTTTCATCGCCACCAATCGCTTCGCGTAGGTGCCATGCAATCGCCTCTCCCTCACGGTCCAAATCGGTCGCGAGATAGATTTCATCGGCATTTTTTGCCAGCCGTTTTAATTCGTCTACGACCTTTTCTTTACCCGGCAAAATTTCGTAGTGAGGCTCCCACCCTTTTTCAGGGTCAATCCCCATGCGCCCGATCAGTTGTTCACGCGCTTTCTTCTTTTTATGCTCAACTTTTGCTTCAGGCGACATTTTACGTGTTAGCGCCGCCAAACGAGCCCTTTCTTTTGGATCGGTCTTTTTAGTGCTACCGCTCGTTGGCAGATCGCGTATATGGCCTACACTGGATTTCACAACAAACTGGTTGCCCAAGTATTTGTTGATAGTCTTCGCTTTAGCAGGTGACTCGACGATAACAAGAGACTTTCCCATAGAGTCCTTCTTTCCTCAGGGCTATATAATTAAGAAGCTATAGTTTAAAAACAGAAAAGGGTTAGAAAGCAAAATTCAACCATGATTTTGTCTTTTAACCTACGACACTGTAAGCAAATCTACAACGCTTCTTTTAAATAACGACATAATAAATAATAATTTGGGTGCATATATAAGTGTTGAGAATGCTGGGGTCAAGCAACAATTGTGATAAAAGTCGACCAATAGACCAACTAGAACTTTACCAATGGAGCCTTAAAGGCCACAATATTCAGCATAATCAACAACATCTCAACTGGCTGAAACAACCTCATGTTAAATGACAATATTCTATTAGTAGTACTGATTGCAGTAGTTGGGTTAGTTGCTATTACCGTTAATTTTGTCATCACTACACGCGAGCAGCAGGAAGAAGCTAAAGAAAAACGCTTAACCTGGCTTAAAGGCCAAGCCGAGCATATTCTGCAAGCACTTGCGGTATTAAGAGAGGCTGATTGTAAGCCCGAAATAGTTCAAAAAATTAATGAGCATGCAACAGCACTTTTAGAAGAAGTCGCTATGCTCGCACCTGATTCCGAGCTTTTCGAAGCATTAACACAACAAAAAGACAGCGCTGACAAAGCGTTCTCATCTCCAGACGTTTTTGACAGTGACCGATCGCTAAAGCGTGCCCAAATCTACATTAATTTTGCAGAAAAACTTATACTTCAACTGGCACGCGGCGGAAAAATAACACGCCCTTTAGCCAGAAGTTATCAACAGGAACTTTATTGGTTACGTATCACCGTCGTAGCAGATGCCCATATTATGCAAGGCGAGCGTTTTAAAAAATCAGATGATTTGATGACAGCACTCTCCCATTATCGCCATGCGAAAGCGCTGCTCGTTCGAGCTAACATTCCAACTCAAAATAAAAAATCCAGAATGGAAGCCGTTGAGAAACTGATTGAAGAGATACAACCCAAAAAACCTAGACCTCAAGGCTCTTTAGCTGAATCATTAGATCGTTTACTTTAGATTTTGGCAAACCGAGAAACCGTCAGGCCATTTTCTAATTTCACCTGCTCAACAAACATATCAAGAGGTCGTATCCACAGGCCCTCATCACCGTAACACTGGCGATAAACAACATGCCATTGCTCTGTCTCAGAGTGTCGAGCTAGGTTAATCACTTCATACTCAGCGCCCTTATAATGCTTATACCGCCCTAATTCGATCTGCACGCTCTAAAACCTCTCTGTCACTAAGCCATCTAATAGCGTTTTAATTTCGTCCAAAGCCTCATCACCGCCCTCTTCATTCCAATATACGCCAGCATGAATAGGCGTAGATTCAAGAGAAAAAATACCGTCAGGTAATTTAGAAATAACCTCTGTTAACTTATCTAACTGTTTTTCAGACAAGGTTCGCTCACCCTCAGACCAACTCCAACCGGATGGGAGACCTATATCAGAAATCGATTCCAGTCTGAAAATTTGCCATGTTTTAAAATGATTTTTCTCTTCCCTATTCAAACCTTCACGAATAACTCGATAAGCCGTTATATCTCGGGATTCCGGCTCCATTTCACCTTTAGCCCGAGGAGCTGTCAGCCTTTCTAACTGAACAAGAAAACCCATTTTCTTAGCTTTCATTCTCAGTGCAGCCTGATACTTCTGTCGTGGCGTAGGCATTACCCACATCATTGAACCAATGAGTGACATCATAATAACGATTATGATCATCCATTTCATGAACGGTACTCCGTTTAAGTGTAAGCAAAGAGGCTTAAAATCAGTTATAAATAAGCGACTTAGGGTTCTGGTATACTTTAGTTAATTGATAAATATCAATGCCATGAAGTTTAACAGAGTACTAAGCCACACGCTCTATGCTAATCTGATTAACAACGAGTGTTGAGCCCTGTAAATAGGCTCAGCATGTGACCGATAAGCACTTCAAGGAAATAATCATGAGTATTTATAAAAGAATTTTGCTCGCTCTGGATCTGTCCACTGAATCGGAACAACTACAAGACAAAGCTCGTGAGATTGCTTCAACAAATCAGGCAGAACTACATATTGTGCATGTAATAGAGCCACTAAGCTTTGCTTACGGCGGTGATGTGCCGATGGATTTAACCTCCATCCAAGAACAACTTGATGAACATGCGAAAAACAAGCTTGAAGCATTCTGTGAATCACTAGGCTACCCTGTTACAACAAAACAAGTAGCAACCGGCCAAACTGAATCTGAGATCCACCGTATTGCTAATGAGCTAGCCATTGATCTAATCATTGTCGGTAGTCACGGCCGCCATGGTATTGCGCTGCTATTAGGCTCTACAGCTAATGGCATTCTGCACGGTGCAACTTGTGATGTACTTGCGATACGTATAAAAGAAGAGGCTGAATAACCTCTCCTTTGTAAGGCTTACCAAGTAGAGAGGAGGCTAGTCCTCCTCCTGCATAGCTTCAAGCTCAACCCAGCGTTCCATCAGTGTTTCCACTACTTGCTCTTGAGCTTGCATTTCCTCAAGTATAGAACTCACTACATCTTGGTTTTGCTGATAAAAATCCGCCTTACCGGTTTGCTCTTGTAGCCCCGCTAATTTCGCCTCAGCAGCTTCCAATAAAGCGGGTAACTCATCAAGTTCTCGCTGCACTTTATAGCTTAATTTTTTCTTTTTAGGTGGTTTTTCAACAACCGGACTACTATCGGCTTTAGAAGGCTTTTTAGGTGTGTTTTTTACCAGACTCGGCCGCTGACGAAGCCAATCTTGATACCCCCCTACATATTCATTTAGCTCGCCATCACCCTCAAAAACCAATGTGCTTGTTACTACATTATCAAGGAATGAACGGTCATGACTTACCAGCAAAATAGTGCCATCAAAATCAAGGATTATCTCTTCTAACAGCTCTAAGGTTTCTATATCTAGATCGTTTGTAGGCTCATCGAGCACCAGTAGATTAGCTGGTTGGCTAAAAAGCTTTGCCAGTAATACTCGGTTAGTCTCACCACCCGATAATGCTTTGACGGGTGTCCTAGCTCGCTCTGGGGCAAACATGAAATCATTTAGATAGCTAATAAGGTGGCGCTGTTTACCATTGATAGTGATGCTCTCGCGCCCTTCAGCAATATTATCCATTACTGTTTTTTCAGGGTCGACTTGGGCACGCAATTGATCAAAATACGCAACTTCAATATTAGTCCCTAATTTAACCTGACCGCTATCTGGCGCTTGTTTACCTAATAACACACCTAACAAACTACTCTTACCCGCACCATTAGGTCCGATTAAGCCAACACGATCACCACGTAAAAGTGTGAAATCAAAATGACTGAAGAGGGTTTTATCATTAAAACCTAAACTAACATCTTTTAACTCAGCAACAATCTTACCGCTACGAGCCGCCTCTTCGAGCGAGAATTTAGCTTTACCACCCCGTTCGCGTCGATCTGAGCGATCATTACGCATTTGTTTCAAGGCACGAACACGCCCTTCATTACGGGTTCGGCGGGCTTTAATCCCCTGCCTGATCCAAGTTTCTTCCTGTGCTAAACGCTTATCAAAGAGTGCATTTTGCTTCTCTTCGTCCTCTAACATCTTCTGTTTAAGTTCCATGTAGGCTGAATAACTACCCGGAAACGAAGATAAATTCCCCCGATCCAATTCAATAATGCGGGTCGCTAATCTATCCACCAATGCTCGGTCATGGGAAATAATTAATAATCCGCCCCTAAACTCAAGCAACTGTTGCTCTAACCACTCAATAGTTTCAATATCCAAATGGTTTGTTGGCTCATCGAGCAGCAACAAATCAGGCTGCTGAACTAGAGCCGCACCTAAAGCCGTTCTACGACGCCAACCACCAGAAAGCTCAGACATTAACTTATCGCCAGGAAGCTCAAGCTGCTCAATAACTCGCTGTACCCTTTGCTCTAGATGCCAACCATCAACCGCTTCAATCTCATGCTGAAGGTGATCAAGCTTGTTCATATCCACTTCTGCAGATGAAGCTAATTCATCATAAGCCTCTCTTAGCTTAAGAATATCTTGCAGCCCCGCCGTCACGACATCTCGAACTAAGCGTTCATCTGCGGCTGGCATAGCTTGGGGAAGTTCAGCGATTCGACAGGTAGGTGCTACCCAGAATTTGCCCCCATCCGCTTTATGATGGCCCGCAACGATTTTGAGCAGTGTGGACTTGCCCGCACCATTTAATCCAACTAAAGCAACCCTTTCTCCGGGATCTATTTGAAAATCAACATTATCTAAAAGAGGGTTCGCGCCAAAGGCGATTGATATTTTATCGAGTCTAATAAGTGGCATGTTTGTTCAGCTTTTGTTCTATGAAGGCGCTATTCTACTGGTTTTTACTAGATATGCATGAAAATGCTGCATTCAGGCAAATTATTATTTAATAATAACCTCAAACTGCCGTATAAATAGGTAACGGAACATCACATAGGGCTTGGTAAATGTATCGTGTTATGCACAAATTCATCGTTTTTTTATGTTTTACACTATTAACTCTTGCAACGACTATCAATGCGTCTACAGAATCGTTACGTAAACAGTTTCTTGAGGCCGAATCACTTTTAAAGCAAAACAAAACAGAAGCGTATGCAAAGCTACGCGCACAACTCGATGAATACCCTCTAGCTCCTTACCTAGACTATCAAGAGATATTAAAAAATCTCACAAACTCAAAACCTGAAAAAATTAATGCGTTTATTGAAAAAAATCATGAGCTACCTATAGCACAGCGACTCAATAAAACCTGGCTCAAACACCTGAACAGACAAAAGGAGTGGAACTCCTATTCTCAGCATTTCAGTCTCCACCCTATAGATCACACCCATTATCAATGTATGCAACTTCAAGCGTTTTTGAATGGGACAGCAAAACAGAAAAAAGAGGCTCTATATAAAGCTAAAGAACTTTGGGTCGTAGGAAAATCTCAGCCAAAGACTTGCGATCCCTTATTTAAAGAGTGGATGGCAACAGGCAGGCCTACATCAAATGAAGCTTTTGAGCGTTTCTGGCTTAGCATCGAAGAAAATAATATTAAACTCGCTCGATATATCGATAAAAAAATCACAAACAAAAAGCAAAAACAACAAATCCAGCAGTTTTGGGCGCTCTATAACAAGCCTGAAAGCATCAGCAAAAAAGCATTATCCCTCCTACCAAAAGAAAATCGAGGCAAAGTTGCAAAGTTAATTTACAAACGCTGGTATCGCACACAACCCATTAGCGCCACCCAAGCTTGGGTAAAAGTGCGAAATAAGCTGATGAGCCAAGAAGAGCAGCTATCTGTTACTGAATATATGGGGATTCGCCTAAATGCTAACTACCATAGTCAAGCGATTAAGTTATCTCATCTACTAGACCCTGAATATAAAATTGAGCCCTTAACTGAAACTCGTATTCGAAATGCACTCGCCAAACAGGATTGGAAGACCGTCCGAATAGGCATCGCACACCTCAGCGAAAAGGGTAAAGCGGACCCAAAATGGCAATACTGGAACTTGATTGCCGAACGAAATTTATCACCCGACAAAAATCAGGCGAAGCAGCAATTAGCGGATCTATCTAAAGATAGGAGCTTTTACGGCTTCCTCGCGGCGGAGCTCAACAAAAGTCCCTTCCAGCTGAATGCCATTGATGAACCTCTCTCATCGGAGCAACTCACTCAGCTATCAAATAAACCGGCAGTAGCTCGAGCCAGAGAGCTGTTTAAATTAGGTCGATTGATAGAAGCTAACCGCGAATGGAATTTAGCCCTATCAAAAATGACACCCGAAGAAAAAAATATCGCTGGCTACTTAGCGAAATCTTGGGGTTGGTACTTACAAGCCATTATTAATGCGGCTAAAACGGAACGCTGGGATCATATCGATTTACGTTTCCCTCAACCTCACAGCAAATTATTCAAAACCCACGCTTTAAAAAATGAGCTGGACCTAAGCTTTCCCATGGCTATAGCCCGTCAAGAAAGTGCATTTCTCTATAATGCACAATCACGTGTAGGGGCCAGAGGACTTATGCAACTTATGCCTAAGACAGCAAAACAAACAGCCCAAAAGCACAAAGTACCCTATAAAAAGACATCTCAGCTTTATGATCCAGAAACGAATATAACCTTGGGCTCTGCTTATTTAGGCGATATGCTAAAACGCTTTGATAATAACCCTGCATTTGCGGCTGCCGCTTACAATGCAGGCCCCCATCGCGTAAAACGGTGGCTCCAACAGCGCGGCGATCTTCCTTTAGATATATGGATCGAAACTATTCCATTCAAAGAAACCCGTAGATATGTACAGAATGTGCTGGCATTTCGAGTTATTTACGATCGTTTAGCAGGACGTGAAGCCAGCCTACTGACAGAAAAACAGATTGAATTATTAGCGTTAAACCAAAACAAAGCGACAGCGCTGTAAAACCGACAAACCATATCCACTAAAATATCTAGCGGTGACAACTTCACCCCTAGATATTTTTCTATTGATCAGGCTATTTGAATGAACAACTGTTTTTGGACCGATATCGGCGTAAATTTAACGGATAGTAGTTTTGATAAAGACAGGCATGAGGTAATTGAGCAAGCACTTACCGATGGTATAAATAAACTTATTATTACCGGTACAACCCTTCAAGATTCATTAGACGCTATTCAGTTATGCCAGCGCTACCCTAAACAGCTATTCTGCACAGTAGGCATTCATCCTCACTATGCAAAAGACCATTCAGCCGCAGACTTCGCGGAATTAAATTCACTAACAAAAGAAACCGGCGTCGTGGCTTTAGGTGAAACGGGTTTAGATTTCAATCGCAACTTATCAACCGCAGCACAGCAAATATTAAGCTTTGTTTCACAGTTAGAGATAGCCTCTACCCACAAGCTCCCCCTCTTTCTACATGAAAGAGATGCCCACAAAAAACAGTTGGAAATACTCAAGTCCCACCGCGATGATTTTACTCACGCTGTAGCACACTGTTTTACCGGCTCAAAACAGGAGTTATATAACTATTTAGATTTAGATCTCCACATAGGCATAACCGGCTGGATTTGTGACGAACGTAGAGGCTTAGAATTGCAAAAACTAGTCAAGGAGATCCCTTCTAATCGCTTAATGCTCGAAACAGATGCACCCTACCTACTGCCAAGAGATTTAAAGCCTAAACCAAAATCTAGACGCAACATTCCGAGTCATTTACCTCATATTGCCGCAGTAGTCGCTACACTTGTGGATAAAACATTGGAAGAGCTGAACCATGATGTTCAGAAAACCACCCTCGACTTTTTTAATATCAACGATTAAATACCAGTAAAAAAATATAGGAACCTAATAACCTAAACGGACAGCTCGTTTAAAAAAGCAGTCAGCTGGCAACCATCAAATGGCCACATAAGCTCTTTGCCTGTCTGTAGATCAACTAATACAGGAATCGTAAAAGCGTACTTCTCCATTAAGTCATCATCTTCAGCAATATCAACCTGATAGATGGCATACATGTCCATATTGACCACTGAAGTAACAACAGCCTCAGCAACCTCACATAAGTGACAACCTAAGGTTCCCATTAACTCTAATTCCCGCATACCCTTCCTATATCAAATTAATATTTAATTAAACCTTTTAAGATTGTCTTGCTAAAACACTCCCTCCGTAAAATACACCAGCTAAATTATTAAATAAAAATAAGATCGTCGCCTATACTAATCAAGTCAGCAAAAAAACAGTGGGTCTAAATGGCAGATATAAGAACTACTCGTTTCACCTAACATAGGAGATCAATAAGCAGCCGTCTAAGCAGTTACTTTAAAACTCACTTCAATCAACACAAATAACTCTTATACAGCTCAGCAGATGAGTAGTACAAAATACTGCAATATATTGCTGCTAAGATCGACAATAAACATATTATTTAGTCGTAACACCTAAGTGCCATCGACCAATGAATAGCTTGATTTGTTGCACCGCACAATAATATGCTATTCTATTAAATCTACGCTCTTGTATTCTTGCAAAGAAAAATCTGTGCGAATATGCTGAAAACTGGTAATTATTGCCCTTAATCCCGCCTCCTACTCATAAAGACTATGTGAAGCTAGGCTAGATGGAAAACGGATATGACAAAGAAAGGCGAACCAATGGATAACAACAACCTACTCTCAAACCCTCAGGAATTTATTGACTATCTAAACACTGAGACCCAAAAAGTGTTTGATATGTTTTCCACTTCTGGTGGCGATGATGTTTTTACTCAATTTGCACAATCTTGGACTGAACTTGCAAACCGCTCGTGGGAAGACCCAACGGTTTGGATTCGTGCTATTAGCGATTATCAACAAAGTCAGATGAATTTATGGACAAATCTCTTAACGGGTAAAGCGTCCAACGCTGTTGCCGAACCAGCCCGTGGCGATCGTCGCTTCCAAGCTGAAGAGTGGTCTCAAAATCCTGTTTTTGACTACATCAAACAGTCCTACCTTCTAAGCTCTAAGCTGATGCAAGAGATGGCAGCAAACGCAAACTTGTCCGATAACGAGCAGAAGAAGCTAGAGTTCTATACTCAGCAATATATTGATGCGCTTTCGCCAACAAACTTTGCCATGACAAATCCAGAAGTGTTACAGCAAGCACTGGAAACCAATGGACAAAGTTTAGTTGATGGCCTTAAAAACCTACTCGGTGATGTAGATAAAGGCCGCATCTCTATGACGGATGAGTCTGCTTTCGTTCTAGGCGAAAATATTGCAACGACACCTGGTACGGTTGTTTTCGAGAATGAAATGTTTCAGCTTATTCAATATAAGCCAACGACTGAAGAAACATTCACTCGCCCTACATTAATTGTCCCTCCGTGCATTAATAAATTTTATATTCTTGATCTACAAGAAAGTAACTCTTATGTGAAGTACTGTGTCGATCAAGGCCAGACAACCTTCCTAATCTCTTGGCTTAACCCGACCATTGAACAGGGGCAAATTAGCTGGGACGACTACGTAGACGACGGCATCATAAAAGCAAGCCATGTAGTGAAAGAGATTACTGAGGCTGATAAGGTTAATGCCGTAGCATGGTGTGTAGGGGGTACCTTCTTAGCCTCTGCATTAGCGGTTATGGCTGCACGTAAAGATACAACAATTGCATCCGCCACATTCTTTACAACACTATTAGACTTCTCTGATCCGGGTGATCTATGTGTGTTTATTGATGAACAGCAAGTTAAAAAATTAGAAGACAAAGTTACTAATCAGGGGTACCTGAGTGGCCGTGAGCTCGCAACCTCGTTCAACATGCTCCGTTCTAATGATTTAATCTGGTCATACGTTGTTAATAACTACCTAAAAGGTCAGACACCTCCTCCTTTCGATATTCTCTACTGGAACAGTGACTCGACTAACCTACCTGCGAAGATGTACACCTTCTACATCAACAATATGTACCTTGAAAACGCATTGGTTAAGAAAGACGCATTGACACTCTGTGGTGAAAAGATCGACTTAGGAAAAATCAAGATCCCTTGCTACTTCCTATCCACCATTGAAGACCATATAGCCCCTTGGAAAGGCACCTTTCCTGGTACCGAACTCCTTAAAGGCAAAAATGAATTTGTACTAGGCGCAAGCGGCCATGTTGCAGGTGTTATCAACCCTGCTTCTAAAAACCGTCGTAACTACTGGATTAACGGTGAGCTAGGCCAAGGTCCAGACCATTGGTTAGAATCAGCAGAACGCCAAGAAGGCTCATGGTGGCCACACTGGTCTGAATGGCTAAAACGCCGTGCAGGCAAAAAAGTAGCCGCACCAGAAACTGAAGGCAACGATACTTATAAAGGTATTGAAGCGGCACCTGGTCGTTACGTAACAGTTCGTATCGATTAGCATTAGTGCTAAACCATAAAAAAGGAGCCTATTGGCTCCTTTTTTATTTAGGCTAAAATTTTAGCCGTTAAATCACGGTTTGATGCAATTCAGCAATTTCTTTTTTTAACACATCATCTTCAGTAAAGCTGGCAAACTTCTCCGCTTTAACCAATGCCCCTTTAGCCTCACCTATTTGATCTAATTCAATCAATCGCTGGGCAAGAGAGAACTGTATGGAAGCCTTATACTCATTTTCCTTAAGCGAATCAGCAATTAAAAATGCGCGCTGATAATAATCCACAGCGGTCACACTATCGTCAGTAAAATCAGCCAAGGTCTCGAAGAAAAGCGGATGATCGCTTTTCTTACCAACGTGCTGCTTACATAACGACTTCAACTGATCATAAAGTTGATAAAAGACAGCTTCATCATCTCGATCTGCTGCGGACATTAACGCTTCAGCCAGCTGCTCTACCTGTTTAAATAATTGAGCATTCATAGGTTAACTCTCCAACCAAACATCTTTAGCCCAATCCCATATTGATCCCCACTCATCCTCGATACCCTCGTCATACAACCATAGAAAGATCTGTCCAGTATCAGCGATACAATAAAATCCATTTTCATGTTCACAAATAGGGATATATTCACGTGGCATGCCTAGATCCCAGGCTCTTGCTGCCATATCAGGAAGAAAGGTATGAGATTGAGGATCTGCACATGTCGCTGGCTCAATAGAGCCACAGACAATATTACTTGCCTCAAGCATGAACTGTTTATACTCATCTGGTAAAGAGATCAGAATCGCTTCTTCTATCTCAACCAGATCATCATAATCCGGTAGATCTAATGGCACCGGAACTTTTTGGTTACGTTCCTGTAACAACTCAAGAATATCTTCCACTAACAACTCCAAGCAGATGTATGTTGTATAAGGCTTGCAGCCTAGTCCAGACTATCCACTATGTAAATATCTAAAAACTAATATCAAAAAAACCCGCGCTTATAACTAAACAGAATAGTAAGTATTGATGTAAGTCAGCAATATTAAAAAAACAACTCAACTCCCCCTAAAAACATAATACTTTAGGACTATTATTATCCAAATGGCTAACGTCTTTAGACTTTCAAACCAAGACATTCAGAACAAAACCCGTATAATTCGCGCCAACTGCACTGCAACAATATAATTTGTAATATAATCATCCCATTGTTTGCGGGCTCTGAAGTCTCAGGTAATCACGTAATAAGCTATTTCAGCATAATTAATAATTACGTTGCGGCCACAAGCCTCCTTACCTGTGTCACTTCACAAACCATTATTATTATTAAAATGGCGAAGTTCCTATGACCACAAAATCAGTAGACGTATTGCTAGTCGGCGCGGGAGCGATGAGTACGGCACTTGGTGTTATGCTCAAGCAGCTGGACCCATCCCTAAAAATAGCCATGATCGAACGACTCGATCAAATTGCTGTCGAAAGCACAGATTGCATGAATAACGCGGGAACAGGACATGCCGCTTATTGTGAATTGAACTATACGCCGGAAATGGATGATGGCAGCATTAATTGTGACAAAGCCTTTGCTATTAATGCCTCGTTTGAAGTGAGTTTGCAGTTCTGGTCCTATCTAGTCCAGCAAAATGCACTACCCGAGCCTTCACAGTTTATTAATCCAGTCCCCCATCAAAGTTTCGTCTGGGGCGATAAAAACGTAGAGTTTTTACGTAAGCGCTACGAAGCCCTAAGCTCACATCATCAATTTAACGTAATGGAGTACAGTGAAGATCCTGAAGTTCTGAAAGAATGGATGCCACTGGTCATGGAAGGCAGAAAGAGCAACGAAAAAATAGCGGCGACTCGGGTACGTTATGGCTCTGATGTAAACTTTGGCGCACTGGCCCGTCACATGGTTAAAAACCTTCAAGATCAAAGTGATTTTGAGCTTCTTCTTAACCATGATGTTAAAGATTTCTATCAAAATAAAGATACTAGCTGGTCTGTCACTATCAAAAATAACGCAACTAACGAGTTTGATGTTATTGATAGCCGCTTTGTATTTTTAGGCGCGGGCGGTGGAGCACTCCCCCTATTACAGAAAACAGCGATTCCTGAAGCTGATGGGTATGGTGGTTTCCCTGTAAGTGGCCAATGGCTCGTCTGTAAAAATGAAGAGATCATCGAACAGCACGCCGCTAAAGTATATGGAGCAGCCCCTATTGGCGCTCCACCTATGTCTGTTCCTCACCTTGATACTCGAATAATTGATGGCAAGAAATCACTGCTGTTTGGGCCTTTTGCGGGGTTCACAACTAAGTTCCTTAAAAATGGGTCTATTTTCGATTTAATTGGCAGCATGAAGCTCAATAACCTCAAACCAATGCTCTATGTTGGTGCTACTAATATGGATCTAACACGATACCTAATTAGTGAAGTGATGCAGACACATGGTTCACGTGTTATGTCATTGAGCAACTTTATCCCTGAAGCTAAAGAAAACGATTGGGAGATCTCTCACGCCGGCCAACGTGTACAGATCATCAAAAAAGATGAGAACGGTAAAGGGAAATTAGAATTCGGAACTGAAGTTATTACCGCTGCTGATGGTACTTTAGCTGCTTTACTTGGCGCGTCACCTGGAGCATCAACATCCGTTAGTGCGATGCTTAGTATTGTAGAAATCTGCTTTAAAGATCAACTGGCGTCACCTGAGTGGCAGGCAAAAATTAAGGAGATGATTCCCTCCTATGGCCATGACCTTACTCAAGACCCTGAACGCCTAAAATCAATCCGCGAATATACACTATCCACCCTAAAACTAGACCCTGAAAAAGGCTAGCCCATAGGTGATATCAGTTCATCAACCCGCTCGCGACTGAAACTAAAAGCTAGCTCAAACTTTAAAAAGGCCGATAAGTATATCGGCCTTTTTCTTTACTGGTTGCCAACGTACAATACCCACCTCTTACTTTATATGAAGCACATTACACTATGCAGTGCAGAGAAAAATGCGGAGCATGCTGTATAGCTCCAAGTATCAGCAGTCTCCAAAAACCTGCCGGTGTCAGATGCCAGCATCTTACAGAAACTTTACGCTGTGCTATCTTCCATCATCCCGATCGGCCGAAAGCATGCGCAGACTTTAAAGCTGAACAAGATTTTTGTGGCCAATCAGCAACTGAAGCGTTACAAATACTCGAACTTTTAGAAGAAAATACCCGCTAAGGTAAACTGATAGCTTCTTTACTATATAAAACTAGCCCCTTATTTTACTGGAGCAGAGCGCTGAAATACCTTTCTGAAATCAAGTTATTACTTAATCTCGGTTTCCCCATTGCAATCGCACAAATAGCGCAAACCTCAATGGGGTTTGTTGATACCCTTATGGCCGGTCGTTTCAGTTCCACCGACCTTGCCGCTGTATCTTTAGGGTCGAGTATCTGGCTACCTATATTTATTGCTTGCCAAGGGATCTTAATGGCAACTACGCCTATGGTTGCCCACTTTGTTGGTGAAGAGAAACCTCACCAAGCAAATGAAACCCTTCACCAAGGATCACTTATTGTGATTCTACTAAGCCTTTGCGCTATGTTTTTTCTACATAACTGCGCTCCTATTTTAGCTTTTATGGATGTAGAACCCCATTTAGCAGCATTAACCATGGAGTATCTTGCTGCAATCTCATGGGGCATACCCGCTTTACTCCTATACCAACTGATCCGCAGCTATATCGAAGGCTTTGGCAAAACCCAACCTGCTATGAAAATTGCGGTCTTTGGTCTTCTGTGTAATATCCCCCTTAATTACCTGCTAATTTATGGAAAATTAGGCTTCCCTCAACTAGGCGGAGTTGGTTGCGGCTGGGCTAGCGCAATCGTGATGTGGCTAATGTTAATTGTCTCCATTATCTACCTGACCAATGCCAGTACATTTAAAAAGCTATCTCCACTAAATGGCTGGAAGCTCCCCGAAATCGATGCTTTTAAACGCTATGTAGCCTTAGGCTTACCTATAGGGTTTGCCTTATTAATCGAAGTTAGTATGTTTTCGGTTATCGCCCTCTTAATAGCTGATCTTGGTGAAATAATTATTGCCTCTCACCAAATCACTATAACCTTCACGGGACTCGTCTTTATGATTCCACTGAGCATCTCTTTTGCGCTGACCATTCGAGTTGGTCATCAATTGGGAGCAAAAAATGCAGCTGGGGCGATTCATAGTGCAAAAGCAGGTTTAATCATCACCTTATCTATTGCTTTAATCAGCTCTGGGCTTATCGCTTTTTTTGCCCAACAAATAGCCACCTTATACACCACAGATGTAGAAATCATTAAGATTGCGACCACCCTATTAACAATAGCTGCAGTATTCCAACTATCAGATGCTGTACAAATCACCTGTTCTGGCGCTTTAAGGGGCTACAAAGATACACAATTCCCTCTTATGCTTGTCTTTATTTCATGCTGGCTTGTAGGCTTACCAACAGGCTATGTTTTAGGCAAAACAGATCTTGTTGTTACGCAGATGGGCCCTAGTGGTTTTTGGATTGGTCTTTTAATCGGCCTAACAATTAGCGCTATACTGTTACTCTCTCGTTTAAAATGGAAAAGCAAACAGACCTTACATGCATCTCTTTCAATATAGTTATCATCTTTTGTGGGGAACCTTACTAGCCCTAATCCTTACAGGCTGTGAGCGAGATACACCTGAAGAGATGCTGAATAACTACCAATACAGAATCAGCAATGTACTCAAGGTTGATCAACTACATGTAGGAGATATCCCCTCTCGTCACCAGTTCCCCCTTCGTCGCCACCTGATCCGCCCCACTACAGAGATCAGAGAGGGCCTACTCGACGTTATGAACTTAAAAGAATGTAAGTTATTACCTTTAATTGCAGAACGAAATAGCTCCTTAGGTAAGGTTTATGCACCCTCACAAAAAATGCATTATGAGTTAATATTTTTTCATGCATTAGAGAAGTGTAAGAAAAAATTAAGCACTGATTCTCAAGTGGACCCAAAACTGTTGGCCCAAGTTGATACTATTTATCAGATAAAAAAGGAAAACCTACCTTCAGAACTATGGAACGGTATATTCACCGCAAAAGAGATAGAGCTAAACTTCTCACGTGCTAAAAACCTATTACCTTTACTGGATGATGGTAGTACGCAGAACAGCATCAATGCGATTAAAACCTTAACCGATATTATTAAATCCCCGCGCCTAGGTGCCCAATGGGAAATCCCTCAAGCACTCAATAACTTAGAATCTAATTATAAAATTTTATATAACAACCGCTCAGGCCCTAAAATTCTAAGTTCACTTCAATTGCTGACTGCCCATTTAATGAATGCATCGCAAACGATTGAGCATGGATTACAAAAAAAACAGCTGTGTTTTAACAATACTCCCTCCACAAGAGCTAAAATCATACAAAACGTTTTTTATAAATATTATATTGGTGAGGTTCAGCCCTATTTAGCTATGGTTCACAAATATGCGATAGAATGGAGATCAGCCAACAATCAATTAATTGATTCCTTTAATAGCTACAATTTGAAACCCTCTAAGCAACTAGAAATTTATCGACGTTTAATACTATCTAACTCGCAACCGGATAGTTTATGGGCACAATATATTTTTGCACGAGATAAACATACGCAGAGCTGGCAGAAACTGCTCAAACAATGTGGCATGATGCCTACACATAGTGATTGACCATTAGGTTATGGACTCAACATTGAATTCAGTTCGCTCTATAGACAAGCGCAGTTTTAGCAGCCGATGCCATCTATCTCTACTGGCATTTATGCTCGCACTCTCTTGCCTGATTTTCATTCAAGTGGGTGCAGATGAAAGCATTCGCCTTAGCCAAGCAGATATAGAAAAGCTAGGTAAGCAGTACGGTGCAAAAGCACAGCGTCGATTAGAAATTTGGCAGGAGATGCTTACGACACTGGCCAATGAAAGCGAGCAGGATAAGCTAGAACAGGTAAACGATTTTTTTAACCAAGTGCGCTTTCTGGATGATATAAAACACTGGAAGAAAAAAGATTACTGGGCAACCCCCGTCGAGTTTCTCATAACAAATGGCGGTGATTGCGAAGATTTCAGTATTGCTAAATATTACACCCTAAAAGAACTGGGTGTACCTGTAGAAAAAATGAATTTAGCCTATGTAAAAGCATTAGAGTACAACCAAGCACATATGGTCTTAACCTATTACCCCAATCAGAGCGCTATCCCATTAATACTCGACAATATCAATGGCACAATCTTACCCGCGTCAAAACGCCCTGATTTGCTGCACGTATACAGCTTCAATGGTGATAAACTTTGGATATCTAAAATGGGCCGTAGAACGACATTAGTCGGCACATCTGATCGTTTAAAACCCTGGGTTAAGTTGCAATCAAGAATTGAAAACAAAGACATTAACCTGCGCTAGGTTTAATGACGAGGAGCAATACTATGTCACTAGTAAACCAACTGATAGCTGCGATATTTGCCATTCTTATCGGCTTGGTTTCTGGCACTTTGTATATTATGTCAGAAAGTTCGCGGTCAATACTACAAGACCAATTGGAATCTCACGCGCAGGACTCCGCAACACACTTAGGCCTCTACCTCGGTCCTTATATGGCAGAGAACGATAGCGCAACTGTGGAAACCGCAGTTAACGCTATTTTTGACAGCGGTTTCTACCAACAAATCATTGTAACTAATGCTGAACAAGGCATCTTATTTGAGAAAAGTGTGCCATCAACGATTAGCGATGATATTCCCCAGTGGTTCCAGAATTTAGTCGTTATTACTCCCCCCTCTATGTATCGAGAAGTCACTTATCAATGGCAACAGGTGGGTAAAATTTATGTACGAAGTAGTGCAGACTATGCTTACGATAAGTTATGGAAGGGAGCTCAAGATAGTATAATTTTGTTTGTATCTCTTTCCATCATCTGCCTATTAGCTATTAGCAGCCTAATTCGATATTTATTAAGACCACTAAACAGTGTCGAACAGCAAGCTATAGCGCTTTCAGAAAAACGCTACATAGAACAAGAAAAACTACCAAGCACTCGAGAATTGCGCCAAGTTGTCGAAGCGATGAATCGCATGATTAGACGCGTAAAAAGTATGTTTGAAGAGCAAGCTCGAAATATTGAAGAGCTTCGCCGTAACGCTTATCAAGATAACCTAACGGGCCTATCTAACCAAAGGGCAACAATTACTCAACTAGCAGAACGAATTGATTACCGTAAAGATTTTGGTAAAGGCACCCTGTTTAATATCCACTTGATCAACCTACAAAAGATCAACCAACAGATAGGCATGGACAAAACCAACAACCTTCTCAAGCACTTAGCCACACTGCTGGAAGAGGTATCTCGACAGGCAGACCAGTCTATCCTCGGAAGGATTACCGGTGCTGACTTCGTTTTATTAACCAGCCATACAAACTTTGATCAATTAAAACTTAAATTAGACAAAGTGGACTTAGAAAGCCGTAAGCTATTAAGCCAGCTTATGAATACAGAGATCTCCCACCCTATTATTAGTGTGGGTAGCTGTGAATGCAGCGATATAAGTCATAGTAGCCAACTCCTATCCGATGCTAAAATCGCCAGCGAGGAAGCGACCAAAGAAAGTGTATTGTGGAAGCAATATAATAGCGAAGCGAACGCAACCAACACCCAACCTTCTGATTGGAAACAGCATGTCGCTAATGCTATCAATCAGCGTAAAATATTTTTACAAGCACAAAGCGTCTATAGCAAAAGTCCCAACTCAATGCCGATCCAAGATGAAATTTTCACTCGTATTTTAGACCGCGATAACAAAGCCACATCGGCAGGCGAGTTTATCAACTTGGTAAAAGAGCTTGGCCTTATGACTGAAATGGATCGTGCAGTTATCGAGCTAGCCTTACAAAAAATTGAGAGCGCAGCTTGCCCGTTAACCATAAACTTAAGCCATGAAGCTATACAAAGTGATTCATTGATTGATTGGCTATCCAAACAGCTAAAGGGAAAATCCCTTGCAGGCAAACTGCTATTTGAAGTAGATGAAACTGCTGTTTTAAATAATACCGATGCGATAACAGCCTTTAGAAAAGCATTAAAAGAGCTTGATATTGGCTTCGGTGTTGATCATTTTGGTGTTCACCCCAATGGTTTCTCCTATTTGTACTCTGTACAACCAGATTACGTGAAAATTGACGGTTCCCTCATTAGGGAAATAGACCAAAATGCAGAAGATCGCTTTTTTGTTAGCAGTTTAATCAGCGTGGCCCATAGTTTAGATATTCAAGCCTACGCTGAGCATGTAGAACGCGAAAGCCAGCTACAGTTATTAACTCAGCTTGAGATTGATGGTAGCCAAGGCTATCTACATGGTTCACCGAAAGAACTAAGCTAGATTCAGTTAGGTTCAGACATAAAAAAACGACGGCATGCCGTCGTTTTTTTATGTCTGAAAGAGATTTAGCTACGATTAACTAACATCTCTAATTTCATACTCAAACGCTCTTCCCGCTCTTGTTCCTGACGCTTTTCTTGACGGGCTTTATTAATCTCTTTCAACTTCTGTTTAGCGTGTTCAGACTCTTCTTTAGTAACAACACCCGCCGCTTCACCATTAATATCAATACGTTCAGCGCCTTCACGCAAAGAACGATAATAATTTAGGGCACGAACATAGCTCGCTAAAGCTCTTTTAATCTTGTTTTTTGCAACCTTCTCATCAGCAACCAAATCTTCCTGAATACCGATTTTAAGAGGTCTGACATTCTTACGATCAAAGGTTTTAGGATACGCTTCCATCAACTGCTGCAGGGCAGCCATATTAGCAGCACGGTTTTTGGATTTCGCCTTTGGCGCTTTGTTTACTACGTCATTCACCTTGTAAGCCTCGGACTGGAACATATTACTTTATATGGTTGTTCTGCTGCTTTTCAGCAGATTCAAGCAATTGTTCCAGTTGATAAATTAATTGCTTGGTTTCAAAAAAATCTGATGGATATCAGCGTTCACCTTTACGGATATAATACCCAAAAAGTTCCTGCTCTACATACTCTCCCACCAACTCATGACCCAAAAAATTACAAAATTTGGGGATATCGCGCTGAGTAGAAGGATCCGTTGCAATAATATGCAGTATCTCCCCTACTCCCATATCCCTGACATGGTTATGTAACATCATAACCGGCTCAGGACAATATAAACCCTGTGCGTCTAGAATATGATCTGCTTTGATATCAGTCATCTTTTGTCTCTTGCACAAAGTCGTATATTGTCTCAAATTACCTATGACAGAAAAAGCAATTTAACTCGAATTACTTAACTAAAATCGCTTTTAAGCCATAAATAAACCATTCTATAAGACAGATATGTTATTTCAGATGGGGAGAGCGCTATGATCAGAGTTATGATCGAACGTCACATAGCAGATGAATTAGTCATACATTATGACAAAGCTGCACGGGAAACCTTACAACGAGCCATGCAAGCACACGGCTTTATCTCTGGAGAAGCATTACAAAATGTTACCAATCATAAGCATCGGCTCGTTATTGCAACCTATAGAACACTGCAAGACTGGCAACGCTGGGCGAGTTCAGAAGAGCGTTTAGAAATGATGGCAATGATTAACCCAATGCTAGAAAGCGAAGAAAAAATCACCGTATATGAACATTAATATAAACAGACTTGTCCTTGCGTGTTCGATTTAACGAATACGCAAGAGGCAAGTAATCTCCTCCCTATCATGATAAAGGTGCTTAGCGCTCAATTCATAACCAAGCCCTGCATTCATAAACCGCTCGGCGATCAAATTAAAACATGCAGTAACCTCTTGGTAACGCTGTTTCATTGGCAACTTAAGATTAAATATAGCTTCAGAACACCATCCATTGATCACCCAATCAGCAGCCATATCCGCTGTCTTAATCGGTTTATCAACCACATCACAAACCATTAAATTAACAGGTTGATCTGGAATAAATTTATATGCGTCTTCTTGGACATGGTTAACCTGCCCAGTCTCCATTAAATCAGGCTGCATAGGCCCATTATCAACAGCGGCCACAAACATACTCCGCTGCACAAGCTGCCAAGTCCAACCACCCGGCGCAGCGCCAAGATCAACCGCACGAGAACCATGTGCTAATCGTTCATCCCACTCATTTTTAGGGATAAACCAATGCCATGCCTCTTCTAATTTTAACGTTGAACGACTAGGTGCATTTTTAGGGAACTTCAACCGAGGAATCCCTAACGGCCAAGGCGCAGAATTAGCCACAGCAGAATAACCTATATAAATATCACTGCCCGTCAACACAAACAGCATCAAACGGAGAGCTTTATTAGGTTTCTCCTTTTTCAAAAAAGTAGATTTACGTAACTTTTGTGCCAATGCTGAGCCGAATTTACGCGAAAATGTCGCCAACTCCCGCCCATCGGTCGTATCTGGATATTCAACCCAAAGATCAGAACAGGAGGGAAAACCTTCAATTAAGGTTTCAATTTGAGTAACACGATCCTCTCGCTCTAAACTTTGACAGTCACCACAGGCCATCCATTGACGAATAAAGATAAATTCGTGGAAACCGAGCTCTCGTATCGCTTTTTCTGCATGCCCTTCTTGCTGAATATGAAAAAAGAGATAGCCGTCGTTCTCATTAAGCGTGCAGTAACCATATATACCTACAGACCCACACCGATCAGTAATTTCCGCCGCAGCCTCTTTCTCAAAACCGGAACGACACTGTAAAAGCAAACGATTAATAAGGTTCAACGCACCCAATCCTTAATAAAACTAACAATATGATTTAAATGATCCTCACGCGAAAAACCTGATACTTTTCTAGGCTTTAGATCATGATCACCATCGTTTAACCAATGCAATGACACCGATTGTGGCAGATTGTACTGCGTTACATCAGAAAGTGAACCCATTCGATCTCTTGTGCCTTGAAATATATGCATAGGCTTCTCAATCTCTAACAAATGTTCAATACGAAGCCTGTCAGGTTTAGCTGCTGGGTGGAACGGATAACCAAAAACAAAACACCCAATCGCCGGAGAGCGCTCAAACAACATCGAAGCCACACGTCCCCCCATCGACTTCCCTGCCAAATATAACGGCACACCATCATCAAATTGAGCTATCACCTCGTCAAAAGCAGCGAGAAGTTTAGGCATTCGATCAGGAGGACGGCGTTTGCCTGTTTCAGATATAAGCTGCATATAAGGAAATTCAAAACGGATTACTTCGAAGTCTTGCCTAGCTAATTTCTCAGCTATTGTTTGCATAAACTCACTATTCATACCGGCTCCCGCGCCATGCGCAAGAATAATCCGCCCATTCACAGGCTTTCCATTTATTAACACTAACCGCGCCCTATCCACATAAAAGCAACTGATTATTGCACAAATCGAAATTGATTTATGTCAAACAAAGCCCTGAAAAGAACCCCGTTCTTTTTCAAAAAACATAGATATAGGTCAAAAAAAGCCACTAAATAGATCTTAACTTCGAAAAAACAGCAGATACAGAAAAGAATATAACCCTTTAAATTCAACAATTTAAAAGCAAAACCAAGACGTAAGAAGTAAAGATACTATACCTAGGTCGACATTCAACTCCTGCGACAATATGCCCCAGTTAATCTCCTAAATACATTGATAATACGGGCTTATTCCCAGATAATTGGCAGCGAAACTCAAATTTCCATAATCTAGCTTGTTGATGAGAGTCTGACATGAGCACAGCAACTGAACACCCCACCTACAATTATAAAGTGGTGCGCCAGTTCGCCATAATGACAGTAATCTGGGGTATCGTCGGTATGACCGTCGGTGTCCTAATCGCTGCACAATTGGTTTGGCCTGCACTAAACTTTGATACCGCATGGTTGACCTATGGTCGTCTGCGTCCACTGCATACTAACGCAGTTATTTTTGCATTCGGCGGCTGCGCCCTGTTTGCAACTTCTTACTACGTTGTACAGCGTACCAGCCAGCGTCGCCTGATCTCTGATGGTCTTGCAGCGTTTACCTTCTGGGGCTGGCAGGTTGTAATTCTTGCAGCTGCTATCACATTGCCACTAGGTTTGACCTCTTCTAAAGAGTATGCCGAACTAGAATGGCCAATCGATCTACTGATTACAGTAGTTTGGGTTGCTTATGCGGTAGTTTTCCTTGGCACTGTGAAGATGCGTAAAACATCTCACATCTATGTAGGCAACTGGTTCTACATGGCCTTTATCATTACAGTTGCAGTACTGCATATTGTAAATAGCATGGCGATTCCCGTAACAATGTGGAAGTCATACTCTATTTACCCTGGTACTGTAGATGCGATGGTTCAGTGGTGGTACGGCCACAATGCTGTAGGCTTCTTTTTGACAGCTGGCTTCCTAGGTATGATGTACTACTTCGTACCAAAACAAGCTGAACGTCCAATTTACTCTTACCGCCTATCTATCGTTCACTTCTGGGCGTTAATTGCGACATACATGTGGGCAGGTGGTCATCACCTTCACTACACAGCGCTTCCTGACTGGACTCAGTCTGTAGCAATGGTTATGTCTTTGATTCTACTTGCTCCATCATGGGGTGGTATGATCAACGGTATGATGACCTTGTCTGGCGCTTGGCATAAGCTTCGCACAGACCCTGTTCTTCGCTTCCTTGTTGTATCCCTATCCTTCTACGGTATGTCTACGTTCGAAGGCCCAATGATGTCCATCAAGACAGTAAACGCACTGTCTCACTACACTGACTGGACTATTGGCCATGTACACGCAGGTGCACTTGGCTGGGTAGCAATGATCTCTATCGGTGCTGTATACCATATGCTCCCTCGCCTATTCGGCAAAGCTCAGATGTACAGTGTTAGCCTTATTAACACGCATTTCTGGCTTGCTACCGTTGGTACAGTGCTATACATCTGCGCAATGTGGGTTAACGGTATCCTTCAGGGCCTAATGTGGCGTGCAGTGAATGAAGACGGTACGTTGACATACAGCTTCGTTGAAGCACTTGAAGCGTCTCATCCTGGTTACTTCGTTCGTTGGTTGGGCGGCATGTTCTTCCTAACGGGTATGGTTCTGATGGCTTTCAACACTTGGCAGACTGTTCGTAAAAACAGCACTGCACCAGAAGCTAATGCTTCTGCACAAGCAGCTTAAGGTCAAGGGAGCATATAGAAATGATCAAACACGAAACGATTGAAAAGAACATCGGTATCATGATCCTGCTGATTATCATCGTCATCAGTGGCGGTGGTTTGGCTGAGATCGTACCTCTGTTCTTCCAGTCTTCTACGACTAAACCTATCGAAGGTCTACGTACATACTCAGCACTTGAGTTTGAAGGCCGTGACATCTACATCCGTGAGGGTTGTAATGTTTGTCACAGCCAAATGATTCGTCCTTTCCGTGCAGAAACGGAACGTTACGGTCACTTCTCAACCGCTAATGAGCAAGTATGGGAACATCCATTCTTATGGGGTTCTAAGCGTACTGGTCCTGATTTAGCTCGCGTAGGCGGCCGTTACTCTGATGATTGGCATCGCGCTCACTTGTATAACCCTCGTGACGTTGTTCCTGAATCTAAAATGCCGGCATACCCTTGGTTGTTTGAAAACAAGCTAACTGGCAAAGATACAGCCAAGAAGCTTGAAGCACAGCGCAGTGTTGGCGTTCCATTCACTGATGAACAGATCGCTGGTGCGCAGGATGCAGTGCAAGGCAAACATGAGATTGATGCTCTTGTTGCCTACTTGCAGTCCTTGGGCAAATTGCATTCTGAATACAACAACAAGCGGTAATAACGCGTGAATTACGAAGTTTATGGTCCATACATTCCGGTTGTCATGCTAATCACATTCTTAGCGTTGTTTGCTTGGGTACTTAACCCTAAAAACAAAGAAAAATATGACGATGCAGCGAATATGCCTCTTCAGGAACCTGACGAGCCAATACTGGGTGATGAGTCCAATAACGGGGGAGATCAAAAATGAGTGCTTTCTGGAGCGCGTGGGTAACGGTAATTACCCTAGCAGTAATTCTTGGCTGTACTTGGCTGCTTCTTGCTACTCGCAAGAGCCAACCGCACCAAGAGACTACTGAAGAAACGCTAGGCCACGAATTTGATGGCATAGCTGAGTATGATAATCCACTCCCTAAATGGTGGTTCCAGATGTTTATTGGAACTGTCGTTTTTGGTCTGTGTTATCTTGTTCTATACCCAGGTCTAGGTAATTACCAAGGCTTGCTTGGATGGACATCTCACAACCAATGGGAAGAAGAAATTCAACATGCAGAAGAAGTATATAAGCCTGTATTTGCAAAATACGCTTCTCTGCCTACTGAAGAACTTCTAAAGCCTGAAAATGCAGGTGGCCTTAAAATGGGTCAACGCATGTTCGCTAACAACTGCTCACTGTGTCACGGTTCAGCAGCGACAGGCGCACACGGCTTCCCTAACCTGACTGATAATGATTGGTTATACGGCGGCGATCCAAAAACGATCAAAACCACCATCACTAATGGTCGCGTAGGTGGTATGCCACCTTGGGGCGCAGTTCTTGGTGAAGAAGGTGTACGTGATGTTGCGCACTACGTTCTATCACTAAGCGGAGCAGAGTCTGATAGTGAAGCAGCTGAACGCGGCAAAGGCCAATTCCAGGCACTTTGTACTGCTTGTCACGGCGCTGACGCTAAAGGCCTGCCTATCTTAGGAGCACCAAACCTAACTGATAACACATGGTTATATGGCGGCTCTTTTGAGAACATTGCTCATACAATTCGTAACGGTCGTGCTGGTGTAATGCCTGCTCATAAAGACCTATTAAGCGAAGACAAAATCAATTTGATCACCGCTTACGTATATAGCTTGTCAAATAAGTAAGTGCAGAAATTGAAAATAAAAGGCGATATGATATGGATCATATCGCCTTTTTTTGTAGATCGTTTAAAATATTCAGCTTTGCTAATGCATTGAGCAGGTATTAGCAAAGTTGATTTTCAATTATCACTGGTGAGTATGTGAGCAACGATATGAATCAGATCCCAGTTCAAGACGTCACTCCAAAGAAAAAGAAAAATTCTGAGGAGAATTTTGATCTGTACGCAAAACGTGAGCACATTTACGTTAAAGACTATACAGGCATTTTCAAAAAATTCCGTCAAGCATCAAGCTTCATTATGCTTCTAATGTTCTTCGGTTTTTCTTGGATTACATGGGATGGCCGTCAAGCTGTCTTATTTGACCTACCCAACCGCCAATTTCATGTATTTGGCATGACGTTCTGGCCACAAGATTTCATGTTGTTATCTTGGTTACTTATTATTCTTGCTTTCGCCCTCTTCTTCTTCACTGTATTCGCTGGACGTTTATGGTGCGGCTATGCTTGCCCACAATTTGTGTGGACTTGGATCTATATCTGGATCGAAAGCATGACTGAAGGTGACCGTAACAAACGCATGCGCATGGATAAAACCGAAGGTATGAGCACAGAAAAGCTCATGCGAAAAAGCGCTAAGCATATACTTTGGATCCTTTTCTCTATTGCCTCAGCGATTGCCTTTGTTGGCTATTTCACCCCGATAAGAGAACTCATCGATGGCGTTCTCTCATTCCAACTAGGCCCTTGGGAGATGTGGTGGATTGGTTTTATCGCGGTTGCCACATATGGAAACGCAGGCTGGCTAAGAGAGCAAGTTTGTATCTATATGTGCCCCTATGCACGTTTCCAATCCGTCATGTTTGACCAAGACACCCTTATCATTTCATATGATGAAGAGCGCGGTGAAAGCCGAGGTAAACGTAAAAAAGGGAGTGACTATAAAGCCGAAGGCTTAGGTGATTGTATTGATTGTAACCACTGCGTTCACGTATGCCCTGTCGGAATCGATATACGCGATGGTCTTCAATATGAGTGTGTCGCCTGTGGTGCATGTGTCGATGCTTGTGACGATATTATGGAACGAGTAGGCTATGAAAAAGGCCTCGTTAAATACACAACAGAACATCAGTTAGCCGGGAATAAAACTCATATTTTACGTCCACGTTTAATAGGCTACTTTGCAGTTCTCTGCGCGATGTTTATCGCATTCGGATATACACTATATAGCCGTATCCCACTTGAAGTAGATATTTTGCGTGACCGAGGCAAGCTATTCGCTGAAACCTCTAATGGCATGATTGAAAATACTTACACTCTCAAGCTCGCAAACAAAGAGCAGATTGATCATGAATTCAGCATTAAAGTTTCAGGACTTGAAGGCATGAAATATATGGGCGATGAGATTGTAATGATTAAGTCCGGTGAACTATTGGATCTGCCTATACGTATTGCTATTCCAGCTAAATACTTAAGCAAAGCCAATAACAATATTCTTTTTGAGGTTGAAGCATTAGATAACCCTTCAATTTCTATAAAAGAGGAAAACCGCTTTATTGGCCCAGCGCCGAAACGCTAAGTTGCTGATGAATATCAACATAAGGTGGTGCATTTATGCACCACCTTGTTGGTAAATAGGTTAGAATAGCTGCCCGTTAAATGTGTAACCGTACACGCATTTAACTTGCAGCTTTTTTTTGGGGTATATAACAATGAATTCAGAAGACAACACACCGATTGCTCCTTGGTACAGACAGCCTTGGCTCTGGTTTATTTTAGCGCCAATCATTGCCGTCGTTATTTATGGCACCTCTTTCCTTTACCTATCTATCATTACCCACGACGGTATAGTTAAAGATGATATGTACAAAGTTGCACGGGGCCACTTTGTTGACAAATCCCATTCAGAAGCAGCTAAAGCTTTAGGCGTCTCAGGCACTCTTGAACTTGATAATGCAACAGGCGATCTAATGGTACATTTCAGATCAAACCAGACCGAAAAGCCTAAGCATTTAACACTAAGTATCGTGCATCCAACGCATCAACAGTACGATCAAAACATCATGCTAAAACAGGTTCCAAGCACCAATTCATATACCGGTAGCCTGCAAACATCCCTTAAAGGTAAACGTTACCTTATCTTAGAAGATGATTCTGCTAGCTGGAACTTACGTGCGGAGATCCATCCGCCTTATGATCAAAATAGTATTGAGTTAGAACCAGCGCACAACTAATGACGGACAACCACTCATCAAAAAATTGCTACCACTGTGGACTCCCTATTCCACCTGGTAGCAATTTCACAACCATTATCAATGATGAACCGCGTGACATGTGCTGTCCCGGTTGTTTAGCTGTAGCAGAAACCATCGTTAATAGTGGGCTAGATACCTATTATAAGCATCGTACCGAATCAGCAGGTTCACCTGAAATTAGAAGCAAAGAGTTACCTGAACAACTTCTTCAAGAACTAACTCTCTATAACGAACCTAATATCCAGAAAGACTTTGTCATTACTAAAGACAACTTATCCGAAGCCTCCCTCGTTATTGAAGGCATCACTTGTGCAGCCTGTGTTTGGCTCTTGGAACATCATATTCAAGGGATTCCTGGCGTTGAGAAAGCACACGTTAACTTAACTAACCACCGTGCGCGTATCACTTGGGATAAAACAGTTACCCCATTAAGCACCCTGCTTTCTGAAATATACCGTATAGGTTATCAAGCCCACCCCTATCACCCTGATAAAGAAGAGCAGCTTTTAGAACAAGAACAGAAGCGAGCAACCCGCCGACTAGGTATTGCCGGTATAGGGATGATGCAAACAATGATGATCGCGGTTGCTCTTTATGGCGGTGACATTCAGGGCATTGAAAATAGATACGTCACATTCATGCGTTGGGCAAGCCTAGTTATTGCTTCCCCCGTTATTTTTTATGCCGCACGCCCCTTCTTTCTGGCGGCTTGGCGAGACCTCAAAACCAAACATCTCACTATGGATGTTCCTGTATCACTAGCTATAGGTGGCGCCTATCTCGCCAGCGTTTGGGCAACAATCACAAATAGCGGCGAAGTCTATTTTGATTCAGTGACCATGTTTACTTTCTTTCTTTTAATTGGTCGCTTCCTTGAGATGAAAGCCCGTCACCGCACAGGCCGTGCGGGGAACTCTTTACTTAATTTACTACCTGCAAGTGCATTAAAGATCGTCGGCAATGATGAGCAACTAATTCCCGTCAAAGACTTAACGGTAGGCGATTATGTCATTATACGGCCAGGCCATACGATCCCAGCTGACGGCATTATCACCGCGGGTAACAGCTCAGTTGATGAATCCGCATTAACCGGTGAATACCTACCTATACGCAAGCAAATCGATGATAAGGTTGTTGGCGGCACAATTAACGTAGAAAACCCAATTACCATCAAGATCATTCAAACAGGTAACGAGACCCAGTTATCTGCCATTGTTCGTTTGCTCGAACGGGCGCAAGAGGAAAAACCTCATGTAGCTAAAGTCGCCGACAAAGTCGCTAGTTATTTTGTCACTGCGGTTCTACTAACAGCGATTATTGTTGGCTTCAGTTGGTGGCTAGTTGAACCCTCTCAAGCCTTTTGGATTACACTCTCAGTTCTCGTTGTCACCTGCCCATGCGCACTCTCTCTAGCAACTCCGACAGCACTGACTGCAGCAACCGGTACCTTAAGACAAAATGGGTTATTGATTACCCGCGGCCATGTATTAGAAAGCCTAGCCACTGCCACCCATATTGTTTTTGATAAAACCGGCACATTGACTCAAGGCAATCTGAGCCTACAGCAAATCGTACCCTTAACAGATCTCAGTGAAAGCGAATGTACTAAAATTGCAGCGGCGATTGAAAAACATAGTGAACACCCTATAGCCAAAGCGTTTCATGAGAAATCAGCCGAACTGAACGCTTCCAATATCCATAATGAAGTAGGTCAAGGACTCGAAGGGTCTATAGGTAATCTGCGCTACCGTATAGGAAAACCAGACTTTTCATCCCAGATTTGTTCACAACCTCAACCCCCTTTGCCAGAAACCAGTGGTCAATGGCTACTCCTTTGCAATGAAAATTCAGCTTTAGCTTGGTTTAGGCTCAACGACCAAGTTCGCAGAGAAGCCCAACAGACCATCAAACATCTACAGCAACTGGGATTAACCTGTGAAATGCTAACAGGCGATAATTCATCTGCGGTTGAGGAAGTAGCCACTTTCTTAGGTATTAATAACACAGTATCAGGCGTCTCTCCTGAGCAAAAGCTAAGTCATGTGAAAAACCTTCAAGAAAATGGCGCACAGGTCGTCATGGTAGGCGATGGAATAAATGACATTCCTGTACTGGCTGGCGCCCAAACATCGATTGCTATGGGCGGCGCAACAGACTTAGCAAAAACTAATGCTGACGGAGTGTTAATCAGTCACGACCTACTACGCTTAGTGGACGGTATTTTACTCGCTCGAAAAACTAAGCGAATCATCAAACAAAATTTATTTTGGTCTCTTTTCTATAACCTTATGGCGCTTCCTCTTGCAGCTTTTGGCTTTATTGCTCCTTATATGGCGGCACTAGGAATGTCTGCAAGCTCGCTTGTTGTTGTCAGTAATGCTATGCGTTTGAACCGCTTAAAGAAAAGAAAATTAGGCCCAATCAAACATCAATCTGAAACGTTGAAGACTAACCCCTAACAACAAAATCAGGTAGAATTACTCCTTTAAAAATTAAGGGTTATTGATTCCCATGGACATTATTTTTCTCCTTATTCCAATCGCTATCATCTTAGCGAGCTGTGCCGTTTGGGCTTTCTTTTGGAGCGTTAATAATGGTCAGTATGATGATTTGGACAGCCCCGCTCATAGCATTTTATATGACGATGACGAAGCACTGATTCCCGATGACGCCAAAGTAAAAAAACCTTCTCCTAAGGATAAGGATGACTGAAGCACTCTCACTACCAACCGCATTTTTGCTAGGTTTACTCGGCGGTACACATTGCCTTGGTATGTGCGGTGGTATTGCGACAACAGTTTCCCTTAGCAGCCCAAATGGTATGAAAGGCTTTGGCTTATTACTGGGTTACAACAGCGGGCGAATTACCAGCTACGCTATAGCGGGGGCATTACTCGGCAGTGTAAGTTGGTTAATTGAAAACCCAAGCATACAACTCGCATTACGAATATTTGCAGGTTTAATGTTAGTCAGCATGGGACTTTATATAGCACAATGGTGGCAAGGTCTGACCAAGGTTGAGCATCTAGGCTCCTATCTCTGGAAAAAAATCAGCCCTTTTGCACGCCACTTTTTACCGGTTAAAACATTACGCCAAGCACTCATGCTCGGCGTACTTTGGGGCTGGCTACCTTGCGGTCTCGTTTATAGCACACTCATATGGGCATCCGCCGCTGCGGACTGGACCTTAAGCGCACAATTAATGATCGCTTTTGGATTAGGCACGCTGCCCACTATGCTTTTAACTGGCGTTTTAGCACAACAGGTAAAAACAGTTTTACAACGAAAACTAACAAAACACCTCTCTGGTAGCCTGATTATACTGATGGGACTCTACACAATCCCTTGGCAAGGCATACTGAATTAGCCATAGAGTTAAACCAAGCTTAGTTACTAATAGATTATTTACTGTCAGTGATGGCAGCAGTCGAGATAACGAGGGAAACATTCGTGGATAGCAACCTGATAAAATGGGACTTAGATCTAATCAAGCGATACGACCTTTCAGGTCCACGCTATACATCTTACCCAACAGCCGTTCAGTTCGATCCTGAACTATCTTCCTCGGATTTAGTGACAACAGGACAGAACTCTGCCGACTTAAATGCGCCACTCTCTCTTTATGTGCACATCCCATTTTGCGCACACGTCTGCTACTACTGTGCCTGCAATAAGGTCATTACACGAAATCGTAAGAAAGCACAGCCCTATTTGGATACCCTGTATAAAGAGATGGCTCAGCTTTCCAAATGGTATAGTAATGACCGTCAGGTCACTCAGCTTCACTGGGGCGGCGGTACGCCTACTTTCATTAGCCATGAGCAGATGAGAGAGTTAATGCAGCAGATGCGGGCTAATTTTAATCTACTAGATGATGACTCCGGCGATTACTCTATTGAGATAGATCCAAGAGAAGCCACTGAAGAAACAATCCAAGTATTAAGAGAGATCGGTTTTAATCGCATTAGCTTAGGTTTACAAGATATAGACCCTAAAGTGCAAGAAGCTGTTAACCGTGTGCAATCGGTTGAACAAACTTCTGCCATTTTAGAAGAAGCTCGCCGCCAAGGCTTCCGCTCACTTAACCTTGATCTTATTTATGGCTTGCCCTATCAAACATTTGATGGCTTTAACGAGACATTAGATACCGTTATTGAGATGAACCCAGATAGACTCTCTGTATTTAATTATGCTCACCTGCCAGATCGTTTTAGGCCACAGCGTCACATCGATGAATCAACACTACCTAGCCCAGAGACGAAACTTGCTATTCTAGAATCAACTATCAGTAAACTACTCAATGCCGGTTATGTCTATATAGGCATGGACCACTTTGCTAAACCTGATGATGAATTAGCTATTGCGCAAAACACGGGAAAACTACACAGAAATTTCCAAGGCTACACAACACATTCTGAATGTGACTTAGTTGCCATGGGGGTATCTGCCATTAGTCAAATTGGTTCTGTGTACTATCAAAACCAGCATGAGATGCAAGCTTATACAGATACAGTAGAAAGCGAAAAACATGCAATTAAACGCGGCGTAAGCTTAACCCAAGATGACATTATCCGACGCCATGTCATCACTCATCTTATTTGCCATTTCGAATTAGAAAAAGCACCAATAGAGCAGCGCTTCGGTATCCAATTCGATCAGTACTTTGCCGATGCCCAGCAAGAGCTAAGCGCTTTTACCACCGATGGTCTTATTCAAATGGACACAAAACGCATTACCGTATCACCCGCCGGTCGGTTACTAATTCGCAGAATATGCATGGCTTTTGATGCTTATATACCAAAAGACCTTAGCTCACAGCGATTCTCACGGATTATTTAACTTTCCGTATTTACAGAAATATTACATAATCAAAATGTAGCCACTCGATTATAACGACAACAGGAATGTATTATGAGTGATAACAAGACAAACGAAGGGAAGCTGCGCAGTTTGCAGCAGGTTAGCTGTAACACTTGTAGTCTTAGCTCATTATGTCTCCCCGTTTCGCTTAATATGACAGAGATGGAACGGTTAGATAGGATTATCGATAAAAGCCGACCATTAAAAAAAGGGGAGCACCTATTTAACCAAGGTTCCGAGTTCACTGACGTGTATGCGATTCGAGCAGGGACCGTTAAAACCTACACCATCACAAATGAAGGTGAAGAACAGATCACTGGATTCTATTTTCCAGGTGAACTTGTTGGCATGAGCGGATTTGATTGCAACGAATACCCTGTCTCAGCAAAAGTACTAGAAACTACAACCGTTTGTGAAATTCCATTTGAGCGTCTCGACGATCTGTCGGGGCAGCTTCCGGAACTACGCCGCCAGCTTTTACGCACTATGAGTAAAGAGATTCGCGAAGAGCAACAGATGATGCTTCTTTTATCAAAGAAAAATGCAGAAGAGCGTGTAGCAACATTCTTGGTGAAAATATCGCAACGCTTTAAAGCAAGAGGCTATTCTGAAACAAGCTTCCGTCTATCCATGTCACGTAATGAGATTGGTAATTACTTAGGCTTAGCCGTAGAAACTGTCAGCCGTATTTTCACACGTTTCCAAAAAGCTAATTTACTGCGCGTTGAAGGTAAAGAGGTTCATATAGAAGATATAGAGCAACTCTACAGATTATCTGGAGAGATTATAGAAAGTGATGCGACTGAACCAGTAAGTGCTCAATGTGGTAAAAACGGCCACTGCTAAAGATCGATAAAATAAAAGAGCACCGGCATATTGACTACCGGTGCTCGTCAGTCGCACAAAAAGTAGCCATCTCAATGTGTAACCCAACGGGTTCATTAGACCTTTATCTCCCCTAAAATGCATTGAGCCAAATCAACAAGCAGTTTCCAAGGAGTTTTTAATGTCATACGACGAATGTTATGTGAAGTCAGTTATTCGAACCATCCCTGACTGGCCTGAACCTGGCGTACAGTTCCGTGACATAACCCCCCTATTTAAAGACCCGAAAGCATTGCGCATGATCTCTGACGCTTTTATTCAGCGTTATGTTGATAGTGATATTACTCATATCGCCTGCATTGATGCCAGAGGCTTTTTGATCGGCTCTATTATCTCCTACCATCTAAATATTCCCTTAGTTCTCGTCCGTAAAAAAGGGAAGCTTCCAGGCCAAACAATCGAACAAGAATATAAGCTGGAATATGGCACAGCGACCGTTGAAATGCAGGTTGATGCAGTTACTTCTGGAGACAAAGTTTTAGTTTTTGACGATTTAATCGCTACAGGCGGAACAATACTTGCGGCCTGCAGCATTATCAAAAAATTGGGAGCATCAGTATCAGAAGCCGCTGCACTCATTGACCTACCTGATCTTCAAGGTTCCAGTAAAATCCAAGATGCAGGTGTCCCAGTACATACGCTTCTAGCCTACGAAGGCCTTTAAACACTACAAGTGACCTCTAATAGAATACTGAAACGGCTTGCATATTTCTTTTAAGAATATCATTATAACTTAATTGACGAACAAGCCGTTTAGGTATTTCTATGCTCCGTATTATTATCGCCCTATTCCTTGCTAGCAGCCTTCTTAACTCCAGCAACCTATATGCAGAAGAGATCACACTAAAATATAAGCATCTCGACTTAAATGCCAACCTGCACCTGACAGAAGAGAACGGTTTTAACAATATACTTCTCATCACCCACGGCACACTCGCCCACAATGGCATGGAGATCATTGCCACATGGCAAGAGCTACTGGCTGATGAAGGCATGAGTAGCCTAGCTATCAATTTAAGTTTAGGCCTGGATAATCGGCATGGTATGTACGACTGTAAAACTCCTCACACCCATAAACATACCGATGCAATTCCTGAAATAGCTGCTTGGGTGGACTGGCTTAAAACACAAGGTAGCCAATCGATAATATTAGCCGCCCACTCCCGGGGAGGGAATCAAACAGCTTGGTATGCGGATACACACTCAGACCCTGTTATAAAAGGACAAATTTTAATTGCTCCGCAAACTTGGTCGGAACAATATGAAGCAGCGAGTTACAACAAACGCTACCAACACTCACTGCCAGATCAGCTAGAAAAAGCTATTCAATTAGCCCCAGATAACATGCTTACCAATACAGATTTTATCTACTGTGAAGATACGCAAGTAGCCGCTTCAAGCTTTGTAAACTACTATCAAGCTAACCCACGCCTTGATACTCCCACGCTATTATCTAAAACTACACTGCCAACACTAGTCTTCAGTGGCAGTGAAGATACTATTGTTGCCGATCTATTTGAAAAATTGGAAACTTTAAACAACGATGCGGTACAAAGCATTCAAATTGAGGGAGCTGATCACTTCTTTCGCGACCTTTATATGGATGAAGTTACTGAACATAGTTTAGAATTCATCGAACAACTATAAACACTCAGCCCCTACGCTGAGAATAAACGCCGGAATTTACATGTTTAGATTACTACCGATCTTTTGTTTAATAATCAGCCAAGCGATCTGGGCTGTGGAAATACCGAGAACAAAAGACTTACAGCAAGCCTATGTAGAGACTGGTAGAAATTCATCAGGTCAGGAAAAAGTTGTGATGCTCTTAGTCTCGCAACCTAATTGTAACTACTGTCTTCTTATTACCGAAGAGATCATCCATCCAATGCTTTTAAGTGGTCATTATGAGAGCACTACGCTCTTTAGCGAGCTTGAAATTAATACAGGAGGTAGCATTAAAGATTTTAACGGGCAACAGGTAGGCGCTAATACATTTGCTCAACGGTACAATGCATGGGCAACCCCAACACTGCTTTTTCTCAACAATAAAGGTGAGGAAATTGCAGAAAAGATGGTCGGCATCAACACCTTAGATCTCTACGGATACTATGTCGATAAGTCCCTTAATACAGCTTTTAAAAAAATAAATCCCTAAGCACCCTATTTAGATAATTAATTTCGTCATAAACCTATAATTTCCTCTTCCATCCACAACATTTCTTGCTACTATGCACTGCCTTTTTTCTATCAGGAGCTGCTATGTGGTTTAAGAATGTCATCTTTTATCGTTTAACTGAACCCTTCGAATACACACAGGAACAGTTACAAGAAAAGCTCTTGGAACAAACATTTACACCTTGTAAAAGCCAAGAATTGAGCCGTTATGGCTGGGTTTCACCTTGCCATTTAACAGAAGATCTACTCGCTCACCAAGTACACGGCATGTTTATGGTGGCTACCCGCAAAGAGGAAAAGATCCTACCCGGCGCCGTTATCAAAGAAGCCGTTGGTGAAAAGGTTGCCGTTATTGAGCGCGACCAAGCACGTAAAGTTTATAAAAAAGAGAAAGACCAACTAAAAGATGAAGTTGTGCTTGACCTCCTACCCCGCGCTTTCAGTAAGTTCCAACAAACCAGTGCAATTATACTTCCTAGCTTAGGCTGGATTGCTGTTGATTCTTCTAGCCACAAACGTGCTGAAGAGCTACTAAGCCACCTACGTGGAACGCTAGGTAGTCTACCTATAGTACTTCCTGATGTGCAGCAATCACCATCAGCCGTTATGTCCACTTGGTTAGAAAGTGACACTAGCATACCTGAAGGCTTTGAAGTGTTAGATGAATGCGAGTTACGCGATAATGTCCTTGAAGGCGGTGTTATTCGAATTAAAGGTCAACAACTGGAAGATGAAGAGTTTGTTGCCCACCTTGAAGCAGGTAAACGAGTAGTTAAACTTGCCCTTGAATGGGATGAACATCTGAAAATCCTGCTACAAGATGATCTCTCAATCAAACGCCTTAAACTCAGTGACCAACTACAAGATAAAATGTCCGATGAGGCCGCTGAAGATGAAGTCGCTCAATTTGATGCAGATATGGTTCAAATGGGCTTAGAGTTTGCCAAACTGTTCCCTGCGATTATTAAGGCCTTTGGTGGTGAAGCAAAGAGACCCTAAACTAATCGCTGCTTCCCAGCCATACTTAATGACTGGGAAAAGGTGTACAGAAAAACTTGGCTTTAATTCTTAAAAATAATTATAATATTAGAATATTCTAATTTAATGATGGTTAGAGACATGCAAAATAGCCCTGAACAGAACTTACCTAAACTACAATTTTTTCCTGCAGCTTTTTTCTCTGTAGTAATGGGATTAACAGGGCTTACCCTCGCTTGGGATAAAGCCTCTGTCGTTTTTGGTTTTACTGACGTGATTGCTCAGGCACTCCTTATTCTAAGTGCGTCAGTACTACTACTGATTGTTATCACTTATACATTAAAAGCAAAAAAATACCCAAACGCTGTTGTAGAAGAGTATCAACATCCCATCAAAATGAGTTTTTTCCCTGCGTTTTCCATTAGTCTTATTTTAATGAGTATCGCAACTCTACATGTATCTAAGGAGCTCTCATTATATTTATGGGGAACAGGTGTCACTATACACTTAGGTTTTACCATCCATGCTTTAAGCCAATGGATTCACCATCCAAAATTTAAAATCGAACATTCAACCCCAGCATGGTTCATACCTGTTGTCGGTAATATCCTGATTCCCATTGCCGGTGTTGAGCATGGTTTTATAGAGTTAAGCTGGTTCTTTTTTTCAATTGGGTTTATTTACTGGATTATTTTAAAGACTCTCATTTTTAACCGTATGTTCTTCCATGAGCCGCTACCACAAAAGCTGCTCCCTACCCTATTTATCTTAATCGCTCCCCCAGCGGTAGGTTTTATCTCATACATGAAATTAAACGCTGATCTAGACAACTTTTCGCGTATCTTATTTTATACATCGATGTTCTTAGTATTACTGCTTTTCACACAACTACCTAGATTCAGTAAAATAAAATTTTACATGTCTTGGTGGGCGTATTCTTTCCCTTTAGCCGCCTCAACAATAGCAACATTGGTGATGTATCAACACAATCCATCTCCATTTTTCCAATATATAGCTATTGTATTACTTACTTTATCTTCAGTGGTCATCAGCATACTTTTTATTCGTACAATACTGGCGATAATCCGCAACGAAATATGCCTTCCTGAATAAACCAAAGGGGGCGCTCCCACCTCGCCCCTTTTATTGACCTGTTTCCAGACAGAAAAATGCACTAAAAAAAATCACAACGAACCAATCGTCACCATAATGGAACAAAAATAAGCGTTAAAAAAATTTAAGTCATTAAAAATCAAAAGGTTAATGTTTTTGGCGTAATTCATGCTTTTGATTACAAGGTCTATAGCTTATGGGCCATTTACAATGACAAATGTTCCACTCTCTTTAGAAAATACATTATTGAAAGTATGCCGGGAAAAACTCACGGGTACCGTTTTCATTGCTTCCGAATCAAACCGTTCTGGGCAAATTGTTATCAATCAAGGTGCATTAATTGGATTAAATTATTGCGGACTAAATAACGAAGAAGCATTCAACACTTTAGTCAACAGCCAAAACCTGCGCTGCTCCTTTACTCCAGACCTGCTTTTCCCCATTGCAGAAAGCTTACAACCTGAGGCTGCATTACATCTATTAGAAAAGATAGGCTATTCTGAGGAAATCATTGAAACCGAACAAGCCCCCATTGAAGAGCCTGATGAGATAGCTGAGGAAGTGAATACCGTTATCTATAGGGGACAAGTAGTCGAACGAAAGAAAGATAAACCTAAAGCTGAAAGAAAAAAATCAGGCTTAGTTTATAGAGGACAAGTGATAAGTTAGGAAAACCTACCCTGTAGGCTTTCCTATGAATACTCTACTCTACCCCATCGCCTACAGTAGTCAGACCTAGGCTTGTCCAGGCTTGCATTCCACCACGATAATACTTCAGCTTTTCTGCTGGATAGTCAGCTTCTAGCATTGCTCGAATTAAGGCTGGCGTTTGTCCACACCAATAACCATTACAAAACATTGCTAATGTCTTAGCTTGGCTATAATCAAAGCTACCATCTTCTTTTTTAACTGCGCCAAACTCTTCCAAAGCATCCGCCGCTGTTTCCTCTTCTTCCATTACGGTATAAGGAACATTCATGCTGCCTGGAATCGTTAAACGATAATGCCAACCAACGGTGCGAGTATCTACAATTAAGATATTCTCATCAGTTTCCGCCTGTTGCATATAATCAACAAATTCACGTTCGCCAATAGTTTCAACATCATAAGGCTCAAAAGGTCTTATTGGCTGAGGCATACCTCGAAAGGTCGTGTTATAAAGCTCATTAATCGTATTATTAGGATCTTGATTACGCATAACCTCAATAGGCTCACCATCATGCTGAACAGTAAAAGACACAAGACCCGGCGCTATCATCGCCTTGCCTCCTTCAGCTATTACATGGGGAGATGAGATCAATGCCGCCACTAACGCAAAACGACCCACTGTGTGCTTTAACATGTCGAAACCTCTATTATTATAAGTTTATTCGGTATAGTTATAACGATTTTTGCACAAAAGCCTACTAATAGTCATTAACTCTAATATAAGACATTAGAATAAACTGATGGACGATTTATCGCTAAGAACAAATATAAAACGACACCTTTATAAAATAGAAACGAGATAAACCTCTCTATTTTAGGGTGAGTAACATATCAATCGTATATAAATGAGGATCCGCTTCTAAACCTTTTTGCTGACATTGATCTAAAAATTTAGCTTCCCGTTTTTCAGTGTCATGAAAACCAAAATCATTCCCTTCAAGACTCTGAATTTGTAACGTAGCCTTATAATAAAAAGCCAATACAATAGCGGCAGTCTTATCACCTTCATCAAGCAACACTTCCCAGCGATGACGATGATTCTGTATTTTCAAAGCTTGACGCTTAAGGTTCCATGCATAACGAAGTTCATCATAATAAGGACGCCCAACAAATCTAGAAAAAACACCGATCGTAATTAAAGCGCCTGTTAAAACACCTATTAAATTGATCATGGTGTTTGCTTGTTCTGGGTTCCCAAAATAGTTACGTAATAAAGCACTTAATCCTAAAGCAATCAGCGCAAAGATCAGACACAAAATCAGCGCAACCTTACGCTGTTTTTTCTTATAAATCGTTTTATCTATCTGTTTAAGTTCCACGTAACTACCCTATTAAACCTAATTATATGATGATGAATGAAATTAACTTGCAGTCAAAATCTGCCAGTGTAGACTTAGCGCCTTTAAAATAAAGGCCCTTTCTAACATAATCTAATGTATTCCGTAAAAGAGATTTTCTATAGTTTGCAAGGCGAAGGTGCACAAAGTGGACGCGCATCAATCTTTTGTCGTTTTAGCGGCTGTAATTTATGGTCCGGTCGCGAACAAGACAGGCAAACAGCTGTCTGTAATTTCTGCGATACTGACTTCATCGGAACTGATGGTCAAAACGGTGGAAAATTCAAAACTGCCGATGATCTCTGTACGTTTCTAAGCTCTTTTTGGCCTAAAGACAGTCATATTCCACCTTATATTATTTTTACTGGTGGAGAACCTGCTCTCCAGCTCGATCAAAACTTGGTCGATACCTGCCACCAGCATGGTTTTATTATTGCCATAGAAACCAACGGAACAAAACCTCTTCCAAACAACATTGACTGGGTCTGTGTCAGTCCAAAAGCCGATGCCAAGGTAATAATCACTTCTGGTGATGAATTAAAGCTAGTTTACCCTCAGCAACTTGCCCGACCTGAACAGTTTGAAGAGATGGATTTCAGAGAATTTTATCTACAGCCTTTAGATAGTCCAACCCGCCCTATCCACACTCAAGATATTATCAACTTCTGCTTAAAGAACCCACGGTGGAAACTGAGTCTTCAAAGCCATAAAACCTTAGGTATTGATTGAAACTAAGGTATTGGTTGGAACTAGGTCGCTACACTGTACGGTTAAATATCTGCCTAGATGTATAAAAACGGTAAGCGATTAATATAAAAGCGGGAATATTCATCAGAACGCCATAAATAAGCGCACTGGCAGCCATCTCCGAATTATGTAAAATCCCCCCCGTTATTAACAAGGCTATCGCCGCGTTTTGAATACCTACCTCTACAGCTAAACTAATACCTTGCTCTGTATTAAGTCGCATCTGACGAGCAATCCAATAACCTAAAAACATAGCTAAAGAAACGAGTACAAGTACGCTCGGCCCTAACTGAAAAGTTAACGCGGGTAACTGCTCCCAGTTCGTTTTTACTATACCGAAAACAACCAACACCAGAAAAAGACCTGCTAACGCTTTAACATAGCGCTCAATGCGCAGACAAAAAGCAGGCCAGCGATGATGAACTAAGGCGCCCAATAAAGCGGGAAGCACAGAGATCACCATCAACTTGACCATTGTAAGAACAATGGGAAACTCTATCGCCGCTTGTTCACCCATCCAGTAACTGACGGCTAAGGCCGTTAAAATCGGCATACTAATGGGTGTAATCAAACCAGAGATAGCTGTTAGACAAACAGACAGAGCTGTATCTCCCCGTGACAGATAAGTAATCATATTAGATGTCGCTCCCCCAGGTGCAAAAGTTAACACCATAATACCGACAGCTAGGGCCGCAGGGAGATCAAAAGCACTGACAACAACAAAACCTAATAAAGGTAATAACAAAAGTTGAGATAAAACCCCAACGAAGACAACGTTAGGTTGACGCCAAAGCAGCGAAAACTCAGGCACCCGCAAAGACATTCCAACACCCAGCATAATAGTAAAAAGTGCTAGAGGTAAAACCAGCTGTACGGCTATTCCATGTTCCATATTCAATCCTAAATTTTTAATAAAACGATACTAAGTTTTTGTTGGTTTTCATACAACATAAAAGGCAATTTTTTATACCCAATAAAACTCAAACACTGATGATATAAGGGATAGCAAAGGCTACCCACATACGCTGTGGATAACTTTGTGAGTTATTTATTTAAAACGTCATGAAACGCCTATTAAATAAGGCGCTCCGTCAAACTGATCATTTTTTGATCAATAACAAATTACCTCTTTAATATCAACATGTTAAATATGTCAATACTGTAATTTAAGGTTTTAAAATATGTATAGGAGAGACATTAATGAGTTACACAAATTAACAGTGTAAAAGGTATATTTTCAATAAAACAATGATTCGCCTAAACACCCCTAAATAGCTAGCATTATCCGGCAATTTCAAACAAAGCATTCAAATAACCTTCAATAACTACAAATAACCTATCTACCTTTACTTCTTGCTTATCGAAAACAATAAAACTGCTAAGATAAAGCTATCTTTGATCTTCACCCTCTGAGTTAAAATGGACAAATAATGCAACGAGATACGGCACAGCTAAAAGCCGCAAATAAAGTCACCATCATCGGAGCGTTAATCGATACGCTCTTAGGTCTACTAAAAATAGGCGTTGGCCTTGTCTCGCACTCATCCGCCTTAATCGCTGATGGCATCCATTCTTTATCCGATCTATTTACTGACCTTATAGTCATCGTAATTTTAAGAATCTCTCATAAAGGACCAGATGAAAACCATCCTTGGGGGCATGGGTATTTTGAAACGGTTGGTACTGCACTCTTAGGGAGTATTTTGATTGCTGTCGCAGGCGCTATGGCATACGACAGTACTCTCAATTTACTGAGTAATGAAACCTTACCTATTCCCGAATGGCCCGCATTAGCCGCTGCTTTACTCTCCATTATTTTAAAAGAGTGGATCTATCAATATACAGTTAGAATTGGCCGTAAAATAGGATCTGATCTCCTAATTGCAAATGCTTGGCATAGTCGAACAGATGCAATTTCATCCGTTGTAGTTTTTATCGGTGTTGCAGGGGCAATGTCAGGGATCACTTGGCTCGACTCTGTGGCTGCTATAGCCGTAGCATTAATGGTTGCTAAAATTGGATGGAGTCTTAGTTGGAAAAGTTTTCAAGAGCTGGTTGGCTCAGCCTTACCCCCAGAGCAGGTTGATAAGTATAAAAGCCAAGTTATGTCAGTTAAAGGAATTATCAGTGTCCATAGTTTTAAAACCCGAGCGATGGGGAATAAAAGCTTGTTAGAAATGCACATTCAAGTCTCCCCTTTCATTAGCGCCTCTGAAGGCCACTTTATTGGTGATGCCGCATGCATGAAGCTATATGACAATGGGGATATCGCTCATATCATCTACCACATAGATACCTACGATGATGAAGAGCATGAAAAGTTACATAGTAACCAATTATTACCGATGCGCGACGATATCGAGCCATGCATTCAACAGTACCTGCAATCTCTAGATAAAGAGGTAAACCTTTATCGCCTGTCACTTCATTACTACAAAAACAAAGTCAATCTAGAAATACTCTTATCTGCGCCTAAACATCAACCATTAACCCTACCGGATAATAGTTCAGAACAGATAATTGCGGGGCTTAAAAAATCATTAGCAGAACTAGAGCTTCCCCAAGATTGGCTAGGCCATATATTTTTAGCTACAGGGTTGGAGCGATGAATCAACAGCAGATCCCCGCACAAGCGCTGTATCAATCAGAGATTGAAGTAAAACATAGTCGTTTCATTACCCATATAGGCCATACACCTAACCTAGAGAGCGCTAAAGCCTTTTTAGATGGCATACGACAAGAGCATAGCAAAGCAAATCATAACTGCTGGGCGCAGATTGCAGGACCTAGATCGGACTTAAACTGCTGGGGAAGTAGTGATGATGGTGAACCTAAAGGCACTGCAGGAAAACCAATGCTCAACGTTCTTAGTCACACAGAGCTTTGTGAGATCAGCATCGTAGTAACACGTTATTTTGGTGGTATTAAGCTCGGTGCTGGAGGGATTGTCAGAGCTTACAGCTTAGCCGTCCAAGAAGCCTTAAAAACATTACCTACATTAGAAAAAGTAGATAAATTTCGTTTTACTTTAACCCTACCCCACGCTTTAGTCGGTAGTATTGAAACACTACTCATGAAATGCCACGCAGAAGTACTGTCTCGCAACTGGAATGAAGAGTTGCTACTCACCGGCCAAGCAAGCGACCAACAACTGGCCGAATTAAGACAGCAACTTATTCCCTACCAACACCAAATACATTATCAAGATAAGGTGATGCGTTGGTAAGCCGCTTCTAACGCATCTATCCGCTTATCAAACAAACACTCATCAGCTAAGCGGTTAAGTATCTGCATTTTAGAAAGCACACTGCGAACCGGCCCATTAATACCAATCATATACACGCTTCGATTAGCCGTTAACGCTTCAACCATAATATTTTCAATCGCCATTGCGGTAGACACATCAATCAAAGGGACTGACGTAAAATCAAACATTAGGGCATCATGGGGCTGACTATTCGTTAATTTCTTTGTCATCCCTTTCACAGAAGCATAACTTATTGGCCCCTCTAAATGATAAAGCAGGATTTTTCCTCCCGCGCTAACAAGAATCTCTTTTTCTCTTGGGCTTAATTGATCAATATCATCAGGTTGATCTGCAACAACTCGAATGGAATCAATCTGAATATCCGATAGATGCTTAATCGTAATGACATTCGCTATAAAGACACCAATAATGACGGCAGTAACAAGATCAACAAAAACCGTCAGCCCGAATACTAAAAGCATCAACACAACAACAAAAACGGGCGCTCGATGAAGCCGCTTAAGAAAATTCCAATCAATGATATCAATGCCAACCTTAATTAGAATTCCAGCAAGCACTGCGTGAGGAATATCTTCCGCTAAAGAACCCGCCCCCAAAACAATAAGAAGAAGCACAATGGCATGAACAGCTCCAGAAAGAGGTGTTTGCCCTCCGGCACGAATATTAATGACGGTTCGCATTGTCGCCCCCGCACCAGGTAACCCACCAAAAAGCCCCGCCATCATATTACCAACACCCTGACCAATCAGCTCGCGATCGGAATCATGCTGCTCTTTAACTATATTATCTGCCACTAATGAGGTTAATAAAGAATCAATCGAGCCTAAAGCCGCCAGCATAATTGCAGCCAGCAACATATCTTCAAGAAGTGCAAAATCAATACTTGGAAAGATAAATTCAGGTAAACCTGAAGGGATACTACCAATAACAGGCACACTGCCTTCAGGTAATAAAGTGACATAAATCAGTGTACCTAAGCACAAAGCGATTAAGGGTGACGGGATAATTTTCGCTATTGATTTTGGGCATAAAAAAACAATCAACAGCGTTAATACACCAAGCAGTAGAGCCGAAGCCTGATAAGATAAAATATTTGCTGGCAGCATTTGCAATGAGGCAATCACCGATGACTCACCACTATGTCCTAATAGCGGCGCTAATTCTAAGATGATAATGATAACCCCAATACCACTCATAAAACCGGATATCACAGGAAATGGCATCAAGGTAATATACTTACCCAGCCTAAACAGCCCGAAGAGCACTTGAAAAAAACCACTCATTAGCACAACAGTAAAGGCCAAAATAGGCCCCTGTACCGGATCAATAGCACTAAACTGAGTAAAAACTGCCGCCATAACAACAGTCATCGGCCCCGTTGGCCCCGACACTTGAGCTGGAGTTCCACCAAATAAAGACGCAAAAAAACCAACAAAAATAGCGCCGTAAATACCGGCTATAGGCCCTGCACCAGAAGAAACACCGAAGGCTAGCGCTAGAGGGAGCGCAACCACTGCAGCAGTAATACCCCCAAAAACATCTCCTCGTATATTACGAAAATGAATACCACGAAGCAGCGCCATAAAGAGAATCCCTCCTTATAAAATGACTAATACTCAAAACAGTGTAGCAAGAAACCTTATCTTTATAAGGCCAAAGGCGCCACCTACCTATAGACCCATCAGATCAATAATCGATCAAACTTATATTGGACGATGAATATAAATCAAGAAAAAAGATATTTCATTGAAGATTAAAGGACTTCTGCCGATACAAGAAACATAGCTTTAAGTGACTGTAATTAAATATTTATTTAATAAACTGTTTATAAATTAAAACGCTTGTTTTAGAGTTACCGGGTAATGAAGGAACGACCTTTCTAGATTATTTCACAGAAAGCCTGTTTCAAAGCAACATTCGTTCAACTATATCTAAGCGATTGAGGTAGTATGAAATTCGCTGAAAACAATAACCAAGCTGCTGAATATCTACGTCAGGCCATCCCATTGATGGTTAAGCACAACATCCCCCCCAATCCACTCAATTATGCGTTGTGGTACACCTATGTGAGTGACCGTCTACCAGAATTGAATGTTCAGTTAGACAAAACACTTACAACCTACGGCACTTGCCCTACCATGCTCAGCGAACAACTTTTTCGTGAGCATATGATCAAGGATGAGATCAACGGTGCTGAAGATATTCAAGCAAGTTTAATCAGCTTAATTAACAACCTCTATGAAGATGCTGGCCACACAGCTGAAAAAACGGCCAATTTTAATACCGTATTAGAAGAGAGTTTAGTCACACTTCAGCAACAAGAGGATGGCGAAGCAAGCCTACCCCTAGATTCAATTATTCATGCGCTATCAACACATACTAAATCTATTGGAGACACCGCACGCCTATTTCAAGAACGAATGTATGCGGCTCAAATAGAGATCCAAGCACTCAAAGAAGAGCTAAATAAAACAAGGCAAGATGCTCGTGTTGATCCACTGACCAATCTATTCAACCGTCGGGTATTTGACTCTGAACTAGCGCAACTCGTCAGCAACACAAATCACAACCTTATCTCATCATTCATTTTGGTAGATATCGATCACTTCAAGAATTTTAACGATACCTATGGACACCTGATGGGCGATAAAGTGTTGCAATATGTAGGTAAACTTCTAAAAGATGTATGCCCTGAACCTATGCTCCCAGTACGTTATGGTGGTGAAGAGTTTGCCGTCTTGATGCCTGGAGTTGACATAGATTCTGCAAGCGAAATTGCAGAAAAGGTACGCGAAAAAATTCAAGCAATTAGAATTAAACAAAAGAAATCGGGAGAAATTATCAGCTCGATTACGGCATCTTTTGGGGTTTCTCAGTTTAAACATGGGGAAACCGCTGAACAATTGATAGACCGTACAGATAAAGCGCTTTATAAAGCCAAAGACAGTGGTCGCAACCAAGTAAAATGCGCAAATTAAAGAGACGCTGCCTAAGATCTAATTGCTAAAACCTGCTTGCTGGAACAAGAAAGAAAGTAAGGCCCGAACGCAGTCCGGGCCTGAAATCTTTCCTATTCCCTCATAAAATCCCTACCACCCACACCCCTGCTATATAACCATTCAAAAGCCTAATCAGATACTAAAAACTATTAAATTTCCTGATATAAGTGATTTCCCCAAACCTTATCTAGAACCAACTAAACCTCATAACAAGACTATAAAAAATAGTTTTACGCTATCAACATCCATTTACAAGCCAACAAAATAAAGCATTACACCTTCACGTCATATCTACTTTTGAAGATAAGAATTATCTAAGTAACTCAACAACGAGATTATTTGAATTTACCAAGAGCGCGAAAAAAGAAACTAGGCGGTTCCCTACTGGGCTGGGCTAATCATAGGCTGAGACATTGAACTGTTTTAAGTGCTCATCCCACAACCAGTACGCTTCTGAGGTTAAATGCACTCCACCACGCCAGAAATCACTTGGATTGCCCCCTTGCCACTGTTTGTTGCCTTGAAGCGCTTCCGCCCCAGCAACCGTCAGCGAAAAAACCTCCTCACCATTAACTAGACACTTACTAATATAAGGTAGATCGGCATTCATCAAGCGGTTAAGTTCGGAACGAACAGAGAGGTCTCCCATAAAAGGAGCCGCTTCTAACTGTTGCAGGTGATTAAAAACCCGCCTAAATGTTGCCGGCCCAGAGAGAACCTCATAATACCGTTCAGTAGCACTAGTCCCTTCAGGCAGCAAACCCTTCAGTTCCGACTGTTTTAAAGTATATTCCAAGGCAGGTAATTCATCAGGGGCACGCAATAAGGTCAAAAGTAGATAAGTTTGCGTTAAAGTTAAGCCCGTTTCTATAGATGGATATTCAAGACAAAATCGACGTAGTGCTGCCGCCATAAAAGGCCACTCAGCTATTTCGGTTTGTGCAACACTCGCCAAGTTTTCAGGCGATGGGGCAGTAAAAAAATTCCAAATAGTATCTGCCACTATAAGATGGCGCTGTGATAAAGGAACGCGTTGATCAAACAACTCTTCCATCATCTCAAGTGTCAGATTACCTAAGCCATAAAAATAAGGGACCTCAGGATGGCGATCAATACAGATAATTGATAACGGAGGCGTTGCTAATCCAAGATTAAGAAGGCGATGACAGATCTCTAGCAGCTGTAGTTGATCGTATAAATCATGCTCAAACCACAATACAACTTCATCATAGACTTCAATATTGTCTAATCGATTTTTCCGAGCAACAAAGTCAGCTGCAATCATCTGTTCAGTGATCTCGCCCGAATACTCTGCGCTCTTAAGTAGACTCATCAAATAAGTGGTACGCGCCTTACTGTATGCTTCGTATGGAAGCGCGAGAACCGGACCATCATGTAATAGATCTTTCCAACAAAGTACATCACCCTGTATCCGTTCTGAGCGATTAAGCATATCGCCAGCACAATCACCATTTGTAATATGTAACTTCATCTTTACTCCATTAGCCCATCGTTCTGCTCCACAACCCACATCATTGGAGAGGAACAACTTTTACCCTATCAAGCCTCAGGAATGATAGCTAATAGATCAGTGGTTGCTAAATCAACTCCATTTTGACTCAATAATGTGGTCACTTGACCACGATGATGGGTTTGATGATTAAAGAAATGTTGTAGTAGATAGCCAAACCGTTTTTCGAATTTATTCCCATGCATATTGAAATAGGCTAATGGATAAGCAAGGTCATAAACTTCTACCTGATCACATAGATCAATAAGCGCCATATCCAACACATAACGTGCGTCCCTTAACTCATTAAAGTCGGAGTACAGTAATGTATCTAACGTGTCTGGATTAGCTATTAGCTTAACTGCTTCTAACGCCTTAAAATGGGACGGATGCTCAGCAAACCGTTTCAACCATATAATATCGCCAACCAAAATATGATTAAGTGTGCCTAAAATAGAATGAAAAAAAGCACCCTGATCCGCTGATAGCAAAGATGGCTCCAATTCACTTGCAGCTTCATAAATACTTTCGTTCATCCACTGGTTATAACGAGCCATTAACTCAAAATGATCTTTCAGTGTCATATTCCCTCCTTTATTTGTATCTATTTAAACAGGCGAACATGACAACTTGTAGATTCTCCACCTTGGCTAGGTAAAATAGCTCAGTTAATTTTTTCTATAGGTATTTCTCATGCAGGCATCTCCACTCAAAGTTCTAGTTATTGGATACGTCTGGCCGGAACCTAAATCATCTGCAGCCGGTAGCCATATGTTATCCCTGTTGCGTCTATTTAAACGTCAAGCCTGGCAGGTGATATTTGCCAGCCCTGCACAAGTAACAGATCATATGGTCGACTTAAAAGATGAGGGAATAGATACCTTATCGATTACATTAAATGATAGTCGCTTCGATCAAACCATCCATGAACTACAACCAGATATTGTTATGTTTGACCGCTTTATGATGGAAGAACAGTTTGGATGGCGAGTCGAAAAAAACTGCCCAAATGCTCTGCGTATTTTAGATACAGAAGATCTGCAGTGTTTACGAAATGCCCGCCATCAAGCAGTAAAACAAGCAAGAGAGATGCAGTTAAGTGACCTATACTCTGATATCGCAAAACGTGAAATAGCCGCGATCTATCGTTCAGACCTTTCATTAATCATCTCCAGCTATGAGATAGAGCTGCTCCAAAAACAGTTTCAAATGCCCGCTTCACAAATTCATCACCTCCCTTTTATGCTTGACCTTAATCATCTCCCCAAACAGCTTGCCTCCTATGAGGATCGACAACATATGATGATGATCGGCAACTTCCGTCATGCCCCTAACTGGGATTCTGTTCTATATATACAAACCTTGTGGCCAGAGATTAGAAAACGATTAAAAGAGAAAGGGCTACCGAACATAGAACTACATATTTACGGATCCTATCCGCCACCAAAGGCAACTGCACTACACAATCCTAAAAGCGGTTTTCTAATCAAAGGCTGGGCAGATGATGCTTACGACGTGATACAAAAAGCACGCTTATGCTTAGCTCCCTTACGATTTGGTGCTGGCATTAAAGGCAAACTTTTAGACGCAATGGTATGCGAGACACCCTCAATAACAACAGATATTGGCGCGGAAGGTATGGCTCCAAATTATAGCTGGCCGGGAGAAATCGCCAAGAATGATGAAGAGTTTATCAACGCCTGTGTGACGCTTTATAGTGAACCTGATAATTGGTTGTTGGCAAAACAAGCAGCGAGACCAATTTTAACGGCTTTATATGACGGCAGTAAAACAGGCCCCGCTCTGATTCAAAAAATCTTAGCCTTACTCGACAACGTACAAACTCACAGACTCCAAAACTTCACTGGCTCAATGCTAATGCACCACAGCATGAAAAGTACTCAATACATGTCCCAATGGATTGAGGCTAAAAACAAACAGATTGAATAAGTTAACATATCCCACTCAACAACTAAGGCTTAGAGTTGTCATATAATTTTCATATCTCTACCTTATTCTGCAATATTTGCAGTGATGCGCTTTATTCGAAAATAGTCAATTAGTGACTAATCAGCATAGGTAACAGGATATAAATGTCTAAAATTTTGGAGGTATTCTGGCGTTTTCTTCTGCTAGGTTGCACTAGTTTTGGTGGCCCAGCAGCTCACTTGGGGTATTTCCAAAAAACATTTGTCCAAGATCTAAAATGGCTTGAACAGGAAGCTTATGCCCAACTTATCGCCCTAAGCCAGTTTTTACCCGGCCCTGGATCAAGCCAAGTGGGTTTTGCTATCGGATTAAAACGCGCAGGTATAGCAGGAGGCATTGCTGCTTTTGTCGGTTTCACACTACCCTCTTTTCTAATTATCTATTTTATTGCCACTACTCAATTCGGCGAAGGCAGCAGTGGAGTCAATGGCCTAATCCACAGCTTAAAATTATTGGCCGTTGTTATAGTCGCCGATGCAACACTGAATATGCAACGTAGCTTTTGTAAAGAAAAACGTTCGCTTTGTATCGCTATACTTAGTGCAGCCGCCCTGTTAATACTACCTAATATTTGGACACAGATGGCTGTATTAATGGGGGCGGCAGTGTATGGCGTAGTAGAATCCAGACACCAATCCCATATAGAAAACACTGCTCTAAACATACAGAAAAATTCTACATCTACAGTAAAATCTATACTCGCTAAGCCTCCCTTTATCCTCTTTATTAGCTTGTTCCTAATTTTACCTCCTCTCGCTTATATTTCTGATTGGGTAGCCCTTGCTGCATCCTTTTACCAAACGGGTAGTTTAGTTTTTGGTGGCGGACATGTAGTACTCCCTTTGCTACAACAGTCGTTAGAACATATTGATAACGACCGTTTTATTGCCGGTTATGCCGCCGCTCAAGCAGTACCGGGGCCGATGTTTACATTAGCTACATTTTTAGGTGCAGAACTGACTCCTAATGCAAGCTTAATAGGAGCCTTAGTCGCAACACTATCTATCTTCCTACCGGGTTTATTGCTGGTATTAAGTCTACAAAATACGTGGGAATCATTAGCTAAACAACCTAGGGTTGCTGGGGCAATCTGGGGCGTTAATGCGGCTGTAGTTGGGCTGCTGCTATCTGCCTTATATCAACCTATTTTCATAAGCGCAGTACAATCTAATATCGACTTTGCCATCGCGCTTATCGCATTCTTTATATTAAGACAGTTTAAGCCACCTATACTGCTATTTGTTTTAAGCTTTATCGGCCTTGGTTTTCTGCTTTAATAATCAATAGCGAGAGCATTCAATATAAAAAATACCCTATAAGAATCATAGACAAAAAAAAGCCCGCACAAAGCGGGCTAACTCTAAGCTCAAAGGGAAGGAGAGCTTATAAGAAAGTTAAACAGGTTCTCGCATAGTCACAAACTCTTCAGCGGCTGTTGGGTGAATACCTATAGTCGAGTCAAACACCTCTTTGGTTGCACCCGCTTTTAAGGCGATACCTATGCCTTGAATAATCTCACCCGCATCAGGGCCTACCATGTGCACGCCAATAACTTTACGTGAATCAGCATCCACCAGCATCTTCATAAAGGTACGCTCTTCACTGCCGCTTAAGGTATGCTTCATCGCTCTAAAACTCGATTTATACACCTCAACATTGCTGTATTTTTCACGCGCCTGTTCTTCGCTCAAGCCCACGGTACCTATATTTGGCTGACAGAAAACAGCGGTTGGAATTAGGTCATAATCAACCTTTCTATTTTCGCCCGCATATAGGTTATTAACTAGGGCCATACCTTCAGCCAAAGCGACTGGTGTTAACTGAACACGATCAATTACATCACCAACTGCATACACAGAAGGAACGTTGGTCTGGAACTGATCATTAACGATGATCGCACCGTTTTTAGCCTGTTTAATGCCTAGCGTTTCTAAACCAAGGTTAGCTACTTTAGGATTACGGCCTGTTGCGTACATAATAAGATCAGTTTCAATACTAGAACCGTCTGTCATCTGAGCAAGCAAAGAGCCATCCGCCTGCTTCTCTATAGATTCAACATTATTATTAAATACTAGATCTACGCCTTTTTTAGCCACTTCTGTCGCCGCAAACTCACGTACTTCATTATCAAAACCACGTAAAAACAGATCACCTCGATAAACCAATTTTGTCTCAGTACCAAGGCCTGAAAAAATACCGGCAAATTCGACTGCAATATAACCACCGCCAACGACTAACGCACGTTTAGGAAACTCATCCAGATAAAAGACTTCGTTAGAGCTAATGATATGTTCTTTGCCTGGAATATCAGGCACATTTGGCCAACCACCAACCGCAACCAAAATACGCTCAGCGCTATACTGCTTATCACCTACAGCCACAGTATGATCATCAACCAATACCGCACGACCATTTATCAGCTCACAGCCAGAATTAACTAAAAGATTCTGGTAGATCCCATTTAGGCGCTCAATCTCTCGAGTTTTATTATCACGTAAAGTGGGCCAATCAAATTCCACGCCTTTATTCGTTAAACCAAATCCCGCAGCTTCAGCAAAGCCTTCTGCATATTGCGAAGCGTAAACAAACAACTTTTTAGGTACACAGCCAACATTGACACAAGTCCCGCCTAAATGACGATCCTCAGCTATAGCTACCTTTACACCCATACCAGCAGCCATACGAGCTGCACGCACACCACCTGAACCGGCACCAATTACAAATAGATCAAAATCATATTCCGCCACAACAGGCTCCTTTACTTGTGTCTTAAAGATGGGTCTATTTTATAAGTATCAATTTACATTGATACTACTATGAGGGCTAATTAAGAAAGTTAAATAGCCTAATTGATTTTCCTAATCACTTTCAGAGTATCTTTCCCCTTAATTGTTCAATAAAATTCATATTCATTTATTTACCGATCAGGACAGCGATCAGATGAAACTAATTTGCTTCAACGTGAATGGCCTTCGCTCACGCCTCCACCAACTACAAGCCGTTATCGATAAATACCAACCAGACATCATCGGCTTACAGGAAACCAAAGTCCATGATGAAGCCTTCCCTATGGCCGATGTTGAAGCGATGGGCTACCACGTCGAAATCCATGGACAAAAGGGCCATTACGGTGTTTGTCTTATCTCCAAAAAGCCACTGACCAATGTACAGAAAGGTTACCTAACCGATACCGAAGATGCGCAAAAGCGCATGATTATGGGTGATTACGAAACAGACAACGGCAATACTATTCGAGTCATGAACGGTTACTTCCCGCAAGGTGAAAGTGTAGATCACGAAATAAAATTCCCAGCTAAACGTAAATTCTATGCCGACCTACAAAGTCACTTAGAGACCCACTGCTCACCTGAACAAAATATCGTTGTTATGGGTGACCTAAATATCTCTCCTGAAGATAAAGACATCGGTATTGGTGAGCCTAACCGTAAACGTTGGTTAAAAACAGGCAAAGCAAGCTTCCAACCGGAAGAGCGGGAATGGTATGGAAAACTAACAGACTGGGGCTTAACTGATTGCTTCCGTTACCTTAACCCTGATGAAGACCGTGTTTTTAGCTGGTTTGATTACCGCTCAAAGGGATTTGCTGATGATCCAAAACGTGGTCTACGTATTGATGGCATCTTACTAACGGCACCACTGCTAGAGAAATGCCAAGATGCCGGTGTTGATTATGAGATTCGAAGCATGGAAAAACCCTCTGATCACGCCCCTATCTGGGCAGAACTGGATCTATAATCAAACATAGAAACCTTGCCCTCAACACGCTTAAGCGCTTAAGCGCTTAAGGGCAAGGCTTACTTAAATAGGGTTTCCCTCCCCCTGCATCGGCAAAGAACTCAGTATTTCCGTTGAACCTGCCAAGGCTTAAAAGAACAGGCCGATAATTCTACTCAATTCTGCTAGAATGGGCCGTTCGATCTCCTGAATCTTGAGCAGTTACCTTTTTATGTCTTTTTCTTCACTTAATCTTTCCGACTTTCTGTTAAATGCTTTAACGGATTTAGGTTACACCGAACCAACGCCAGTCCAACTGAAAGCCATTCCAGCGACGTTAGAAGGTAAAGATGTGCTGGCCGCTGCAGAAACAGGCTCAGGCAAAACTGCAGGGTTTGTGCTGCCTATACTGGAAAGGATGAAAGACTCAATTCCACCGCGTAGCAACCACGCTAACGTTTTAATACTGGTGCCTACCCGTGAATTAGCTGTTCAGGTTGAAGAAGCCGTTCAACAATATGCAAAATACTTCCCACGCAGATTAAAATCACTCGCTGTCTATGGCGGTGTATCTATCAATACTCAGATGCAAGCCATGCGTAGTGGTTGCGATATAGTTGTAGCCACCCCTGGGCGCTTAATCGACCTATTTAAACGTAACGCAATTGATCTACGCGCCGTACACAGCTTAGTGTTAGATGAAGCAGATCGTATGCTTGATTTAGGTTTTAGTGATGAATTAGATGATATTCTTGACGAACTCCCAGAGCAGCGACAAAATTTACTCTTCTCTGCTACGTTCCCACACAGTGTCCGGACCTTGACTCAAGAGATACTCAATAACCCTATTGAAATCTCGATTAAACAAGAAGCTACAATTCCTGAACAATTAGCACAACGCGCAATAGAGGTCGATCGTACCAATCGCACTATGCTGTTGAAGCACCTGCTAAAAACAGAGAACTGGTCTCGCGTTTTAATTTTTGTTGCCAGTAAACGTACCGCCAACAATGTAATTTTAAAACTATCCCGTGCAGATATTAATGCACAAGCACTACACGGAGACTTAACTCAAGCAGAGCGCAGTGGCGCCTTAGCTGATTTTAAGTCAGGAAAATGTAAGATATTAGTGGCCACCGATCTCGCTGCACGCGGCATCGACATCCCTAATCTCCCTTGTGTGCTAAACTATGATCTACCCCGTTCGCCAGCAGACTATGTACACCGCATTGGACGTACTGGTCGCGCAGGCGAAATAGGCTTAGCACTCTCCTTCATCGACCATGAAGGTGACAGTCACTTTAAACTGATTGAAAAGCGCATTAAACAAACCCTTGAACGTGAGCAAATAGAAGGGTTTGAGCGCGATAGTATCGTCCCCATTGAGGTTCGAGAACAAAAAGGTCAAGCGCCGGTAAAAGGCAAACGCATGAGCAAAAAAGATAGAATCCGTGCTGCGGAAGCCGCTAAGAAAATTTGGGGCGAAAAATAACGTTCGATGTCGATCATAGCTAACAGGTAAATACAGCTATACAAATATTAACTTTTTAGGAATTACCTTTTAATGCTGGATAAAATTATTATCATACGAGACTACCTGAATGCAGTAAAAACTCGCTGCACCTACAATGCAGCGGCTCAAGCGCTGGGCATTAAACCGGCGGAATTTAAAAAATTACTGGATGAACGCAGTCCGGAAAATTCTTGGTTCGTCAATACGGGCGCTGGAGATCCAGTAGGATACTCCGATGATGAAAAGCACCCAGAACTTTATCGGACAACACGTATTATTAAGTCCGCTGAAGTTTTAACTCGAAACCTTGATCTGTAAAAACGCACTGGCATAGATAAATGGGGATACACCCCATTTATCAACATGCTCGACCCAACTCGATTGATACTCAGTATAGGCACTATGATGACAGGCAATAAGTTTAATGCCGACCAGATTCAAGCCCTTCTTGATGAGCTCAATACAACGGGTAGTGGCTGGCATATAGATAAAGGAAAAGTAACCAAACAATTTGTATTTAATGATTTCAGCACTGCATTCGGTTTTATGACCTTATGCGCCATCTACGCCGAAAAAATCAATCATCATCCCGAATGGTTTAATGTTTATAACAAGGTAAACGTTCAACTAATGACCCACGAAGTATCTGGAATCTCCGACAAAGATGCCGACCTTGCCAAACAAATGGATCTGTACGCATATAAACTGGCAAAACAGTAACTCTTCTTATCTCCCCCCTTCAGTCCGAATAACTTTAGGCTATAAGCTTCACCCACAAAACTGGCACATAAATCGCTTTAGATAAGCTAACATAGATTATACCTTGAGCTTTGCCATGACCATTTATACAAATAACAGCTACAACACCGCTTATACTACGCCCTCTAAGGTGATAAATAGCTCTCTAACCACTAACAACCAAGCGGTAAATCCTCACCCCCAAGGGGCAAAGGTTTACCCATCGATCAGCAGTTCAAGCGTGACCCTATCTGATGAAGCCAAAGCGATGCAAACCAGCACAGCCGTTTATCGAATGGATACCGGAAGTGGTACGAAGGAGATCAACTTAGATAGCTACTTCACCCAATCCCCCTCAGTTAACGACTTAGCCTCTGGCGCATCTAATCTTCTCTTACCTAGTGCTAATAATGTATTGGCACTACAAAAACATATTTCTTCTGTCTTCCCCAACTTTTTAACTCAAAACAATATTCCTGAAGCGCCTCAAACCATTCAATTTGATGACCAAGGAAAATTGGTTCTACCTAATGATTATGCCTATACAGAGGAATTAACGACGGCATTCGAGCAACATCCCGAAATGCTTAAAACATTACAAACTGCTCACGCTTTATCCTCTCATGTAGCGGCGATTCAGGCGACTGACCCTATGCGTGAAGCCTTAGCTCAAGCTCAAACACAGTCGGAAGTGGACATTATTTTAGAAAATTTCTCTGCCTACTTAGGTGACAACCGCTCCCAAGCCTACCCTGAAATCAGCTTAGAATTTTCCAAGAATGGAGAGCTGAGTATCAACGCCGATGGCACATCATTAGTATGAAAAAGTGAAAGATCAAAAGGTGCTTAACATCTCTAGACTTCCTGTTAATCGCCTATATTCTCCCGTTATTACGAGCTTAATGGGTCTATATTTGTAAATTAATAAAGTTACATATATCCGCTTTACACTTAAAATATGACTATAAAAACATCATAAAAATGCAAAGAATCGGGGCGATCACAGAAATACTAAAGCACTTCCCGATCATATTGAGAAAGTGCTCATCTGGACTTTTCCATATATATAACGCATTAATAATAGCCGTTAATGGGATAGCGAAAATACCAATAAGGTAAGCAGCAAGCCCCGCCCAAGAACCATTGCCTGTATTTGTTTCTATCACAATAAAAACCACAAGCACCTGCAATAATGCAGGTAAAACCACACCAAAAAGATAACGCATTAGATCCCTTTACAACCGGCTTTGTTTATTCCACCACTGGACATTTAAAATCCGGCCCTTTAACAATTAGCACATCACAATCAACATCATCGACTACTTTTTCCATAGTGCTGCCCAACAGAAGCCGATCGAACATACCTCGCGCCACCGCACCCATCACCAGCACATCGATACCTTTTTGCTCTGCATATTGGCTAATTACAGACTCCGCTTCGCCTTTTATAATATCAACCAATTCAGAATCAACGCTAAGACCAAACTCAGCTAGCAATCGATTACAACGTTTCACATGCTCTTTTTCTACTCGTTCTTGTAAAGCAGCATAATCTGTCACCATGTGCTCATCAAAAATAGCTTCGTGGGGTAATGTATTGAAACAGTGTAAAACACGTTGCTCACTTAGATTATCAGTGATAAACATTTGAGCCTTTTTTAAAATAACTTTATCTATCTTGCCTTGCTCATCACCTTGATGGAAGGGATCCACACAGGCCGCTATACGGAGGATATCTTTCCAAGGTTTCTGTTTTACAAACAGCACAGGTACTGGGCTTTTCCTTGCAATCAGCCAATCTATAGGCGCAAACAGATAGTGTCCTATTCCACGATGGGACTGGACCCCATGTATTAAAAGGTCAGGCTCAAAACGCAAGACTTTACGCATAACTCCCTCAACCTGATGACGCTCCCAGCACACATCAAAACTGACCTTAACGCCCGCGGCTTCTACCCTTTCGGATAAGGTCTCTAGTTTTGCTTCCGTCTGACGAATATAAGCGTGCTCTGCTTTCTGCTCTGCCGCTTTATCAAACATATACCCTTGGGTAATCCCGCGGTTGTAACAACAATTAAACAACTCAATAACCGCTGAATGTTGCTTTGCTAGCAATATCGCTTTGTCTAATAAGCCTGCGTTGTCATATTTGAAATCGATATTAACCAGAATTTTATCCATATTCTCCCTCATCATAGACTTAATCTTTCTTAGTTACGGACGTTGCACTCGAGGATAACTATTCAAAGTATAGATTCAATAGATGAAAGATACCTTGATTGAAACACTTAACTACTGAATAAAAAAACTTTTATATTAGATTTTACTTATATATAATATTAGGATATAAATTAATCCTTAATCTACACTTTCTGAAAACAGGAGGCTTTATGACTATCAATGCAGCCCTACGCTTAATGGCAGGCCTCGTTGTCCTTGCCAGCTTAGCACTCGGAACCTACGTGAATCCAAACTGGTATTACCTAACCGGCTTTGTTGGTTTGAATCTATTTCAATCCGCATTTACAGGCTGGTGTCCAGCCATACTTATCTTTCAGAAAATGGGGCTTAAAGCTGAACGCTGTAGCAGTGAAGGTGTCACCGTCAATCAAGCGGTTCATATTATCGCAGGGTCGGTAATCTTATTAACGGTAGCGGCTGTACTCTTCTTAAATCTAACGCCTATGCTCCTAATCATCACCGCTATTATTGGTGTGAGTTTAAGCCAGTCAGCCTTCACTGGTTGGTGTCCAGCGATGATGATCGCAACAATGCTAGGCTGTAAAAAAACAGAAGGGGTTTAAACGCTTAAATAGCGCATTATAGTGACCTCAGATAGGGTCCCGTATAAAGCCTGTAACTTATGCCGAGTACCTTTACTCGGCTTTTTTATTGTTTTAGAACAATTTTTTTCATTAACTGTCGTTACTTTTCGCTCACTGTCGTTACAATGGAGCAGTTGTTAACTCGGTTGGATTATAAATTTGTTTTTAAGACTTGCAGGCTTAATTTTGCCTTCTCTGCTACTACTTGGTGGTATGGGACTTGTGCTGCCTATAGCCACTCAGCTTAGCCACGAATACCAACAAATTTTATCCTTAACCCCCTACCCTGTAGCTTTTATTGTCGCACTATTAGGTTACTGGTTTAAAAAAAGCCGAATTCTGTTTACGGCCCTCAATTTAAGTGGCGCCTACTGGCTTATTCAACATGGCTTACAGACCAGTCTAAACCAACCTGATGCTTTTGTTTTATTCAGTAGTATATCGGTATTACTCCCTCTTCATATGGCATTAATCGCTATCTATAAGGAGCGAGGGTTATTGACCCCCACGGGTATCATTAGAATCGCGCTTATACTTTTCAGCTATCTAGCCCTTTATCTCAGTTGGGCCAATGGCTCTATAGGGCTTTACTTAGCCGATCTGCCGATGAGCATGTTAGAGATGCTGATCCATAAATATTACCTAAGCGAAGCCGCCGCTATTACTTTTACAGTCTGTTTTATTCCTGTATTACTCTCTTTTATATTGCGTAAAACTTATACGGATGCGGCCCTACTTGCTTCATTTATCTCAGCATTAATCATGTTAAGTTACTTCGATAAACCTCTTATCTCAGCCCTGTTTGTATCTGCCAGCCTAATTGCTCTAGCGATTTCAATAATGCAGAACTCCTATCATATGGCTTTTATTGATGAATTAACTGCGATTCCGGCCCGTAGAGCCCTGCAAGATAAATTAGCAACCTTAGGTAAACGATATACCTTAGCCATGTGTGATATTGATCACTTTAAAAAGTTTAATGACACCTACGGGCATGATGTAGGTGATCAGGTTTTAAAAATGGTTGCGGCCAAGCTAAATCAAGTCACCGGGGGCGGTAAAGCCTATAGGTATGGGGGGGAAGAGTTTACCTTAGTTTTCCCTGGTAAAAACGAGGAGGAAGCACTCCCTTATATAGAACAGCTCAGGGAAACAATCGCCAACTACCCAATGCATATCCGTAATCAAGATCGTCCCAAAGATAACGATCAGGGCCAACAACAGCGCCATAAGCGCGATAAAAGTGAAGTGGTCAGTGTCCAGATAAGTATTGGTGTTTGTGAAAAAACGGCAGACTTAGCCGATGCCCAAGCCGTTATAAAAAAGGCGGATGAAGCACTATATGCATCGAAGAAAAACGGTCGTAACTGCTCTACAACGGTCCATTACAAACCTAAGCCAAAACCAACCCGTCGTGGGCAGCGAAAAGATTACGCTTAATAAATTCGCCTCATAATCAGTCTACCAAGCATGTTAGTAACTCCACCTCAGCCGTGCATATATATTCGATGCATCCTCAAACTGGCCGAAAAAAGTATGTGCCTGCTCTCCGCCAAAAATATTTCCACCTAAGGTTAAATTCACCTGATCATTAAAGCGATATTTAACTGAGGGACGGTGATAGTAGTCTTGGTCTGTAGGCGAATAAAAGCTAAACCAGTTAAGTGTTAAATTGTCCTGCATCGCTCTATAGGTCAAGCGAAGGGTCCACAACTCTCGATGCTCATCAGGGCGATATATAGAATCACCGTCATTAGCTACCAACGCATTGTAGTCAAGTATATGTTCAAAATAGTATTGGACGCCTAAGGTCAGTTTCGAAATCAACTCCTGCTCATAGCCCATTAAAAAACGAACCTGACTATTTGGAATTAAAGGGTCGCTTCCTCCATCATCAACACTGTTGTACCACGCAAGTTCCGTATGACCTATACCACTAGCAATATTCGTACGAAGGCTAGCACCTAAACTTGTTAACGGGCTGAAATAAGGCTGATTATTACTATTAATGGCATTAGGTTGTTTCCAAAAGCCCCGATAGCCATACAGTGCCCACTCTGTACTACGACCACTAAGTATTTGGCTACGCCCATAAATACGCGCAGAAAACTCCCCATGACTGAAGCTCTCACTTGGCTCTTCCGGTACGAGCTTTCCGTTAGGTGCAGCTACTTGTGTTCCCACCATCGGTGAAAAATAGGAAAAGCGCTCACCTGAAATAAAATTATCGCTGTTAAATATAGGTGCCCAAACAAAATCAATATTCGCTTTTTCCCCATAAGCAGACAGTTTTATACTAGACGAAGGCGCCTTCAAATACTCATCATCTCGACCAGCAAAAAAAGATACCCAATCTTTAGCAAACAGGTCATTTAAAAAGACTAGATCCCCAGTCCCCCAAGTTAAAACTTGATGCCCCGCTCTCACATCAACATTATCCGCTAGGGAAAACTCCGCCACAGCTTCCCGTAGATAGATATCTAAACCACTCTCAACCCCATCAGCATATAGGTCTACTTTACCGCTCAGGCGCAAGCCACCTTGATAGCTTTCCGCTTCAACTCGGGCACGCACCTCTGCCAAGCTTAAATCATCACTCATTAACGCATCATCACTCACTCGGCTACCGACAGCGGTTTCGATAAAGCCATGTACTATAGCCCCTTGTTTCTCCTCTTGGCCCCAAGCGTCATCCCCCCAATCATCTGCCGCATAAACTGGAGATGAGAGCGAGAATATTACAACCGTAAGTAGAAGCCTTGCTTGGGCTATTTTAGACTTCATTACTGTCCTCTCTGCAACCATTCACGTGGTGGCTTACGCAATGAGCGCTCACTAAATACAGCCTGATCCATACCTAGATCATAGTTTTGAAAACGAAACTCTAAGGTAGTTGAACCGCCGCTACGCAGATCAGAAACTTTTGATTTAGTTACCGTTTCATGACCTTGAATAAGTGCGCTAGAAAGAACCTCTACACGTCTATAGACTGTATCGTTCTCATCCATATATTCTATTTTTTCCGGCAAGAAGCTAGTTTTGTTAATCCAAGCAATATACCGACTAAATTCAGCACTATTCGTATCCAGAGGTTTATTCTCTATCACATAATACTTATCTGTAGTTTCCAGTAACTGATGGCTATCTTCCCTTATGCTACGACCCGATACATCTTCATAAAAATAGTGGGAGCCAACAAAACTTGTACGTTTATCACCGGCCGAAATACGTTTTACTAAATCTAAGCCAGGAAGATATAACCAACGATCGTCATCCCCACCCGGCTTTTTAGCCACAAGAAATACGGTATTACGTACATCGGATGGACGACTAAATACAACGAGAAAGTCTTGTTCGCCGCCCTCTTCTCGGTCACGACGTAAAATAGTAAATTGCCGCTTTTGCTCTCTACCTTGGGCATCCGTAATTAACATTCGCGCTTCCGAACGACCATCATTACCTGCGTAGTAAGAGACTAAATTAGCTTTAGACACAATCTCATTGGCATCAGTTAAGTCCGCCGCATAAACATTGTTGAAAACACTAAGGACAGCCACAACAAACAGCGACGTTGTGGAGATTAACTTAAACATTACCTTTCTCCTGTTTGCTTTTTTAATAGATCATTCTCTGACACTGAAAAAAGCTTATCTTTATTTTTAATGCCGTTAATTACAGCGGGTAATAAGACCACGGTAACTACAGCAGAAACAGCCATAATCATCGCGAGGAAAAAACCTACGGTGATATAAGGCACTAAAGGTGCAAATAATAAAGGGGTGAAACCTATCGCCACGACAACCGCATTTCGGCTAATAGCTCGAGCGGGACCTTTGTACATTTCATCAACGGTTTCAGGCCAACTACCTGTTTGTTGATAGGTTGCCCGACAGCGCTCCAAAAAGTGAATAGCGAAATCCACTGATAATCCTAAAGTTAGGGCGGAGAGAACAGCGATCGGCATATCATAATCTTTACCGACAAAACCGATCAGACCATAAATAAATAAAATCGTGACCGTCAAAGGCAGCATCGCTAATAAGCCGAGTTTTATTGAGCGAAACAGAACAAACATCATCACCAGCACCATAAAAAACGCACTCGTAAGACTGCTTAACATGCCAGTTACCATCTGCTCCTGCCAAACCACATTGATATAAGTTAAACCTGCCCAGTTCATCTCAACATTTTCAGGGAGAGGATGTAGAGCTACATAATCATCTACAAGCTGAATAACCCGACTCATCTCCTGATTATCACCGCTCTTAAGTTGTAGCCATAGTGCAGTCGAATTGTAGTCAGGTGTCACCATATGCCATAGATCATCGGGACGATGAGAGGATTGAAAACTTAAAATAGTTTGTGCCGCAGCATTACTGCTTTCTGGCAACTTGTACTGGCTAGAATCGCCCCCCTGCAACTCCCTAAATACAGTTTTCAATAAGGTAACAAGGGAGTTACTTTTCCCGATTAACTCGGAGTTATTTAAAAATAACTGGAGGTCATCCAAATAAGCTAGTGCTTCGGGCGTTAGAAAATATTTACTTTCAGATTGCGCTTTCTCCACAGTATCTAATAAAGCTAACCAACTCGCTTCATGAGCACTATCCTCGTAGGCAGCATCATCTAATTCAAAGGTGAGCTTTTGTAGCAAGGCACTGTACTCTTCACTATCAAGTGAACCTAGAATTTTATCTAGCTTAGCAACGACCCCTTCTGCATTTTCACGCGCATTTACCTGTTTGCGTAAATAAGCAAGGAAAGCCGCTTTCTGCTGATCCAAGCCGGTTCGTTCCAAAACTAAAAAGGCATCATAGGTACCGGAAAAGTGTTCATTCATCACTTTATCGGCGATACGAAGCCGGTGATCCTCTTTAAACCAACGTACGGGGTTATCATTAATCTGAATGGTTGTTAATCCATAAATTGACACTAAGGTTACACCGACAAACATGACTACCAAGGCTTTAAATTTAGCTATAGAGAAACGCCCAGTAATCGACAGCAAGCGGCTCAACAAGCTAGCCTCATCCTCATCCTCATGCACCTGCTCCGAAATAGAATGATCTTTAAGTGCAGCCAAGCGTTTAGGCGATAAACTAACAATATAAGCAGGTACCAAAGTTACAGTTAAAACAAAGGCAAGCAAAATACCAAAAGCCACATGTAGACCAAAAATCTGCACAGGAGGGATTGGCGTAAATGCTAATGAAGCAAAACCGACAGCCGATGTGATTGACGTATAAAACATCGGTGTAAATAGATGCCCTATCACCTCCCTTAACGCAGCTTTAGGTTTATCTCCCGGTTTATAGCGATCGGAAAATTCAGACAATATATGAACAGAATCAACAACGGCGATAGGCATCAGAAAAATAGGGATCATCGAGCTCATAATATGGACGGTATAGCCCTGCCCAATCAATAGACCCATCGTAATAATGACCGCCGCCAATGCAACAAGCATCGGTGCGGTAATCAATAACATGGAACGGAAAAACACCCACATTAGAATAAAGATCATCAACCCTGCTAAAGGGGCAGAGATCGCCATCTGAATGAACATCTCGACACCAAAAGTATCTTCAGCAACAGGAAGGCCAGCCATATAAAACTCATTTCCAGAATCAGGATGCTTTGCCTGTAACTGTTCAATAACAATCTGAATCTCTTGCGATAATCGATAACTCTCAGACTTGCTCTCAATCGGTATATAAACACCGGCAGCTTTCCCATCCCCTGAGACAAGCGTATTTTGAAGTAAAGGAAGGTTTTCGACAGATGCTTTTATCTGATCAGCCTGCAGTTGAGTTGTCGGCGCCGATTTCATCATCCATTCAAAACGAATAGTACCCGGCTGATCAACCGACTGACTTATATTATCCACCGTATCCAACGACATCAGATCTTGACGAATAACCCCCTGCATAGACTGAACCGCAGAGGAAAGCTGATGCAGATCTTGCAAAGTTTGTGGGTTATAAACCCCCTGTTCACTTTCGGTATTAACTACACCAACAATAATAGAGTCATAGAGCGAAAACCGTTTTTTAACATTGTCATGAAAAACACGATCGACCTGATCATGAGGCAACATATTTTCCGGATCGGTATCTACCTTAATGCTCGGTATCTGTAGACCTGCCAGTACCACTAGAGCAATAATCATCAGGAAAACCGACTTAGGTTTTTCCATAGCCAAAGCAACCAGCCACGCTTTAAACCCCATTGAGCACCTCTATAGTGTGAAGCTTATAGTAAATAAGCATCAATTATATTAGTATAACCTAATATTGCAATATATTATGGCTCTAAAAAACTAAGACGAGACTAAGGCGCAAGAGGTTAAGTTATGCCCTATACTTGACAGCAATATATTAGAAAATTGCGAAAAAGCAGCAAACTAGGTAAGATGCGAGCAGTTATAAAAAACTACATATTAATAACTATAAGTTGATAATAATTAATAGCAGTAACGCTGGCGTGAGCAGTATGGAAACTACATTTCCAACATTAATAGTTAAGCGCTTCGGAGTATAATTTTGAATGATTCAACTGTGGCATCACTTGATGCAGAAACCCTTGAAATGATGAAAGATAATGCGGGCAAAGCAGCGCAATTAATGAAGGCGCTCGGCAACGAAAGTCGCTTGTTGATCCTATGCTATCTCGATGGGAAAGAGCTTTCTGTTACAGCGTTGAACAATTGTTTAGATTTAAGTCAGTCAGCACTCTCTCAACACCTTGCTGTACTTCGTAAAGATGGGTTAGTTAAAACCCGCCGAGAGTCACAAACCATCTATTACTCTTTACAAGGTGATACAGCAAAACGCATTATCCATACTCTTCATGAGATGTTTTGCCCAACAATATAAACAGCAACGGTAGGCGCTAGTCTAAATTTAGCTAGTGCCCATCATTTTACTGTTTGTTCTTCGCTAAATGTAACGTCCCATTTATTTATATTTATACCTTAAGCTCATGAATAAGCAGAGTTTAATAATACTTAGCGAGGCAAGTTTAAACGCAGCCGCTGCCAATCCTCTAAGGGATCATTCAACATCATTTTCATATCAACAACCTCCTCCTCGGCATTATAACTATTTGTAAAACCTAGCTTTTTAGCTAAATTCTGCATGCCTTTGTTATTAGGCAAGGTTGAGCCTGTAATTTGCAAAGTACCGCGACTTTTACAATACTCAATAACCTTATTCATAAGCGCGACACCTAAACCTTCACCCTGCAGATCATCACGTATAACAACACTAAACTCTGCTTGTACATTATCAGCGTCTGTAACTGCACGGACTACACCTAAGGTTTCCATCCCCTCCCCATCTTCCCGTGGGGCTGTAATAATGAAAGCCATCTCTCGGTCATAATCAATCTGAGTCCAGTTAGCCAGTTCTTGATGTGTTGGAATACCGCGACTGTAAAAATAGCGTAGACGTATAGATTGAGGGCTAAGCTTATTGTAAAACTCAAGGTGGTTAGGCTCATCCTCCCCACGAATTGCGCGAATAATGGCCTTACGACCTGAACGCTTGAGACTTATTTTTTCAGTTAGATGCTCAGGGTATGGAGAGATCGACAAACAGCCCGCTTTAGCTGAAAGAGAGACGGCAACGTCCATCACTAGCAAACCACTTTTATTAACCAACATTGGGTTAATCTCTAACCCTTTAAGATTAGGTAGATCAACAATCATCTCAGATAATTTAAGCAGTAAATTAGCCAGTTGCTGTAGATCCAGTTCAGGACGGTAACTATTTTCTTCAATGATCTGACAAAGCCGTGATTGACTAATCAACTCTGAGGCCAAAGCAAGATTTAAAGGGGGTAGCATGACATGGCGATCAGCTAAAACATCCACGGTATGTCCACCGACACCAAAAAAGATTACCGGTCCAAACGTCGGATCTCTAGTGATTCCCACATTAATTTGTAACGATTGGAAACCCCGCTTCATCTGCTGAACACAAAAACCCATCAAATGTTCTGCTGGGTAAACCTCTCCCATTCTATAGGATAGCTGTGTCGTAGCATGCTCAACTTCCGCACTGGAAAAAAGGTCTTGTACGATCTCTTTCCAACGCTGGCGGCCAGTCTCATCATAACTGAATGGATAAACATTCTGTTTATGCAGTGCTTTAACTTGTACAGAACCCTCTATTTTTTGGGCGCATTTCACTACATCATCAATGCTGTCACAATAAAAAGTATTAGCGACAGGAATATCATATAAATCTAATAGTTCAATCGCTTCCTCATGGCGCAAATAATCCCGCTCCTCAGTCAATGCATCTTGGACAAGCTGTCTAGCACGAATATGATGAGGGCTACTTTGCTCCATATAAGGGGGTGGAGTCTGACGCATCACTTCCTGATTACGGTGGAAGTCCACCATATGCATAAAAGCATCCACCGATTCTTCAGGCGTTAAAAAAGTTGATATGCCTGCAGAATTACAATGATTACGGGCCTCAATAGCAGTCGCTCGCCCCATAAAACAGGTTAAAATATTGCGTGGTGTTTTTTTAGCGATCTGTATCACAGCATCAGCCGTTTCAACGGAAGAAGCCATACGTGTCGGCGCATGTAACATCAAAACCGCATCAACATTTTTATCTTTTGTTAATAATCGTACCGCTTCGGCAAAACGTTCCGGGCGCGCATCAGAATTAAGATCAACAGGGTTAGAACGATTCCAATGGGTAGGCAGTATCTCAGCCAGTGCATCGAGCGTCTCATCCGTTAATTCCGCAAGTTTACCTCTATGTTTAAATAACTGCTCTGTTGCTAACGCATTTGGACCTGTGCCATTACATAGAATAGCCAATCGTTCACCACGCATAGGTTTCATACGTGTCAGCGTTTCTAATGCATTAAATAACTCATCAGACCTTTTGACTCGAACAACACCCGCTCGCCGCAGTGCAGCATCATAAACAAGGTCATCATCATAGATGCCTTCAGCTAATTTAGTCGCAGATTTTGCACCGATAAATGTGTCGTTTTTTAACACAAGTACTAACTTGTTACGCGAAGCAGAACGCACCGCAGAGATAAAATCCCGTGCTGATCCATCCACACGGTTTAACTGTAATAATATGGCATGGGTATATGGATCTTGTGCGAGGTAATCGATCACCGAAGGAAGATCTACATCGGCGCCATCACCTAAGGTCAAAAAGTGGGAAAAACCGATCTCTTGACCTGTTGCCCAATCGATCATAGCTGTACCTAAAATACCCGACTGGCCGATATAAGCGACTTTGCCCTTAAGTATATTTACATGGGAATAACTGGCATTCATATTATGACCAGGGACAAGCATACCCATACAATCAGGCCCCATGATCCTTATACCATAAGGTTTAGCCACTTCCCGCACTTCATCACGCAATGATCGATGGGTTTCATCTTTCATCATCGACAACCCACCGGTTAAAATCATCGCGGCCTTAACCATACTCACGCCTAAGCCACGAATAAGGTCTGCAACAGTTTCCGGTGGTGAACAAACAATGGCTAAATCTGGCATTTCAGGCAGATCTGATAGGGTTTTAAAGCAAGGTACGCCATGCACCTCATCGTATTCATGACGGTTGACTGCGTAAATAGATCCCTTAAAACCACTTTCTAGCAGGTTTTGAATAACAATACCGCCCATGCTGTCTTCTCTGGCAGATGCACCAAAAACAGCAATAGAAGCTGGTTTAAAAAAACGTTTGAGATACTTAGTAGCCACGCACTGAAATCCTCTATCAATATCTCATTATCTTATACTTTTTTGCACTGCAGCAAAACAATTTTTTCTATACCAAAGTATAATTAACATCTAAATTTTACGACTTTCTTACAAAAGTAAGGTCGGGTCAACTTTACGAAGTTTAGAGTAGCTAAGTGGCAAGTTGTTTACCACATAGATACCGTTTCTCTTATCTAATCTTCCAATAACTTAGTCTCCACTTTCCTCCATAACCTGTCCCATCACTAAAAGTGATTCTTATCGGGCGTTGCAGCCCTACTTTTTTCTTGACAAAAAATAGTCTCGACTCTACTTTCCTATTTTGAAATATGTACCATAATCAGGCTATATATAAACTCAATTGGTGAGGCATTGCGATGAGCCAACAACGCCCCGTTAGTAATGAGCCAGATTCAGCAATTGATCTGGAAGAGTGGATGAGCGATGACCTTGACTCAGTACAAGTCGACTCAACTATCCATAAAAAAGACAGCATTAATCCAGACAAGCGTCGACGCTTGGAGGCTATGCGTGAAGAACGAGAATTAATGAAAGATATCAAAGATGTATTTGATGATTGGTATGATGACTAGCTGACTTTATATCCAACCCGTTTTGAGCGCGGGCTGAACCACCAGCCTGCGCTATATTTAGCGCTATAAACGACAAAAAAACATTTAATCATCCCTAACCTCAAATACTTTACAACCCTAATGCCATAAAGCCTGACTTTCTATCCATCTGATTGATAGAATAACCTTATGCTGACTATATCAAACCGTATATCCATCCCTCTCAACGAAATCGAATTTAAAGCGATCCGAGCCCAAGGCTGCGGTGGTCAAAACGTGAATAAAGTATCTAGCGCTATCCATCTACGTTTTGATATCAAACGCTCCTCCTTACCCGATTTTTTTAAAGACCGCTTATTAGCCTACCAAGATCAAAGGATCACTGTGGATGGCGTAATAGTTATAAAAGCACAAAGCTTTAGGGATCAGGAGCGCAATAAAGAGGACTCACTACTACGTTTACGACAGCTAATTAAAACCGCGACAACACTCGAGAAACAACGGCGGGCAACCAAGCCCACACGCAGTTCACAAAGAAAAAGAATGGATAAAAAAAACAAACGGGGACAAATTAAAAAAGGACGAGGAAAAGTCGACTTTTAACCGCCCCTATATATAGATTAAGCTAAGCGCGTCAAATCGACCTCTAGCTGCAGATCCCCCACCGTGACATAAAGTTGCTCTTCACTAATCGTAATAGTCAGCTCCATATTTCGGCCGCATAACTCACTTAAACGATCCACCTGAGCAGCAGGGAAACTATAGATCTCGGTTTTAGGTAACCCCATAAGTGCCTCAGAATGCTTAGCCCACCATATATCTACTTCTGAGCCATAAGCATACAGTTTGACTTGATCAGCTCGGCTAACGCCTTTACGTATCCGATCAGGCGAAGCTTGTCCAACTTCAATCCAACAACTCACAGAATTATCTGGACGTTTAATCCATAGATCCGGTTCATCATTAGCTGACAAACCTTTACTGAAAGAAAGGTCCTGATCATAGTTAAGCGCATAAGCCAGTAACCGCACCATCATACGAACAGACGTTTCTGATGGATGTAAAGCTAAGGTCAACTTCTCCGTGGTATATATATCCCGATTCATATCAATCAGGTTCAACGTTGCTTTAAAGATGGTAGGTTTTAACGCCATGGGAGGGAACCTATAGATAATTATGAACGCCCACAAACAAGGACATTTACATTGAGTGCATCTTTATACTGCATCAACGAAGAGTTTTAAATACAATCTCTCCCCCATATTATTTTTACCGAATAAGATTTGAGGTCATTATGGAATTAAAACATCTGGCGATTCGCGAACTCGTTAAGGAATCGGAAGAGTCCCCCGCACGGATCACCGACCGCGGTGGCATAATCCCTATCGCCTCTCCGATCGCAACCCAGTTGTTTGAGACCCTTAACGCCGCCTTCAGTCGCCGCTCAAGTTTAACCCATGGTTCCTTTAACACTGAGAACGAAGAGAGTTACCCATTTATATCTGCGTTTGAAGAATTTGTCAGCCAAGAGTGGGATGAAGCTGTATTCGCCACATTGGTTGATAAAAGCATGTCCCAATTGGCGGCTGCCATCAACAATCCATCTGCCCATAATGCTAACGGCGGATATGTACTTTTCTCCCTATATGCCAGCGATCGTTATGAATATTTACTGATAGCGCTTGTCCGAGACAAAGCCAGTATAGGATTTGACAATGACCTTCATCCGACAGAAGTGATGGAAGTTAATCTGGATCAACTTCACCAGGCAGCGCGTATTAATATCAGCACCTTTCGCAAAAAGCAGGATAGCTATCTAAGCTTTATTGGTAGCAAAGAAAAAGGTGAGATTACTCACTTTTTCTCCACCGCATTTGGCTGTACCGATGTCACCCCATCACGTAAATCAACAGGCGAACTTATCCGCGCGACACGAGACTTTTGCAACCAAAATAATATGAGTGACCGTAAAGAAGAGGTCGTGGAAGACGTAGTCAGCTATCTGTCGAAACAGCGTTCTGAAAAGGAATCAGCCAATCTGAATGAGATAGAAAATCTATTCGATGCCTACATTCCCCCAGAACAGGCAGAAACCGCAGCGGGCACCTTTGGACAATTTGCGAATAAAGGCCCCTATAACGTCAGCCAAGAGTTCCAACCTCATACCAGTACAATTAACCGCTTTGCCAAGCTTAAAGTTAAAGCGGATAACTGGAGTGTAGACTTTACTAAACGTAATTTTGGCGAACTTAACTCAGGTAAAGATATTGAATTCGACGAAGATAATAATCGCATAATTATTAGTCGCTTACCCAGTAAAGTCATTAACCAACTGCGTGAAGCCCTAGAACAGGACGATTAAGAACCTTTCAGGTGATGTAACTGTAAAACCACTCACAGTTACATCATCCACCCTACCCATAACGACGCGCTTACAATTGAAGCTAATGTAGAAAGCACCACTGTAAGCGATGTTTCCTTCTCCTTTACGTCATATCGTAACGCCATAACATGCGCTAAGGCCCCAGTAGGCAGCGCAGCTAAGAAAACAGCAGCCAATAACCAGTTATGATCATTAAGCCCTGCCATCCGGAAAATAGCTAAGGTAAGCAGCGGATGAATAAATAGCTTAACGACCACCAACCATACTAACTCCGCTTTACTTTGCTGTAGCGCTTTAAACTCCAAACTTGCTCCTAAACAAAACAGAGCAACCGGTACGGTTGCAGGTGCCAACAGATCCAAAGCATTGACAATAATAACCGGGAACTCAAGGGCTAATGCGGAAACTAAAACACCAAAAAACGTTGCTAAAAAGATGGGGCTACGTAAAAGAGATTTATCCAGAATCGCCAACAGTTGCTTAAACCCGCGACCATCCTGACGCTGGCTCTCAATAAGAAATTGAGTGCCGCCAATCTGGAATAGATTACCCAATAAGATAATGCTCACCATCGCCCCATAAGCGTCCTCTCCCAGCAAACCAAAAACCAGAGGAATACCCATATAAGCATAGTTAGAAAAGGTACCGTTTAATGCTCTAAAAACTAACACCTCCCGATCTTTCTCTTTAAAGAAAAAAACACATCCAAACACGGCAGTTAAAGCCGTTAATGTAGCGGCAAGAAGAAAAGCAAGCAGATACCAAGGCTGAAATAAACTATCCAGTGAGAGTTTATATACAGAGTTAAATAACAGCGCGGGTACCGCAAAATAATAAACAAACGTGTTGAGTGGGGCTAACGAATACCCTGCCATAACGGTTCGCTTACCCAGATAACCAAGGCCTATAAGAATGAAGAGGGATAGAATCGTTTCGATACCGGCCATAGACCTACACTACTCGCGTTCATTAATTGGGGAACCAATTAGATCAATTTGTTCAACCAAGGTCTATACATCATCCCCTAATATCTTCCTATTATTCTTCTAAACTAACTCTTTAATTTTATTCGTTTCGGAACTAAAATTTATTTTTGTGCAGCGCAGCAAAAATAGTGTTGACTTGGTCAAAAAACAGACTAGAATAGAATCCATATTGTGCAGCGCACAAGAACCTTAAGGAGAATTATTATGACAAACCCAGTTGATTTTCAGAAATCATTCGATGCCCTTCAATCTCTAATGAACTTGCAGGCTGCAGCGATCACAAAATCTATTGAACAGCAGAAAAAGTCTGGCGAACAGCTAACTTCTTTCTTCAAAACTGAAGCAGAGAAAGCTAAAGAGCTTAAAACTCCAGAAGAGCTAATTAAGTTCAACATGGAAGCAAACAAAGCGCTTTTCGAATTACTTAAAGGCCAAGGTGAAGCATTCACCTCTATCGCGAACGAAACACGCGAAGCTGCAATGACTGAACTACAGTCTATTGCAAAGTAATTGAATTGTTAGCAAGAAAAAAAGCCGAGCCCATGCTCGGCTTTTTTTTCCTTGTAAGAACCCACTATCATCTGTAACTTCATTAATTAAGTAATAACTTATCTAGGTCGTACGAGGGTTAGCAGTGCTTGAGGAAATTCTACTAGCGAGACAGCCAATATTGGATGTTAACTACGAAACAGTCGGTTATGAACTCTTATACCGCGATGTTAACGGCTGCCCTCCAGGTGAGCTCTTTGATGCCACCGCTGCCACATGCCAAGTACTTATTAATGCATTCACCGGCGTTTTACATAAAGGGCAAATGCGTATTCTTCCAGCCTTTATGAACGTTAATGAAGAACTTCTCTTCCACGAACTCCCCAGCTTCGCCGCTGATAACGTAGTTCTAGAAATTGTTGAAGATGTTCCAATTAACGAAGATACAATCGCGAAAGTCAGAGAGCTATCTAAAAAAGGATTCAAAATAGCCCTCGATGATTTCGTTTGGAACGATAAGTTTGCAGCCATTATGGATACAGTTGATATTGTAAAAATTGATGTGCTCGATCTTAAAGGCAAAGCGCTGTTTCATACATTAGAAAAACTAGCACCATATAAGGTTACACTCTTAGCTGAAAAGGTCGAATCTATAGTCGAGTTTCATCGCTTTCGTAAACTTGGGTTTAAGTTATTCCAAGGCTACTTTTTTGCTTATCCTGAAATTATTGAAGGGCAACGAGTAAGTGGTAGTGAATTAGTCATGATGGAGCTTCTATCTGAGCTAAACAATCCTGATGTAACACCCGAAGACCTTGAAAAGATCATATCTAAAGATCCTCGTCTCGCCCTGCGCTTATTAAAAATAGTCAATTCAGCCACTTTCTCATTACAACGGTCGATCTCAACGATCAATGAAGCAATTATTTTACTAGGCCTAACCGAATTGAAACGCTGGGCAGTCGTTGTCTCTCTTTCTGGCACTTTAGATATACCTGACGAACTCTGTCGTGAGCTGCTTATTCGCGCCAAGATGTGCGAATCTATGGCATCATATTATAATTCAGAGCCAGGTTTGTCCTTCTTAATGGGCATACTATCAGGAGCCGACGCGTTATTTTCTATTCCCATGATCGAGTTAAGTAACCATATACCGATAAGCGATGCGGTTAGTGACGCTTTACTACATCGAGAAGGTGAACTCGGCCTTATGCTAAACGATGTGATCAGTTTTTCTCATTATCAATGGGATAAACTCTCTGGCCAAGTCAACGAAAATCACTTATTAAAATCTCAAAATAACGCTATACAATGGGCTCTAGAGAGTCAAAAAGCCGCATCAATTTAAAGACATACTTCAAAACCTTCGCACATAAAACCGACCGTCCCTGACTATCATTAATCTCACTATCCCTTTTTGCTCACCTACCCTAGAATAAAGGTATCACTATATCTTAGACAGGACGTCACCATGAGTATTTTTGTCACCAGCCTTGGTGCCACTGACAATGAACTGTGCGCTCCTATATGCCATTCAATACTTAATCAAATGAGTCCGAAAGGATTCAAGTTCAGGGGTATTCCAGCGGTAGAATCCCAAATCATTCTAGAAAAGAATCAGATCAGCTTTACATTAAGCAGCTGCTACCTTAAAACCACCCCTATAATATTTGATTTTTCTGAAGCTGATCTATTTTTAGAGATTTATAGGCAAGAGAAAAAAGTCTCAAAAGAGCTACAGATACAGGTAAAGAAAAAAATAGACGAGTTAGAAAAGCTAGCAGCAGGCGACTGTATTCACGGTAAAAGCTGTGCTCATTGCGTTATAACCTCAGTCAACCGCGATCTGTTCCTCTAAGCAATTCCACCATCAACTCAGATCAAAGCTCAAAAGGTTAGGCTAGATCCAGCATGGATCTTTCTCGGACAACTTAGGCTATTATATTTAATTATCTGGTTTATCTACCCACAACATATATACCATTACCGTCTTATTTTATGAAACCTAGCCCGCACAGCTATTACAAAGGGCTTAGAACTAATTAGATAAACATCCATCGAGAAAAACTATTTCACCCCACAGTAAAATTGAAAGGTAAGTTTCCAGCATAAAATTTAAAATGCCACTTGATCGAAGATCATACAATTCTGGTATAATTACCGATTGTTTTTGATTTTTTGTTTCGGAGCATAAACGAGAAATATGACTGAAGAAGAATTAATCAGTCGCCTCTCTGCATTATCTACAGAGCAATTGGACGCTATACAGAACAGTCTATTAGAGAAAATTCGAGACAAGGACGCCAAACGAGAGCGGCTCACGAAGCTACCACCGCGAACATCCAATGATTTGGAAGCACTCGCAGACATGCAAGATTTGGATTTGAGCTCACTTTTACGTGATGTTAAACGCTATTCATAACAGTTTAACTCTTAAAAGTAATGCCGATTAAACCCGGGCTTTAACTTGGTAAAGCCCCTCATTTACTGATTTCACAGATTATATACAGGACATATATCAATGAGTCTTGCTGATAAAGTATTGGCCGTTAATAACGATCTCCCTATTCGCACAGATCAACCGATTCATAGCGGTAAAGTTCGCTCGGTTTACTGGTTAACTGAAGCTGATAGCAAACGCCTTATTAAAGAAAAAGGCTATGATGTCGCGGCTGATGCGCCGTTGGCTATTATGGTTATTAGTGACCGTATCTCAGCCTTTGAATGTATCTGGCATGGCGAAGGCGGAATGAATGGCGTGCCTGGCAAAGGGGCAGCCTTAAACGCTATATCCAACCACTGGTTCAAACTCTTCCGTGAACATGGTCTTGCAGATAGCCATATATTAGATATTCCACACCCTTTTGTTTGGATCGTACAAAAAGCAAGACCTGTCATGATCGAAGCGATCTGTCGTCAATATATCACTGGATCGATGTGGCGCTCTTATGCAAAAGGCGAGCGTGAGTTTTGTGGGATTGAAATTGCTGACGGCTTAAATAAAGACCAAAAGCTACCTGAGCTTCTTATTACCCCATCAACTAAAGGCATCCTTACCGGCATTCCTGGTGTACCTGAAGTAGATGATGTAAATATCACACGCGATGATATCAGCAATAATCACGAAGCTTTCAAATTCCGTAGCCCAGATGATATCGCCCAATATGAGAAACTACTCAAAGAGGGTTTCGATGTTATCAGTAACGCACTTGCGGAGATTGATCAGGTCTTTGTCGATACTAAGTTCGAATTTGGTTATGTAACGGATGCTGCGGGTAAGGAAAAACTGATCTACATGGATGAGGTCGGTACACCTGATTCATCACGTATATGGGATGGTCCCTCCTATCGCGAAGGCAAAGTAGTTGAAAACTCTAAAGAGGTTTTCCGTCAAGAACTGCTTAACTACTTCCCCGATCCGGATATTCTTTTAAATAAAGAGCGTATGGATGAGCGTTATGCTCTAGCTAAAGATAATGCCTTACCTGAAGCCTTATTAATGAAGGTCTCTGAAACTTATGTAGGTATCGCAGAAAAAATCATTGGCCAACCTCTGACACTTTCAGAAAACCCGAAAGCAGAAATTATCGAGATTTTACGTAACGATTACGGCTTGATCGATTAAATAAGTTTGATACAAAAACACCTAAAACGAGCAGTTATCTATACTGCTCGTTTTTTAACTAACCCGTACACAGTTTTTCCCTTCATGTTTGGCCTGATACATCGCTTTGTCTGCGCGACTAACCCAATGCTCAATACTTTCATTATGCTTATACTGCGCTACGCCAAAACTACAGGTTACCGGCATAGGTAATCCAAACTGATGCTGACAGATCTCTAATCGAAACTTTTCTGCTATTTTATGCGCTTTATCAAGATCTGTTTCAAGCATCAAAAACAAAAACTCTTCGCCGCCCCAACGGCCAAAACGATCCGTTTTGCGAGTCATCTTACTAATCAATTTAGATAACGCCAACAGTACTTTATCGCCAACATCATGGCCTAAACTATCATTTATCTGTTTGAAATTATCAATATCAAAAAAGATTACTGAAAGTGACCAATTATGGCGCTTAGCCAATTCAGTAAAGCTTTCCAATTCAGAGCGTAGTTTATGACGGCTAAATATACCGGTTAATGCGTCCTTTTCTGCTATTGTTTTTAACATCTTGTTGTAGGATATCACTTGGATGTAGCGGTATAATCCCAACAAAGCAAGTACTACACTCACACCTATTACAATCCAAATAATGGTGTAATCAACCGTATGTTTATACTCAACGACCAACCAACGGTTAATAATTGCATCCCGCTCTTCAGGGGTTATTTCAGCAATCGATTTATTTAAAATACTCTGCAGATAAGGCATATCATTTCTTATCGCAATACTAAAATCCCAGCTATCTCGCAGCTCATCACTGATCGCTATGTCCGCTATCTGAAACTCTTTAGCTATATGAGCAATATTAGCATCTGCACCTACAAAACCATCTACAGTGCCCGCTTGCAGCAAACGCAGTCCTTCAACAACATGATCTACACTTAAGATTTTAAGGTTAGGGTATCGAATGGATAGGATCTCTTGGAAAGCTGATTTATCAATGACACTTAAGGTCATTTCAGGTAAATATTTTTTATTTTCGTCAGTTTTCACGGCAATAACGGCAGGCACGCTCAAATAGGGCCGTGTAAAATCAAGATACTGACTTCTCTCTACCGTTTGCATGGCACCCGCTAAAAGGTCACAGCCTCCCGTACGAATACTTTTCAAAGATTGCTTCCAAGTAATGGAAGGGACTATTTCATACTCAAGACCTACATTACCCATTATCAACTGTAGGTAGTCAGCAAGTATGCCCTGATATTTCCCTTGCCAATAAGATTCAAAAGGATACCAGTCCGGATGAACACATACTTTCACTTTAGGGTTTTCATCAAGATAGCTCTGCTCTGCTTGGCTTAACCTATACATATTACTGAGCGGGCGGTAGATAAAATCAGAGAAATCGTAGCCTAAAAAAATACTCCCTGTAATCAGGTATACCTGCGCCATCTCATTAAACTTATTGATCGAAAGCGTGCCAAAAGTACCATTATGATCAAAGGCTAACTTTCTAAGCTCTTCTCCCTCATAAATCAACGCAGATAAAGACTTATCTTGAGAGTTATAATATTTAAAAATAACTTCCGCCGTTTCTTCTATATGCTCAAATGCATAAAGCCAGCCTCGAATAGAAGCGCGATAAAAACGGTCTGTAATTTCAGGATTTTTTTCTACAAACTCCCTAGAAGTAAACAAAATATCTGAATACATATCAAAACCATAATCTTTAGGATGTATGGTGTTGTACTCCACTCCCTGTTTTTCCAAGTGAAAAGGTTCATTCGATATATAGGATGCCATAGCATCGGTTTTACCATTAATAAGATCTTCGGGGTTGTAACTATGTTCTTGCTGATTAAAGTCAGAAACGGTGATGCCCGCCTGCAAAAGCATCGCAATGATCTCTCCAACCTTTTTAGCGTCGTTGGTGATCATGACATTTTTATTTTTCAGATCGGAAGAGAGAAGAATATTGGAATCTTTACGAGTCAAAAGCATTAACGGAGACTGTTGATAAGCCGCAAACAGCGCAACCACATCCGCTCCCGCATTTTTATCAATTAACAATGAGGTACGCGCTATGCCAAACTGGCTCTCACCCTGTATAACTTCATCAACTAGATCAAGATTAAAGTCATACTCTTTCAAACGGACATTTAAATTCTCTTCGGCATAGAAACCCTTTTCTATAGCCATATAGTAACCAGCAAATTGAAACTGATGCTTCCACAATAACCGAACATCAATGGTATCTTTAGCTGAAGCCAAGCCACTTAACAATATGAAAAATACGCTGGCAAACAGTAACCGCATAGACAACCCTTAGAATAAAAAACTCTGCACTTCAGTTTAGATCAGGAATATGAAGTTTGAACGACAAATTAGACTCAAAACCATAAGTCTTTTCTATATTGGAACAAAAACCAAGATATAGCCTTATTACATACACATTTAAACGATGAACTGAGCGGGCCGAATGAACGCACTCTCTAATGCACAGACTATTTCCCTATTAACACAGGGTCACCGACTAAAATCTACTCTAAAGCGCCTAGCGTTGAATTTTTATCTCGAGGCGAGAAATTCCACGTGTGGAGCAATAATCTGATAATGGCTTATTTCCCCACGATTAACACTACAACAAAGGCCTAAGCTTCCTCTTGCTGTTTCAACAGCTCCTACGCCATTCTCTGGTTAAGTAACTTGCCTGGGAAGCAAAACTTACCTTTAGAGTCACTCTACTTTACCCGACTCTCCATCTAGGGAGTCACAACTGCTAATTCTAGCATTTTAGCAATGATAAGGCCCGCCCACCCACTATTTCCAAGCCATCTATTCAGCCAATGAGGAGAGAAAAACATTAGCTACAGGAAAGTCGGTAATAGATTGAGGGACTCTTCGCTCAACAGAGGTATTGAACAACAACTCCACCTTACAGGTTGCAACTATAGAAGATTCAACAATACACAACGTATGTAATTTACCCTGTTTATCATTCTGCAATTAACAACTCTACTGCCGCTTTCAAAGCCGCCTCATCACAATCAAAACAGGTTCCTTTAGGTGGCATAGCGCCTTTGCCCACAACAACCGTTTGTACCATCACATCAATGCCCTGCACTATACGCGGCTCCCATGCTGCACTATCTCCGGGTTTTGGTGCCCCGCCAACACCCGCAACATGACAGCCCTTACAGTGTTTATCATAAATAACTTGACCCTCTGCGTGTACATAGGAAATAGATGACAATAGCACTAAACTAATTAGCCCTAGTGTTTTACCCATTACGATTACCTCAATTGAAATAATGAACCTGCTTGAAAAAATGCCCGTCCTAAAATCGCCCCAATTCCACAGATCCAATACTCAACTATTAGCGCCAAGAAACCATTAACCTGAATCAAAAAGTAGCCGTAAAATCTATTGATAATAAGAAACAATGATAAGCAAAAGCCTAACTCGAGCAAGCATTCATATTGCGATGGATGATTTTGGTAGAGGTTATTGCGGACTCAGTTATTTAAGTCAATTCACTGTCACTTTAGCTAAAAGGCTAGGATTGATAGTAATGGCAGAAGGGGTCGAACCGATTAAACAGTCTGAACATTGAGCACAACTAGGTATCTAACTTCATCAAGGCTGACTCTACAATAAAGCCTCAACCGCAAAAGACTTAATCACACATATTAAAAACCATGCTATGTATATAAAATAAAGTGCCGCTTACCTTAGTGCCATAAAAAAAGCGGCTATAAAAGCCGCTTTTTTAAGTTTGATGGTGACTAAGCTTATGCGCTTAATTCCAACAGTAACTTATTAAGACGAGCAACATAAGTCGCTGGATCATCCAATTGTGCACCCGCAGCTAAACCAGCCTGATCAAATAAAACCAAAGCAAGATCAGCAAAGCGATCTTCATCAGCTTCTTTATCAAGTTTCTCAATCAACGGATGTTCAGGGTTTACTTCAAACGTTGGCTTGCTATCAGGAACCGCCTGACCTGCTGCTTCCATAATCTGACGCATCTGCAGACCCATATCTTGCTCACCTAACACTAAGCAAGCCGGTGAATCCGTCAAACGAGTAGTAATACGTACATCAGCTACTTTGTCAGCTAAGCTTGCTTTCAAGCGCTCAACTAACCCTGAAAGCTCTTTAGCCGCCTCTTCCTGAACTTTCTTCTCTTCTTCAGTCTGAGTATCATCCAGATCAAGCTGACCTTTAGTTACATCTTGGAAAGCCTTCTCATCATAGTTATGCAGCTGGCTCATCATCCAATCATCAATACGATCGGTCATTAGCAGCACTTCGATTCCTTTCTTGCGGAAGATCTCTAAGTGCGGGCTATTTTTAGCCGTGTTGTAGTTATCAGCAACCACAAAGTAGATCTTATCCTGACCTTCAGGCATACGGGAGATGTAATCATCCAACGATACATTCTGCTCTTCACTACCAGTATGAGTTGAAGAGAAGCGCATTAACTTAAGAATTTTCTCGCGGTTAGTATAATCTTCCGCAGGCCCCTCTTTCAGTACCTGACCAAACTCTTTCCAGAAAGATGCATATTTTTCAGGATCATTTTTGCCTAATTTGATCAACATATCCAAAACACGCTTAGTCAAAGCAGAGCGTAATTTATCAACGTTTGCATCTTTCTGCAGGATTTCACGTGAGACGTTAAGTGAAAGGTCTTTAGTATCAATTACACCTTTCATAAAGCGAAGGTATAGCGGCAAAAACTCATCCGCTTGATCCATAATAAAGACACGCTGCACGTAGAGTTTTAAGCCACGTGGCGCTTCACGGTTCCAAAGGTCGTAAGGTGCGCGCTCAGGAACAAACAGCAGGCTGGTGTACTCCATATTCCCTTCAACACGGTTATGGGCCCATGTTAGTGGGTTCCCGAAATCGTGGGATATATGTTTGTAAAACTCCTGATACTCCTCGTCAGTCACATCAGATTTATTACGTGTCCACAACGCAGTAGCGCTGTTCACGGTTTCATCTTCAAGCTCAACAGCCTTATCCTTTTCCTCTTCGCCTTCTTCATCAAAATTAGGCGTGGCTTCTTTCTGCATAACAACAGGGATAGATATATGGTCAGAGTATTTACGGACTAAGCCACGTAGTGCAAAACCATCCGCAAAACTCTCTTCACCCTCTTTAAGGTGAAGAACAATACGTGTACCGCGCCCCTCTTTCTCTACATTGCCAATACTAAATTCACCTTCGCCTTCCGAAACCCAGTGCACACCTTCAGCCGCAGGCAAACCCGCTTTACGAGTGAACACTTCAACTTGGTCTGCAACAATGAAGGAAGAATAGAAGCCTACGCCAAACTGTCCGATTAATTGGCTATCTTTAGACTGGTCGCCCGTTAATTGAGAAAGGAACTGTGATGTACCTGACTTAGCAATAGTACCTAGATGTTCGATGACTTCATCACGGCTCATACCAATGCCGTTATCTTCAATCGTTAAGGTTTTCGCTTCTTTATCAAAACTGATGTTGATTTTAAGGTCGCCATCATTTTCATACAGGGATCCATTAGATAATGCTTCAAAGCGTAATTTTTCAGCGGCATCTGATGCATTAGAGATCAATTCACGGAGGAAAATATCCTTATTCGAATAAAGGGAATGAATCATCAAATGAAGCAACTGCTTCACTTCTGTCTGAAAACCATGAGTTTCTGTACGAGTTTCGGTAGTCATTAACACTTATCCAATATATCGATTATTACAAGAAACAGTGCTTTGCTGACAAACAACAAAGCAACCTATGAAAACAATATTGGGACGTGAAAATTCATTTCAAGCTTCAAGCTCAGCTTTTTTAATCACCGGCACTCATCATTAAAGTTTTTAAGGTCGATGATTTAAACTCGCGTCGATACAATACGTAAACAACACCTGTACTGAGCGCCATAAATATCCACGGATTAATAAACCAACCAAGAATGGCCATACAGAAATAGTATGTCCGTAAACCTACATTGAAATTATTTGCAGCCATCGAGGTCATTTTTGCAATACGATTGGCATGAGCTTCGGTTTGCAGCTCAGAAACATGCTCTTCAGGCAAGGGGGCACCACCCACCATAATCGAAACAAAACCGTATTGTCTAAGGCTCCAAGTAAACTTAAAAAATGCGTATACAAACAGCGTAATCATTAACAGAATTTTAAGTTCCCACTCACCACTGGTCGCTTTAGACGCAAAAGGTATATCAGACACAACATCAATAACTTGCTGCGTAGATCCCAAAACCGTCATTAAACCTGCCAGAATAAGCATCGTCGTGGAGGCAAAGAATGAGACCCCTCTTTCAAGGTTAGCAATCGCCGTAGTATCTGCGATTCGTACCTCACGGGTAAGCATTCTCAGCATCCACTCTTTTCTGTACATATGTAACAGACTGGCTAAGCACGGTGTTTCATAGCTTTTTTGCCGTGCATAAAACATGTAACCTTTGAAGCAGACTAAAAACCAGACTAAGGCCAAAAGATTGAGCCAGCTTTCTTGAATAAACTGGTAAACCGATACCATAAGTAGAGCCTCAACATAAAATTAATCGTGCAATGTAATACAACTCATTGTAAAACAAGTAAGAATCAAAAGAATCTATGTTTTTAATTTGGTTCTTATTTTGTTCCACACGCGCTTTGGAAATTAGCAACAATGTATATAGATCTTCAAGCACTAATCATCGTGACTTTATTTGCCTACCTTTTTTATCATTGGTGGCAATCGCAAAAAGTAAAAGAGGTCGCTCTCAATCGTATTCGCAGACAATGCAAAGAGCTAGATCTTCAGTTACTCGATGACAATATTAATCTAAGTGCTTTTTGGTTAAAACGGGCAGCTGATGGCAAGATAAGAATCTGGCGTTCTTATAATTTTGAATTTTCTTCGACCGGTGAAGAGCGCTATTCAGGCCGAGTTACTACGTTGGGCTATCAAATAACGGATGTACATTTAGATCCGCATATTCTTCATTAAAATAAATAATGAAGCTCTGTCTATTACAAATTTCAGACACAAAAAAAGCAAGACCTTAGCCTTGCTTTTTCTTACTAGAACTTACTAAGAATTAGATCTTAGTGATGTTCTCAGCCTGTGGGCCTTTCTGGCCTTGAGTTACAGTGAACTCAACTTTCTGACCTTCAGTCAAAGTTTTGAAACCGTCACCTTGAATCGCAGAGAAATGAGCGAAAACGTCTGGGCCGTTTTCCTGCTCGATGAAACCAAAACCTTTCTCTTCGTTAAACCATTTAACTGTACCAGTAGTAGACATAATGATAGTCCTATTCTTTCAGAGTAATTTTTTTTGCCTCATAAGAGACGGATTGTGCTAGAAGTGTTGCGATTACTTATGAAAAACAGGACGAGGTACTGATAAGACTTCGTAATGGTGTGCATAAATATACGTCTTACTTTCAAGCGACTTCCATTCTATAAAGCTTATTAAGCTCTGGTCAACGAAAAAAAACGCTTTTATTCAATAAAATTGCAATTAATTTCATTTATGACGAACAGGTTAAGGAAATCCCCCCTGCCCACTCAGGTGGTGCAGCAGAAAAACGACTAAATTCAGTGCGTTCATCCATAGGATTACGCAGTAACATCAACAAATCATGAACCAATGTAAAGTCCCCTTCCGTGGCCGTACGAATCGCTTCTTCCGCCATATAATTACGTAATATATATTCAGGGTTAACCGCCCGCATCTGGGCTCGACGTATAGGAAAACTGGCGACCTCTTGCTCAAGACGTGCCTCATAATCGATTAGCCACTCACTTAAAGCCGCTGGTACTTTAATCAACGCCATTAGAGCAGCGGTAGAAGCGTCAGAACCATCAAAATCCGATAAGCAACGGAAAAACCTGTTCATATCAACAGAATAAAGCGCAAACAGCTTAAGCAATGAGATCACTAGCTCTTCATCAGCGGCATCTTGTAACTGTAGCCCTAAACGCTTTCTAAACTCTGCCAGCTCTGCTTGTTTATAATGTTCTGGATACTGATCTAACACAGCCACTACATCATCACGCTCAATTAAAGGTAACAAGGCTTGCCCAAGACAGGATAAATTCCATTGAATGATTGAAGGTTGATTTGCAAACGCGTAACGGCCTTGGTGATCATTACCATTTGCAACATGGCCTGGCTTGTAATGATCCATAAAGGTATAAGGCCCATAATCAAAGGTCTCTCCAATAAGCGACATATTATCCGTATTAAGGACCGCATGAACAAAGCCGTATGCTTGCCACTTTGCCACCAAAGAAGCACTTCGCTGCACAACCTCTTTATACATAGAGAGATAAGGCTTTTCGGTCTGCAAACAATCGGGGAAATAGCGTTCTAAACAATAGTCGGCTAAAACCTTAAGCTCATCATGCTGACGGGTATAGTAAAGGTGTTCAAAATGGCCAAAACGTATATGACATTGAGTGACACGTAAAACCGTTGCACAGGGTTCCATCATCCCATTACGCATAGCTAGCTCTTCACTACCCACCAATGACAATGCCCGAGTCGTTGGAATACCTAAGCCATGCATAGCTTCACTAATGAGATACTCACGAATACTTGAGCGTAGTACAGCTCGACCATCACCAAAACGAGAAAAGGCAGTTTTTCCAGCTCCTTTCAGGTGTAGATCCCAGCGTTCGCCTTTTTTGTTAACCACCTCACCTAATAGTAAACCTCGACCGTCACCTAACTCAGGGTTATACACGCCAAATTGATGGCCGGTATATTTCATCGCTAAAGGTTCACTGCCGGGTAGAAGCTCTTCACCGCCTAAATAACCAGCGATGACTGAAGGATTAACAGCGCAAGGATCAATATCTAGTAACTGCGCAACATCGGGATTAAAACCAATTAAAAATGGATTTTTAAGCGGTGTAGGATGAAGCCGCTGATAAAAAGTTTCAGGTAGACTAAGATAACTGTTATCAAAATTAAGTGTTTTCAGCGTTGCCATTGAATAATCGTCCTACATATAACGTCCTTTTACCCTATCATTTTAGTCGGGTATTATCATCCCAAATATTATGCGGTGATAACAAAAAATGAACGCAGAAGTAAATACAGAACCAAGCTATCAAGAGAGAATATGGCAAGCGGTATCAATGATACCTAAAGGCTATGTCGCTACCTATGGGCAAGTTGCCGAACTAGCGGGATTACCGCGTATGGCTAGAGCTGTGGGTCGTACCTTGAGCCAGCTACCAAAAGACACTCAACTGCCTTGGCATAGGGTCATCAATGCAAAGGGGATGATCTCTTTCCCTAGTGAAAGCGAAGCATATAAACGCCAGCGCTTTCGACTAGAAGAGGAAGGCATCAGTTTTATCAATGGTAAAATAAAACTGAAAAGTTACCAATGGCGCCCCTAAAGATGTAACACCGCTATCTTTAATGGCGACTGACCATCCGGTGATGGGAAATCTGACTCAGGTGTTAAGAGCTCTATATTCTGAATCGGTCTACCCGCTTTTTCAGCACAACGTTTTACCACATCAAGCCATTCATCCATTGGGACTTTAGCCACGTTGTTTGTGCATATAAGAGTCCCACCCTCTTTTGTCGCTAATAGAGAGGGCTTTAACACACTCGGATAATCGCGAATAAGATCAACTGTACCAAAATGACTTTTCGCCCATCTTGGTGGGTCAAGATAGACTATATCAAACTGCTGTTGCTCCAAACGAGGGAAGGTACGCGGCTTTTGTCCACGACGAATGCGCTGTTTAACAGGGATACCAGCAAACTGCTTCACTGCAGTAAAAAAATCGCTTTGAATAAACTTGATCTGTTCTGAGTTTAAGTTATTAAGCTCTGAGTTTTCTTGGCCAATGGCCAAATTGCGTTCTGCAAAATCTACATTTACAACCGTTTCAGCACCCGCAATCGCCGCACAAAGTCCTACACCACAGGTATATGAAAACAGGTTAAGCACGCTTTTGTTCGCAGCATGCGCCTTGATGTAACGTCGACCGACGCGCATATCAAGGAAGAGAAAAGGATCTTGACCTGAATGTTTACCTTTTACCCGGTAATTTACCCCTAGCTCCTGTCCTACCAGCGTTAAGCTACGTTTATCATTAGCATCCTGCCGACGCGAGTTACTCGCACTACGATCGTTATAAATGATCTCTTCCGTAGAAAACAGTGCGCTGTAAAATGCCTCTATCTCGGCAACTTGTGTTTCATTTAGAGAATCATGAAAGCTTTGAATCAGAAGTTGAGGTCCGTAGCGATCAACCGTTAAGCCCGCCATACCCTCATTCGTACCATAAAAAAGCCGATAACAGTTTGTCTCTTCTGCATGAAGCGTTTCAAGTAAAGAGGCACGATTTTGATAAGCTTGCTGAAGTAAGGAGACTAAGTCTGTCATCTGATCTGCACTAATAAGGTAAAAGGGACTGCGATTCTACGTGGTCAAAGGCGATTAAGAAACGATAGAGATACGCCAATCATAAAGAGAGATTAGTGATCCCGTTTATAACACCAACACTCGGTTAGATGATCATTCACCATACCAATAGCCTGCATATAGGCATAAATAATAGTAGACCCAACAAAAGACATACCACGCTTTTTTAAATCTTTTGAGATGAGATCACTTATTTCAGTGGTAACCGGCACCTGCTCAAAAGAACTCCAGTGATTAATAATAGGTTTATGATCAATATAAGCCCAAAGGTAATCAGCAAAAGAACCAAACTCTTGTTGAATCGCTAGAAAAACACTGGCGTTTTTGCGTGCAGAGTAGATTTTAAGCTTATTACGTATAATCGCTGCATTCTCGCGTAAAGCTTCAAGTTCCTCATCACTCATCGCTGCTACTTTCAGCACATCAAATTGATGGAACGCTTGGCGATAGCCCTCACGCTTTTTTAAGACCGTATCCCAACTCAGTCCCGCTTGAGCCCCCTCTAACACCAGCATCTCAAATAACTTTTGATCATTTCGCTCAGGAACTGACCATTCATTATCATGATAATCTGCATAATAGCTTTGATTCGGTTTGTTACCGAAACAGCGCTTTTTCCCATCATAAATGGAAACGTCCATTTCACACCTCTGTAGCAACCATTTAACAACCGGATAAAAGCGCCTAGCCTACTCCCAACCTATTGTTTCCATATACTCTTTAACACACGCGCGTATCTCTTGCGTAGTGTGGAGTTTAAGAGCTTTTTGTAAAACAGCATGCGCATCCTTACTATCAATCATCCTAATAAGCTTTTTAATTTTAGGCAGATAAGCCGCACCAAGACTCAACGTTGAAAGCCCCATGCCAACCAATAACACAACAGCTAAAGGTTCAGAAGCAAGTTCCCCACACAAACTAATAGCTAAACCAGCTTCTCTAGCGTTTTGAACCGCTCGATTAACCTCATGTACAACGGCTGGATGTAGGGGGTCATAAAGACTCGCCACTCGCGCATTATTACGGTCCACTGAGAGTAGATACTGACTAAGATCATTGGAACCAATTGAGACAAAATCTAGTTCTTCAGCCCAAAAAGGGATCTGTGATATAGCCGCGGGCACCTCAATCATACAGCCGACTTTGGGTGGATTAACGCTAAAGCCCTCCTCCTCCAGCTGCTCTAAAGCATTACAAACCAGTTTTTTGAAGGACTGAATTTGCTCTTTAGCAGACACCATAGGTATCAATATATTTAACTGCCCCTCCGTTCCCGCTGAGAGTAGCATTGAGCGAATTTGAGTCAGTAAAAGGTGGGCATTATCCAATCCAAAACGAATCCCTCTCCAGCCTAAGGCAGGGTTCATCTCATCCTGTATAGGGAAGTATGGGAGTTGTTTATCTCCTCCTATATCAAGCACACGCATATAGATAGGGTTTGACGGAAAAGCGGCAAATATCTGCGAATAGATCTGTATCTGCTCATCTTCCGTAGGAAACGCTTGGCACGTCATAAAAGGTATTTCTGTACGATATAAACCTATGCCTTCGGCACCGCTCGCCACACTGGGTTTAATATCATTAACTAAGCCGCTGTTAGCCATTAGCTTTATTTTCACGCCATCTACTGTCTGTGCTGGTAACTCTTTAAGCTGCTTGAGTTGCTCAACCTCTTTACTGTTCTTTTTACCCGCTCTGCGATACTCATTACAGATAGCTTTACTTGGATTCTGAATAACACAGGCGTTATCCGCATCGAGTACAATTCGCTCCCCTTGAACGAAATGGTTATTTCGCCCAATCCCAAGCACCGCGGGGATACCCAAGGCATTAGCAAGCACAGCCGTATGTGATAGATAGGAGCCGTTCATACACACAATACCGGCAACAATACCGGTTGGGAATGTGGCTATATCAGTCACACTGATATCAGAACCCAATAAAATAATAGGCGTTTTCGGTAAATCTTTTACATGACTATCAACAGGACCGTTATAAATATTGAGGATTTTATTACCTAAATGGAGGAGATCATCAGCCCTCGCGGCTAAATAAGAATCTTCCATAGCCCTAAATGAATCGGCATAAGAATACAGAGCGCGCTTCAGTGCCGTTAAAATATTAGCACCGGACGTTACTTCAGACTCAATCAACACATTTAAAGCGGGATCTAGCAGTAGCATTTGATAAGCATCAAAAATACCGGAAATACTGCCATCACCTAAGCTCTGACCTAACAGAGCTTTCTCTTCATTTAAGCTAAGAACAACCTCCTCTTTAAGCGATTTCCAGCGTGCTAATTCCGCTTCGACATTATCACACTGACCCGCCTGAATCTGATCTAAACTCGCTGAGGAAAGTGTATACACCGGGGCCACAGCAATACCTGGAGCCCCTTTCACACCCTCAATGCGGAAATTTAATTGTTTTCTGCCTTTTTTTAAACGCATGACATTAGGCACAATTGCCGCTAAGTGAGCGGCAAGCGTGACTAAAAGTGCTTCATAATCTTCAGACAGCTTTTCTGCTCGCCTGTTTTGTACAACTAAACCACCAACACTTTCACCTTGTCTTACTAAAGGGACGCCACAGTAACTTTTAAAAGCTTGCTCGCCTGTACTCGGTATAAATTCGTAGCCTTTTTCTGTAGAGGCATTGGCCACGTTAATTAAGTGTTTAGATGTGATCACTCGCCCAATCAGACCTTTACCCTCACCAAGCGAGATAGGGTGATCAGCTTTCAAACCATGAGTGGCAAAAAGCGTCGGTTCACGTTTTTCATTTAACAGATACAAACTACATACATCGATAGAGAAGAGATCGCTAATGGAATCTACAATCAGCTTGATCTGCTTTTCAGGGTCGACTTCATTACTAACCCGGTTTATAAGTTTGGAAATCTGGAATACGACATTATCCATCTGATATCCCTTAAATTAACTAATTACTTAGTATTTGATTCTTTGTGTTGCTCAGCAGCTTGCACTAACTGGATCGGCAATGGCTTAGTATGCTCTCCCACATAAACACTGGTATGAGGGAAAGGTATCTCAATACCTGCCGTATCTAATGCCTTTTTACACGCGATTAAGAGTTCACTTTTCGCATCTTTTAGCTCGGCTCGTACTACCCACACTGACAGTTGCAAATCCACTGATGAAGCATTAAACATAGTTACAATACAGAAAGGATCTGGATTAACCAATGCACGAGGATGATGCAATGCAGCCTCAAGTAAAACAGTTCTTGCCGCTTCTATATCTTCGTTGTAAGCAATACCAATAACAAGATCTACACGACGTATAGGAAAGCGTGAAAGGTTTACAAAGGTAGTTTTAATTAATGTTTCATTAGGCACACGAATCATTACATTATCAAAAGTTCTAAGCTTTATAGACAGCAGGTCAATCGCTATGACCTCCCCCGTAAACTCATTCAACGTCAAGACATCGCCCACTTCAAAAGGTTTTTCAGCGATCAAAAACAAGCCACTAATTAAATTAGACGCTGATGTTTGTGATGCAAAACCTACAGCAACAGATAAAACCCCCGCCGCACCCAGCAACACACTCATGCTAAAGCCCAGCTCTTTTAAACCTGATAGGAAAAAGAGCATAAACAGTAGATAAAAAATTAACATACTGCCCAATAGCTGGTGATGGGTACTTAATTTATTATCGCTCAACTTACGAAACAGACGTGAAGCTAGCTTGGCAATAATAAAACCAACAACAATAAACAGTATGGCCCTAAACCAAGAAACAAGGGCAACGCTTTGTAAAAATTCAGGCATCATTTATCCCATTATCAACTTCATAGCTGTACGAAGCCTACTGGATTGTTTTGAATCTCTAGCCGTGGATATTTTTTCACATCCACCCAGTTCATCCGGTGGTTTTTGTGACGTAACTATAACGGTTTCACCCGTTTCAGCATCCATTCGAAATCTAATCGATTCAGTCCAGAACCCTGCGGATTCTGAATAAAACAGACTCAACATATTTAAAGGTAGTGATAAGCGCTGAATGGTTAATGGGGAATGGCTACTATCATTAACAATTTCCAACGCGGTAATTGCACGGTGCTCTTTACGGCTCACTTGGCTTAATTCAGACGGTGCTGCAGTTTTTGTGCTGTAACACAACGCACCTTCTATGGAACTGCTACCGACCCAACTCATACGCGGTATAACTGCAGGGTATTCCGTCATCACTTTTTGCGTATCTATAGTTTTTAACTGTACCCATAAGGATGTACTAACATACAACACTACCCGCCCTTTAGGGCCTAATTTAATGGGCGTATCAGCATTCACTTGATAAGGTTTATCCGCTAGTTGTAGCTCGATATAAACGGATTCCTCCTCTGGACCACTATAGAGACGTTCTCCGACCTTAACCTCTTGAGGTAAGTCGTCTATTTTTCGTAGGGCTTCACGTAAGGCTGGCTTATCTCTGCTTTGATAATTTACTGCCGTAAGAAGCTCATTGCCATTTTGTTGTAAAAAGAGTGTCAGATCTCCCAGCGCCATGGAATACCACTGCTTTTCTTCTAGATTTAATTCTTGCTGAGCAGGCTGATCAATTATATGCATTTTCTATCCAACTAAAGAATCAACAGAGTTCCTAACCCCAAGAACGTCACAAAACCTACAACATCGGTTACTGTTGTTAACACCACAGCACCTGACAAAGCAGGATCAAACTTTAATTTATCCAAAATCAAAGGAATATAAACACCCGATAGCGCCGCCACCATAATATTTGCCATAACAGCAATACCTATAACCAAGCCAATAACGCCACTATCAAACCAATACCAAGTCACCAAGCCAATAACAACCGCCCAACCCACGCCATTAAACAAGGCGATACCTAGCTCTTGCTTACTCAATAACCATGAATTTCTAAATGTCACCTGCTTAGTCGCTAACCCCCTAATAATAAGTGTCAATGTCTGACTACCGGCAATCCCTCCCATAGACGCAACAACCGGCATCAATACAGCTAAGGCCACCACTTGGCTCAGTACTGCTTCAAATAAACCTATAGTCCACGATGCTAAAAATGCTGTTAGTAAGTTTAATCCTAACCAAACAGCGCGTTGCCGTGCCCCTTTAAAAACAGGAACAAATAGATCAGCAGATTCATTAAGACCAACTTTGGCCATAAATTGTGATTCGAAATGCTCCCTTGTAATCCACAAAGCTATAGCTTGTGTAATACACCCCACAAGCCGCCCATCATTATCAACAATGGGTAAGGAATATTCGCCCGAATGCTCTAAAGTTTCGGCTGCGGTCATTAATGGATCACTCCCAAGCACGGGACTCGACACCGTTTCAATCATCCCTCGCACCATCCGTATTGGATCTTTCTCTTTAAGCAGTACAGAGACAGGGATAACCCCTAGAAACAGCCCCTGCTTATCAACTACAAAGACCTGATCAAAAAGTTCCGTCGTTCCTCTCTTTAAAGCTCTGATCGCATCTCTTGTTTTTGCATTCGGCGGAATAGTCACTATATGATGATCGGCATAACGACCTATATGCTTTTCATCAAATTCCGCCGCACCTTGATACCAACTTTTCTGTTTGGAATCTAAATAACCGAATGCTTTTTCAATCAGCTCTTCGGTTAGGTTATCTGATAACTCAATCAGACTCTCAGCATCTAACGACCTTAAAATAAGATCTAAAGTGCTTTCATCTAGTGTTAAAAGAATAGAATCCCGCGCCTGATAACGCATACCCAAAAGCACTGAAGTTTTTTGCTCATCGGGAACTTGTTGCCAACGTGCACAACGGCTTTCAATAGGTAGCGATTCCAGTAATAAACTGATTTCAGTGGGTACTAGCTGCTCAACCGCATTATCAAAAACAACGGACGGGCTCTCTTCTGGGGTATTAAGTTGAGATACAAACCCTTCAAGATCTTCTTTTTTTTCTATTTCATTCATTCAAGAGCCTAAAACATCAAATAATTGATACGAAGTCATAGATATGCACACTTTGTTGTTCATCAAACAATCCTACGATCTAAAAAGTAACTCTATCTAAAGGATCAATAGATAAATAACGAACAGAAAACAGCAGGTTAACGGCTCTAATATTGACATTACTCGCTTTCATTTCATGACTCAATTTATAACCGAAAAATTACCCATTATTCTCTTTAACTATGTTAAAAGGGGCGTTTAACTGTACATATATTACCAATGGACTCTACAATTTAATTTTACATTCAAGCTAGCCCATACCCTCCATCTACAGGATAATGCCGATCTAGCTTCTATCTCTGTTACATCAAAAAACAGACGGTAAAATAAAGAAAATGAGAGCCTCACCACTTGAATATAAGCACAGTGCAGTGTGCTAAGTAGTGAGATTAACCATAGAACACAAGTCATATTTTTAAGGATAGTTCATGAAAGTTGCAATTTGGGGCGCAGGCGGAATTGGTTGCTACTACGGAGTAAAGCTACTTAACGCCGGTCATCAGGTTACTTTTATTGCACGAAGCGAACACCTGGAAGCAATGCAAACTAAAGGACTTAGACTGCAGCATTCATCTATCAATTTCCAAGGTCCTGTGAATGCACTAAGTCAGGCAGAGTGGTCTGATAAATATCAATGCAATGACTTCGATCTCATCATCCTCTGCCTTAAAAGCACAGCCACTGCAGCTGTCATGGATGAAATGGCCTCTTGGTTAAAACAAGGCAGCTGCCCTATTCTATCCCTACAAAACGGTGTAGATAATGAAGCGCAAATAGCCGCCGTTATTGGCCAAAAAAGAACGCTAGGGGGTTTAGCCGTTAGAATAGGTGGACATATTACCCAACCGGGAACAGTAGAGGCTGACGGTATTGCGCAAATTATATTCGGGCAATGGCCGAACACTCAAAAGCCGACAGATACAGCTTTATTAAACACACTATATGAAATGTTTAGTGCGGCTGATATTGATATTCAAGTCAGTGATGACATCCGTCGCGAGCTCTGGCGAAAACTCCTAATCAACAACGGTGTTAATCCGCTATCTGCCCTAACGGAATTAAATACCCGACAGATAACATCAGAACCTCATTTAGGCCGAACCGTTTACAAAATGATGGAGGAAGCCGCTCAAGCAGCAAGTTATGACAATGTGACCCTAACAAAAGTAGATGTGGATGAAATGTTCACACTGATCAGTAATTTTAATGCGATTAAAACATCGATGCTGGTCGATTTAGAAAAAGGTAGGCCTTTAGAACAGGATGCCATTAGTGGCGCAGTCATTGAGCGCTGCCTAAAACTCAAAACCCCTGCGACGACAACAGAGCTCATTGATACATTATTACGTATTAAATGCGACAAGCTCGCTCAGATAGAAAATAACTAAGGCATCCAAACAGATTATAGATAGGCGTCACTTTGTAAGAGCTTTAGCAAACCCGCGACCTGATGCTTTCACTTCGTACAACGCCCTATCTGCCTCGGCCATCAATTGGCTCAAAGTCTGAATATCATCATCTAACTCAGCCACACCAATGCTTAAACTAAAATGAAGTTTCTCAGCCTCTATATCAACCACTTCAAATTTTGCTAGTTCTGAAATCCGGTTCGCAATCATCAATGCTGTATTTCTTTCAGTCTTCGGCATCAAGATACCAAACTCTTCGCCACCTAAACGAGCTAACAGATCACCTTGGCGTATATTTCTCTCTAGAAATGCGGCCATACTTTTTAATACTTGATCACCTGCATGATGTCCATATTGATCATTAATTCGTTTAAAATAATCAGCATCAATCATTAAAAAGCTTAATGACTGATTACTTTTCTTAGCTTGCTCAAAAAGCGCCTCGCCAAACTCTACAAAGCTACGGCGATTATATAAATGAGTTAAGCTATCTTTAGTCGCTAAAATTTCTAGCTGCTGCCGATGAGCATCTTTTTCGGCTTCCAAATTTTTACGGGAATTAATATCTAGATGAATCCCAGAGACCCTTAATGGGGTTCCTGCTTTATCTCTCTCCACCACTTTACCCTGCGTTAAGACCCAAACCCACTTGCCGCTTTTATGCTTCATCCTTAATTCATGCTGATAGTAGGCAGTCACGCCATCTAAATGATTTTGCAAAGCAGTTTCCACAAGTGGTAAATCATCGGGATGAACTAAACTACGCCACGTATCAAAGGTAACGGGCATTAACTCTGCTAATGTATAACCGAGCAGATCAGCCCAGCGATCATTAAATTGCACCTGCTCAGTTTCAAAGTTCCAAGTCCACGTACCGACATGCGTAGCCCAAATCATTTCTTCTAACATGCTTCGCTCAATAGCTAACTCATTTTGTATATCCGCCAATTTTTGGTTACTACGCAATAAAAAGAGATAGCCCATAATTAATGAAAAGAGTAAGGCAATAGCCAGTACTATAGACAACTTGTACTGCTCCCAAACATCTAACAGGGAGATAGGTAAATCATGATCAAAAGGCGGGAAACGCTGTGTACGCAATAGATGAGTGATGCTCGAATAGTTCGCAGGTATATCAAAACCACCGATATTCATAGCTACCGAGTACGCATCATCTGGCGTTAGCTTCAGCAACTCTGCAACTACATATTTTGTTACCTCATTATCAGTATAAGGTAATGCAGCAAAAGGCCATTCAGGATAAAGCGTTGTTGATGATAGTAAAGGGAACGACATTAAAGACTGCTGATTAACGATCTTAACTTGCTCGAGTAACAGATCTCCTTCCGTGACCATCTGCTCTAACACTCCCGTTCTCACAAACCCTGCATCCACATCACCCGACAGAACTTTTTTTACAACTTGATCATGGGGCATACCTAATTCAACGAGTTCGAGACTATCATGCAAACCTTCGAGCTGACTCTCCAATGCAAAGGCTTGCATCTGATATCCGCCCAAAGAAAAAGAGCTAACAATAGCCACTTTTTTATTCTGTAAACTCTCTAGATTGGTGATTGAAGCGTTATCCGCTTTAGTGAAAATAACGCCACCAAAGGATTTAATAAACTGCTCCCCTGTTTTATTTACCATAGTCAAAATAGGAGAGGAAAGCCCATAACGCTCTTGCAGGTACATATAAAAACTGGGGTTCGCCAATACATAAGCGACACTGCGATTTGATACTGCCCGCTCTAATTCATCAAAATAAAAAGCTTTGATCTTAAATGAATAGTTTGGGTTCTTACTATTTAAAAGGTTGGCCAGTGAATCCCACCGCTGGTTAATAACTGCTTTATCTCTAACAGCAAGCACACCAATAGTAATTTCATCGGAAACCATTGCTGACAATCCAGGACTATAGCAACAAACAGCTATACAGAATCCTAATAAGCACCTCGATAATCTATTTTTCATAGGCTAACAAAGCTCGGATCAACAAGGTTCTTAATATTCACAGGTTCCTTAATCAAGGCTGATTGCGTCATAACCTGTACTATCTCCCCGCCTACTCGATCGAGTTCTGATGGGGTTCCTTTCATTAAGCGCTGGTTATTCGATCGGTTGGGTAGAAGTAAGCCTTCGAACAAAAAAGGAATTAAATCCGGCTCCATTCCTAAACGAGGAGCCATACGGTATAGAGCATCTTCTCGCTGTACATCAAAATGACGCAGCGCCCTAAAATGTGCATCAATCAGATGGGTAATTTGCTTTCGCTTATGTAAAGCTTCTGTTTTTACCGCCAAAACATCTAAAATTATTTCCGGCATTGATCGGCTATCAAAGAGTTTAAACCCGCCCGCCATAATTAACTTTCTGGCCACAGGTTCGTAAGTGATAACGCAATCAACTTTTCCATCCAGCCAAGCAGTCTCTTGATCATCTATAGTGATATCCACAACGGTAATATCATCTTTAGTGAGCCCGGCTTGATCTAATAGATGGCTTAATACAACCGCACCTACTGCTGAGGTTTCAACACCAATGCGTTTACCTTTTATATCGGAGAGTTTAGATAACCTTGTACGCGAAATAACTTGATCCGCGCCAGCCGATATATCTAAGATAGCAACAACTGTGAGTTCGATCCCTTCTGACCTAGCTCGTATCACTTCATCAAACGTTAAAGTCGCAGCTTCGACTTTACCTTCTTTGATTAATTCCAGTGACTCACTGGCAGAATAAGTATCTTGAAACCTTATCTGTGCAGTATCCACCCAGCCCAATTGATCAGCGAGATACATAAACGTATAACCGGGCCAAACATGAGTAGCAACAACCAATGGATCTTTAGAACTAGAACAACCATTAAGTAACGTGAGCAAAAAGATAAAACAAGCAGTAAATAGTCCCTGTAGAAAATTCCGTTTTTGCATATTTATCACTTAACGAGAACAAGTAGGATAAGTGTAGATTAATGAAACATAAAAAACAGCCATAAGTCTGACTTAATCATGACCCTTATCACATAAATAAAATTAACCTATACAAAAACGGCCAAATCTACACCTACTTCGAGAGGAGGACTATAAAAACCGACAGATAAACAGGAATAAGGCTAATGAGCAGAATTCTGTACAAAAAAATCAGATCGCAAGATGCTGGCGAATTTAATGCAAACGCAGAAAGGTATCTTCTATTAACTGATCGATACACGGATTATCTTTATTTGTCCGTATATAGGCGCGAAGCCCTATCAATTGAATCTGTAAAAACTGTGCCAAACGACGAGTATCGCTTGAGGAACTAATCTCACCTGCGTCCTGAGCACAAATAATCACAGCTTCCAGACCATCCTCCATCATATTTAACAGACGTTTAGATTCAGCTAAAAGCTCAGCATTATCTTCAGTAAGCTCTGACACAGTTTTAACCAACATACACACTTCACTGGGTGCATCATCTTGCTGCCGCTTAACAATCGATCTAATAAACAACTTAAGTGCTTCTAGTGGTGAGGAGGTTTGCTCTTGGCACTTTTGCATATGTCGAATATTAGCATCTGTATAGCACTTTAACGCCTCTTTAAACAAACCCTCTTTACTACCAAAAGCGGCATAGATACTGCCAGGTCGCATATCTATATGATCCTGTAGATTCCGCATAGATGTGGCATGAAAGCCTTTTTCCCAAAATAAGTTAGTAGCTTTCTGAATCACCACTTCCCTATCATGCTTTATTTGATTAACCATCGTCTTTCATCACCAGCTGAACATTTGTTCAAATTTTAACTTGAACATTCATTCAAGTCCAGCTAAGCTAGAAAAATGAACAATCGTTCAATAACTTTAACCACAAAAAAATAAATGCAATTACGCACTATTTTTTAATGAGTACCTTTTCTGGAGATCATATGAAAACCTTTACTCTGCACACCATGGAATCCGCGCCTGAAGGCAGCAAAGCTCTTTATGAAACATCATTAAAAAACTTTGGCATGATTCCCAACTTACATGCAGTTCTTGGTGAAGATCCAGCAACACTCGAAGCTTACCAACGTTTACATGACCTATTTCAACAAACAGCTTTTGATGCAGCAGAACTAACTGTCGTTTGGCAAACCATTAATGTAGAACATGATTGCGCATATTGTGTTCCTGCCCACAGCATGATTGCTGATATGATGAAAGTTGATCCTGCAGTAGATCAAGCATTAAGAAATCAGACAAAAATGCCTACAGATAAACTGCAAGTACTCCATGAAACCACGCTTTCAATCCTACGTAACCGCGGCCACTTAACTACTGAAGAGCTAGAAAAATTCTATACTGCGGGTTATGAGCAAAAGCACATCCTTGGCATCCTGCTCGGCTTATCACAGAAAGTTATCAGCAACTACACTAACCATATCGCTAAAACACCCGTTGACGAAATGTTCAAAGCCTTTGTTTAACAGCGATAATTAAACCTAGTCGATTCATTCAGAGTATTTCACAAAAGCAGTCTGTGGAATGCTCTTAAAAGGTGGGACAGGCATGATACAACAATCAATCGGTTTTGATGTTTATGGAACCCTTGTTGACCCTGTTGATATGGGCCAACACTTAGAGCAACTCATCGGCACTAAGGCAAAAGCCTTTGGTCAGCTATGGCATGATAAGAAAGTAGAGTACGCCTTCCGTCGTGCTTTAATGCAACAGTACGAAGACTTTAGTGTTTGTACGTTACAAGCATTACGCTACTGCATGGCCACCTTTAATATCGCATTAACTGAAGATGAGCAACGCCATTTAGTAAGCGAGTTTGCAAACCTTAAAGCCTTTGATGATGTTATTCCCGGCCTAATTAAACTGCAGGAAAAAAAACACCTGTTATCTGCTTTTTCCAATGGCCCGGAAATCGCTGTTCGCAAACTGCTTAACAATGCATCCGTATTACCCCTTTTAGACCATGTTATCAGCGTAGATGACCTAAATACCTATAAACCGAATCCTCAGGTCTATCAATATTTAATGAAACGTACCCAAGCCAACACAGAAAATAGCTGGATGGTGTCTAGCAATCCTTGGGATGTGATTGGCGGGAAAGCTGCTGGCTTAAAAGCCGCGTGGATAAAACGAGACGCAGGAAAGATCTTTGACCCTTGGGATATTGAACCTGACCTAATCGTCAAAGATTTAGTCGAGTTAAGCGAAGAAATAGACGCTTAATTTAAAAAATAATGCTTCATAACTCCTCAGTAAAATTAATATGACAAATACATATACGCCACCAAAAGTTTGGCAGTTTGATGAAGAAAGCGGCGGAACTTGGGCTAAAGTCAATCGCCCTGTGTCTGGCGCTACACATTCTGCAGAACTCCCCATAGGCGAGCACCCTTTTCAGCTTTACTCAATAGCTACACCCAACGGCCAGAAAGTGACCATCATGCTTGAAGAGCTATTAGCTTTAGGCGTCAGCGATGCAGAATATGATGCTCACCTAATCAATATTGGTGAAGGGGATCAGTTTTCCTCTGGCTTTGTCGCCGTAAACCCTAACTCAAAAATCCCTGCATTAATGGATCACTCAGAAAGCAACTCTTCCACTAGAGTGTTCGAATCTGGAGCGATTCTGTTATACCTCGCAGAGAAATTTGGCAAGCTGCTATCCAAGAATGTAACAGAGCGTACAGAAGTACTTAATTGGCTTTTCTGGTTACAAGGTTCAGCCCCTTACCTTGGCGGCGGATTCGGTCACTTTTACGCTTATGCGCCAGAAAAGTTTGAATACCCTATCAACCGTTTCACTATGGAAGTTAAGCGTCAACTCGACCTGCTCGACAAGCAACTAGCGGACAACAAGTTTATCGCAGGAGACAGCTATACCATTGCAGATATAGCCATTTGGCCTTGGTACGGTAATCTTGTACTCGGCAAGCAATATGATGCGGGGGAATTTCTCGAGGTAGATAGCTACCAACATGTAAAACGCTGGGCTGAAGAGATTTCACAACGTCCCGCCGTTCAACGGGGTCGAATCGTCAATAGAACCTGGGGAGAGCCTTGGGAAAATCTAGCCAATCGGTATAACGCCTCTGACATCGACCAAGTTTTAAAGCTAAAACCTAAGGTGTAGTTAAGGTGCAGTCAGCCCCATCACAGACACCGGGGGCACAAAACCTCCACTAAATCCTCTATCTATATAGGTAGAGGATTTTTACAGCACATACCAAAGTAACATTGGCAGTGAAGCAAAGCCCATAAAGGTCGATACAATAACCAACCCAGCCACCTCTTGTGGCCTTTGATCATAGAGCTGCGCAAACAGATAACTAAAGACAGCAGCAGGCAGAGAGCACTGTAGAATAACTACGCCTGCAGCGGCGCCACTTAGCCCCATTCCCCAGACAATACCTAGTCCAACACCAACGCCCATTCCTAATCTTAAAAAAGACAAGCCAAAGGCCGTTTTCAGGCCTCTAATTTTAAGACTGGCAAGGGAAACCCCCAGCGTAAACAACATCAAAGGTATTGTTAGATCACCAATCAACTTAGTCGTATTGAATAACCACTTAGGTACAGTTAAACCGGTAAAGAGAAACAAAGAGGCTAGTAAGGTCGCTGGAATAATCGGCATTTTTAGCAACGACATTAAGGTAAATTTTCCAGAGACAAACGCAACCCCCACCGTTAACTGCAACACGACATAGACTGTAAAGAAAGCTATCGCTAGGGCTAGCCCTTCATCACCAAAAGCTAACAGACAAAGAGGTAGACCGACATTACCCACATTAGGCCAGCTCAACGCTTGCAGAAAGGCACGATGGGGTAGCTTAAGAAGGGCAAGGATAGTCCCCCCAATCACAACAAAAGAAAGATTGGCAATAAGCGCAGAGAGGCCCATTTTCCATAAATGAGATATTTCCAACTCCACTGTTGCTAAAGCATAAAAGACTAAACTAGGGGTGCCAAAATAAGTGACTATAGATGTCACCAATCCGGTATCAAAATCTTTACCACTCTTCGACCAACCATAGCCAATAGCTACACAGACAAAGACGGGCGCTAGAATGGAAAAAATTTCTGAAAACATAAATCTACAACCTAAGACGTTTTAACAAATTAAATTTAAGCCGTTAAGAATAATATCTAACAGCCTTAGCGCAACTAAAACTCAACGTGCCTGCAATCGGTATTGCGAAGGCGTACAGTGAAAGTGCTTACTAAAAGCTCGACTAAGCGCTTCCTGACTTCTGTAGCCATAACGGGAAGCAACCGCCTTAACACGCTCACCCCTTTCCAGATCTTTACGCACTAAAGCTAAGCGCCACTCCCGAAGATACTGAGCTGGATTCTGACCAACACAGGTTTTAAAACACTCCATAAATTGGCTTCTAGATAATCCAGCAATATCAGCAAGATCTTCGATATGCCATTCAAATTCAGGACGCTCATGAATAGCCACAATCGCCTTACAAATCCGGTCATCCGCCAAACCAGCAATCAGCCCCGTTTTCTCAATATCTGATTGAATCGCATGCCTTAATAAAATAACGACCAAGACCTCAAACAAACGCTGGATAGTCGTTGCACGGCCACAACGCGCCTCAACAATCTCACTCAATATTAGCTGACTAAGGTCTTGAATTGAACGCGCTTGATCAACAGCTAAAACGATCTTCTTAGGTAGAGCCTGCACAAGAGGGTTCGCCTCGCCCCCCATATCAATTGACGCTGCAACAATCAGCTCATCCCTAGTCGAGTGAACCACTTCTGACTTGAGAGGCCAAAACTCTATACGCCTAATCTCCCCGCTTTCAACACAGCCGAATAGAAATAGATTCGCAGCGCTTAAATCGTTAACAATATCTGCCCTTAAATCAAAGCGAGATATCAATGCAGAAAGGCGATCCGGTTTACTCATTGAGGATTTAATACCTACTAAAAGCCAAACAATACCGGACTATAAGTCATACAAAAGAGACTTTTCAAGACAATTTATCCATTATTATATAAATCTAATCACTGAAGTTGTGATAAATAACCAATATGACTCACGAATCAACTTAGCCTTAGGAATATTGCAGCATGGAAATCGACTACTACTTCACCAGTATTTCACCTTTTACCTATCTAGGTCATTCTCATTTTTTAAAGATAGCCAAAGAAGCTGGCGCACAAGTAAATTTCAAACCCGTCAAACTAGGTGAAGTGTTTGCTGAATCCGGCGCAACGCCCTTACCGCAACGCCCAAAAAGCAGACTAGACTACCGCTTAATTGAACTTGGACGTTGGGCGAAGAAACGTGGCCTGCCGATCAACAAGCAGCCAAGCTTTTTCCCAACCAGCCCCGTTTTAGCTGACAAGTGCATTATTGCGCTTCAAGCCTCAGGGGCAGAAGCCGGAGCAGTCATTGGCCAGATTTTAGCCGCCTGCTGGGAACACGAAAAAGACATTGCCGATGAAAGCACCCTCAGAGAGATACTCAAGGCACACAATATTGATGCGGATGTACTACTCGCTAGCGCACAATCCCAAGCCATTGAAGAGATCTACACAAGCAACACCAATGACGCCATTAACGCCGGTGTGTTAGGCGCTCCCTCTTATCTACTTAATGGCGAACAGTTCTGGGGACAAGATCGATTGGAACTACTTGAAGAAACTTTGAAACAGTAAGAGAAGCCAAAGCGAACGCCACGAGCTAGACACAAAAAAGCCCTGCGCTAAGCAAGGCTTTTTCGTTTTAATAGATGGCGGTCAGGGAGGGATTCGAACCCTCGATACCTTGCGGTATACACGCTTTCCAGGCGTGCTCCTTCGGCCACTCGGACACCTGACCATCCTGCATTGAGTGCGGCATAAAGCTGCTCATCAACGCGGCGCGAATTGTAACATAGACTCCCCTATCCGCAAGGTATTTAACGGAAAAATTCAGTGATCATTTGATCTTCGGGTATTTGTCGCAAAATAAACGGATTAGACGGTGCAAGAAAAGAGAAAATAAATCGATTAATGCCTAGATACAACGATCATATTTTCTAAAGTCACTGGAGGATTAAATTAAAAGAGGAGTGCTAACTAACAGGAGAAGAAAAAAAGCCCAGCTTAAAACTGGGCCAAAGTAATACCTGGAAGGTATAAAACTATCAAGTAGACTTAATTAACTTAGTCCGCTTGACGACGTAAGAATGCTGGAATATCTAAGAACTCCATGTCATCCGTACCTGTCTTTTGCAGAACAGGCTGTTCCTGTTCTATCTCTCTATGTATTTCAATCGGTTCTGCTTTCTGTCTTTGAGCGCTATCTTTGCGTGCTGAACGCATAACCGCAGGTAGTTCCAGCTGATCAAAATCAGAAACAGCGCCTGAAGCAGCAGCTACAGCGGAAGCACGTCCAGTACCTGTATTAACCACATCCACCTGTTGCTGGCCTGCACGTCCAAGACCTGTTGCAACAACAGTGACTGTTAATTCATCAGTCAACTCTGGATCAATTACTGTACCGACAACGATAGTAGCGTTCTCAGAAGCGTATTCTTCAACAATATTACCCACTTCTGAGAACTCACCCAAACTAAGATCAAGACCCGCGGTGATATTAACCAAAATACCACTCGCCCCCTTCAGGTCCACATCTTCAAGCAAGGGGCTTTTAATCGCAGCTTCAGTCGCTTCTGTTGCACGATCTTCACCACGGCCACTACCGCTACCCATCATCGCCATGCCCATTTCAGACATAACGGTACGGACATCTGCAAAGTCGACGTTGATCATACCCGGACGGATAATAAGATCAGCGATACCTTGTACAGCACCTTTCAAAACATCATTACACGTATTGAAGGCATTAAGCAGGCTAGTATTTTTACCTAGCACTGGCAGTAATTTTTCATTTGGAATAATGATAAGAGAATCTACATTCTCTTTAAGCTCATTAATCCCTTCATCAGCAATTTTAAGGCGTTTACGGCCTTCAAAAGAAAAAGGTTTTGTCACAACAGCGACCGTTAAGATTCCCATCTCTTTGGCCACTTCAGCAATAATAGGTGCAGCACCTGTACCTGTACCGCCACCCATACCGGCAGTGATAAAAACCATATCGGCCCCTTCAAGCATTTCGCCGATACGTTCACGATCTTCAATCGCTGCATGACGACCTACTTCAGGGTTTGCACCCGCACCCAAACCTTTGGTCAACTCACCACCGATCTGAATAACTGTTTTCGAGTGCATGTTATCTAATGCTTGCGCATCCGTGTTTGCACAGATGAACTCAACACCATCAACTTCAGAATTAACCATGTGCTGTACAGCGTTACCGCCGCCACCACCAATACCAATTACTTTAATTACGGCGCTTTGAGGAATATTATCCGCTAACTCAAACATACCGATCTCCTTCCAGTTTTTACGCTTATTTTAATTACTTAGCGTTTATTTAATGATTCATCCGTTTAATAAACAGGGTTTCAAAAATTACCTTGAAACCATGTTTTCATTTTATTCAACATACTCGCTTGCTGCTCAATCACTTCTACCTCAGCTAATTGAGCGCCAGACTCTCCGCCTTGATCATCATAGGCGTACTGCAGTAACCCCATACTTGTTGCATAAACAGGATTACCTAAAATATCTTCCATTCCTCGCGTACCTTGAGGAGACGCTAAGCGAACCGGCATATGAAAGATCTCTTCAGCCAATTCAACAGCACCCTCCATCTTGGATGTGCCTCCCGTCAACACAATGCCCGCAGCCACTAACTCTTCGAAACCACTGCGTCGAAGCTCAGCTTGAATCATATTGAATAATTCTTCGTAGCGAGGCTCTACAACTTCAGCTAATGATTGACGAGATAAAGTCCGTGCCGGACGATCACCTACACCTGGAACATTAATCATTTCATCCGGTGCGGCTAACTGAGCCAATGCACAGGCGTACTTAATTTTTATATCTTCTGCATGCTGCATAGGCGTGCGCAACGCCATTGCAATATCATTAGTAACTTGATCCCCTGCAATCGGAATCACTGCCGTATGACGTATAGAACCACCCGTAAAAATGGCGATATCAGAAGTACCGCCACCAATATCTACCATGCATACACCTAGTTCTTTTTCGTCTTCCGTCAATACGGAGTAACTAGATGCCAACTGTTCTAAAACAACATTGTCCACTTCCAGACCACAACGGCGGACGCACTTCTCTATATTTTGAGCGGCATTGACAGAACCCGTTACTAAGTGAACTTTGGCTTCCAAACGTACACCGGACATGCCTAAAGGCTCACGAATACCCTCTGAACTATCGATCTCATACTCTTGTGGCAATATATGTAGAATTTTTTGATCGGCAGGAATAGCAACAGCCCGTGCGGCATCAATTACCCGCTCTAGATCAAACTCGGTTACTTCACCATCTCTCACAGCAACAATGCCATGTGAGTTCAAACTACTAATATGATTACCCGCAATCCCAACAGCAACAGAATGGATTTTACAGCCAGCCATCAATTCAGCTTCTTCGACCGCACGCTGAATAGAGCTCACCGTGGACTCGATATTGACCACCACCCCCTTTTTAAGACCTTTTGAGGGATGGGATCCAATTCCAACAATATCAATTGTACTGTCGACATTAACTTCCCCAACCAAACAAACCACTTTGGAGGTACCAATATCGAGTGCAACAATCATATTTGAGTTAGCTACCATATTCACACGCCGTACATTAATTATAGGCTGCCTTATTTTCACTTATTACCATTAATAAACCAACCTATTTTCGATGAATTTTTTTATATTTTGACTCTTTATTTTATATCTATAAAGCATCGCAATAAATTCACTCTATTTTACTTATCGGCCAAACAAAAATATATATTAGGAAAAAAGTTCAAATATTTCAAAACACTAGCGCAATCTAAACAGATAAAACAAAATCGTACAATAAATATACACTGCTTATTCAACAGGTTAAAAATATATTAAAAATCAAAATTTAATATTGATATTTTAACAACAAATCAAAATCAATTTTTGAATAATCTAGTAGAGATCAAAATCTAAATTTGATTATTCACGTAAATATCAAATTTAAATATTGAATATTCGCGTAATTATCAAAATTAGGTTTTGATTATTTTTTAAAAAATTGAAGGACGCTTAAATTAAATTTTAATTCCGGTTTTTAACTATGAATCAGTTTCAGTTTGCCGATAAAAACACCACTTTTTCAGGCAATAGGTCGGAGCATTCCATCACAGTAACGCAGGTAAAAAGGATCTGAGTTAGCCCAATACACACTCGTTCAGCTCTAGAAGCACAAGGCGAGTCCCGCCAACACAATAGAAATAGCTCACTCTTATGCCGTAGCCATCAAGACGAAGAGAACTAAGATCTACTACAAGGACAGCACTTAACGACGGTAACTATAACCCGTATCCATTTCGCGCCAGTTTTCAAGATGGGGCGCTTCTTTCAGGTAGGCTCTTATGGAGGTATTCCCATCCGCAAGAAAGGAAGAGTCTAAAAAGTTATCGAGCACTTCGGCACCTTGCCCCTCAGCAGCTTGCAAGCAGAAAGCTAAATAACGGGGGAAAGGCAAAATGTCATTACGCCATAATTGGCCACTGTAGTATTGGCCGACACGCTCATAATATTCCTGCTCAGAGGCGCATTTAGTTTGCCTATATGCAGTATCTGTATTGGTCGTGCACATAAAGCCTCTCGACACTCCCTCTTCGGGATGAAACGTATCGACTTCTAACCAATCATAACGATGCTCTCGCTCATAGAGCGCATGATAAGCATCATCACTACATTCAAACTGTGAACAGATGATCGTTGAATCCCTAGCTTCAAGCGTAGAACAGCAAGCAATCTCTTGTGAATCCGCCGTGGCATTGTGGCGGCTAAAGAAAACCACCCCAACCTTATTAAAAACTCGTTTATAACCTGATACTTCCACAATGCGAAAGTTTTCTAGACTCGGTACCGTTTCCCGAGCAGAGCCTTCAGACAAGAGCGAGCCGTAACCAATGATTGATTTCATTACTGATCCGTTTCTGATGCCCGCGCCAATAGATCGGAACTGAGTTTTTTCTTCCCTTCAGCTCCCAGCTTTTGCAACATAGCCACTTGATTCACTAAATTACCTCGCCCACTGCTAAGACGTTTATGAGCTGTATCAAAAGCCTGTTGAGTTTTATGAAGGTTACGCCCTATATCGTCAATAGATTCAACAAAGCCGACAAACTTATCGTGCAGCTCTCCACCCCGCTGTGCGATCTCTTTCGCATTTTGATTTTGATGCTCATAACGCCAAATATTATGAATTGTACGTAGCGTAACCATCAATGTGGATGGACTAACTAACATGATATTTCGGTCAAAAGCTTCTTTAAAAAGATTCGGTTCTTTCTCTAAAGCCAATAGAAACGCGCCTTCGATAGGAACAAACAGCAGTACAAAATCAAGGGAGCGAACACCTTCTAGCGTTTGGTAAGCCTTATCACTCAAGCCTTTAATATGGCCCCGTATCGACAGAAGGTGCTCCCTTAAAAAACGCTGCCTTGCGCCATTCTCACCTTTAGATGTATCGGCAGAGCAATACTGCTCGTAAGCAGTTAAAGAGACTTTAGAATCCACAATCACATCTTTACCATCAGGTAGATGGATAATTGCATCTGGCTGGTAGCGCTTACCCTCCTGTGATGCATTTACCTGTAACTCGAACTCACTCCCTTTGCGTAAGCCGGACTCTTCTAGGACTCTCTCTAAGATGACTTCACCCCAGTTCCCTTGGGTCTTACTCTCGCCTTTTAAGGCATTCGTAAGGTTAACCGCATCTTCACTCATCTGCTGATTAAGCTGTTTCAGCTGGCTAATTTGTGTGTATAAGGCTTGTCTGTCTTTCGTTTCTTTATCGTACACATCTTCGACACGGCGCTTAAAATCGCCAAGCTGCTCACGTAAGGGGGTTAAGAGATGGCCTAAGTTTTCTTTACTCGTCTCAGAAAAACGCTGGGCTTTTTCATCAAAAATACGGTTGGCCAGATTTTGAAATTCTTGCTTTAACTGCTCGCGCGCTTTTTCTAATGTCGCTAGTTTCTCTGCTTGCGCCTCTCTTTCTGCATCTAAACGCGTTTCCAACTCCGCAACCACTTCACAACGATCTGATAACTGGAAAACAGTTTGTTCCAACTTTTTTTCTAATTTGTTTTTTTCTGTCACTAAGTTGTCTAGCAAAGGTTCTATATAGGCCAAACGCTCCTCTAACCGAGCCCGCTGCATATCCAAGCCATGATAACGTTCATTCAGTTGCTGAAACTCAGATTTAAGCTGAATATGCTCCTGTCGCTCAATTTCTAGTGCCCCTTGAGCTTGCAGAAGCGTTTGTTCTAACTGATCATTACGCTCACTCAATTGACGGCGCAACGAAGAAAACATTAATTTGGCAACAACAAACGCCACAACCAACCCAGCTACAGTACCTATTAACAAACTTCCTACATCAAGCTGTGTTAGCGATGGCATCATTAAATTACCAATATAAATATAAAACAGGGATAGAAAGAATAACTAAAGGCGAGGTCAACATTAATGCCTTAAATTCACCAAACATCTGTTGAATCACTATGACATGAACAACAGGGAAGGAGATAAAGACACAAAGTAATGCGATCCACCATTCCAAATTGATAAATCCGTAAGCAGCAGAGAAAACAAGAGTTAGGGCTGCAATATTGCCCAACATAACAATAGTCACCATACCGTTACGCGTACTCGCAAACGGGGGTTTCTCCTCTTCAGACAGTTTATTTAACGCCCCTGCACTCAATGCAGCAGACATAGAAACAACTCCTGTCACTAAGAAAATAATCAGTGGATCAATAATAGGCACGCCGGTACTCCATAAAAGTAATAAATCAGACCGCATTGTAAGGCTTTTATCTATAGCTGTTAACTGACTGTTTGTACGGATACAAAAGCACAAGCCATAAATGTAAAAATCGATCAGGCTTTCTACCACTCAGCGCTCTATAATGAATACGCCAATTAATGCTCTAGAGGAACTTTTATGCTAAAAGCAAGCAGGCTCTTATGGCTTTTTCTCTTGCTACCACTGCCCATATATTCTGAGTCTACTCCCGCCTATCGCGTTATTGATGACAGCTATACCGTCTGCGATACCCTCGATCAATATAAGCAACTTCTGCACTGGTCTCTGTATGCTGTAGGAACGCCGCCAAAAACAGGCTGCCGCCCAGCCCCTGCCAATGCAAAAGCCATTATCAAGCAGTGCCCAGAAAGTGATATTATTATCTGCCAATTTGAATTGAGCCCTGTTGACGGCAGTCCCCTGCTAAATGTCTGGGCCAGTAAAGTGATATTAAGGGCTGAAAAGCCATAGACAGAGAAGATATACGTGGAATTTCTGGTAAACGAAGCCGTTGAAGATTATGCCTTTCAAAGTACAACTCCTGAACCTGAGCTTTTACAGGAGTTAATTGATGAAACTAATAAAAATATGGGTTGGCCGCAAAAGCTATCGGGCCGTCTAGTGGGGCGTACACTTAAATTATTAGCTCAGCTCCACCAGCCAAAAAATGTATTAGAGATTGGCATGTTTACCGGTTACTCAGCACTCTCAATTGCTGAGGGTATGCCTGAAGATGGCAAAATAATCTGCTGTGAAACCAATCCACGTGCCATAGAGTTTGCACAGACCTTTTTTGACCGCAGCCCTCACGGTCATAAAATTGAAGTTATATTTGGTAAAGCGCTGGAAACTATAGAGACTCTCGACATTCAGTTAGACTTTACCTTTATTGATGCCGATAAACGTAACTACCTAAATTACTACCATAAAGTGCTAGAAATGACTCGCCCAGGCGGACTTATTGTTTTAGACAATATGCTGTGGTCAGGTAAGGTATTACAACCCGAATCAGATATAGATGATGTACTGGTTGATCTAAACAAAGAGATTGCCACAGACCCTAATGTTGAAAACCTATTCCTTACCGTAAGAGATGGAATGAATGTGGTGAGGAAAATTCGCTAATGTCGTATTTAATTAAAAGCTATCAAACCGATATCCCCTCTCTAGAAAAAATAGACGGGGGTCTCACCATGATCAACTCAGAAGATTATGCGATCTCAACCGCCGCTGAACTTTTAGATCTCTATTTAGAAACTGACAACAGCGCCCCTTTAATGCCACTCTTAATTAAACTACGTGATGAAATCATTGAAGACTTAGATCAAGTAGGTTCAGTTAAAGAGATCTACGGCCTAATGTATTGGCTATTGGGTGACAAGGGAATCGATAACCGTGGTGAATCATTAGAAGAAACCGCTGATAGACTCGGCGACATTGATATCGAGAATGATAGCGATCAATACACCGATATTATATTCCACCTAAAAGATGCAGTCGAAAGACTGTACGATTTAGAACTCGAATCAGCCTAATAACTCTTTTAATAAAATGGAGGCGGTATGCGAAAGCGCGCTAAGCTATTTTGGTGGCTACTGTCTTCTAGTCTGACATTTCTTTTACTTCTGCCCATCGCTCTATACTTTCTTTCGCCGATACTTGCCCAAAAAGGGCTTGAACACTGGTTACAAAAGCAAGAGTTTTCCCATGTTGAGTTAGTTATGGAGCCTCCAAGCTGGGATTCACTGCGAATAGAAAAGCTCAAATTGCAAAAAAACCAAACCGGCAAACAGATCACCCTTTCAACAGAAAATATCCTACTGCGTTTTAACCCTGTCGATCTGTATCTACGTCAGCGCCTTAGCTTAATCCAACTGCCAAAATCGGATATTACCATCACCTATTTAACGGACAGTATTGAAACAGAAGAGAGCAACGACCTTATCGATTTAAGTAATCGTCTACCTCAGCAATGGTTCAAAAAAATACCTGTAGATCTTATCCAAGTTGGCGAGCTTAATCTCAACCTAGATTACCCCTCCGATACGGCTGATTGGCGTTTTAGCGGTGCGCTACTTTTTGATGGCGAAGAACTCTATAGCCGCGTAAAGCACTACCGCAACAATAAAAACCTAGGCTGGGGCGATCTAAAACTCGGTTACGATAACCATTTTTACCTACGGCTTCTGGAAAATGATAATCCATTTATCACTATAGATGGCGCACTTTCTTATACCGACCAACTCCAATTGAATTCAACCCAGCATATAGATGTCGCGGGATTACAGCGCTGGAAAAACAAACTATTCCCCACACTAACCAGCACCATTGCTAAACAGCGTAGCGCAGAGAACCCTTTAATAATCAATGGTCAACTTAAAACCCAAGGAATTACCAACTTCCCACTACGCACCCAGTTCACCCCTGACGCCCTTCTAGGCAGTATACAAACGCAGCAACAGATAAATGCGAACCTAAGCGTTGTTAACCCGACACCAGAGATCGAGCAAGCGAAAGCTGAACTTAATGGGCATATAAATTTTTCGCTCAGTCACTTAAAGGCATCCATCGATAAAACAAGCACGCTCACCCTGCTCAATATCAATCATGCGGCCTTAAGCCAGCCTATTCAAAAGCTCAACATCCAGTTTCAAAATACAGTTGATGTAGATTTAAACCTTGCAAAAGAAACATTGAAAGCTCCCCTATCGCCACAAATACAACCGTTGAAACTCAAGATCAATACCACGTCGATAAACTTACCTGATATAGCTATAGCGCCGCTGGAGCTTAATTTAAATCTGCAGAAACTAGACGTAATGCAGGGAGATCTACAAGGCCATGCAGAACTTCAAAAGGTCGATATACAACTACAAAAAAAGCAGCAACCGCTAATCAATCTGTCAACCGAATTCAAACTAAGCAAACAACAACTCAGTCATAACTACACACTCAGCTCACCAGACTTACCTGTCGTCATAAATGGTACAACAGCAACAGATATAACAACGTTCAACAGCCGCTTTAACTGGGAAATTAAACCTATCAGCTTAGCGACAGTCGACACGCCCCTGCGGAAATATTTCACTATACCAGCAGAACTTAGCCTTAAAGCAGGCAGCCTTTTTCATAAGGGTAGTGGTCAATTTAAAAACAACCAACTATCAATCAATGCCAACACGAGCATCCGAACAGCGACAATTGGCTGGGGCGAATCACTTATTGAACAACTAGATCTGGATTCCAAAACAGCACTTACCCCCTCTGGACGCTTAACTGATACAGGCAACATTAAGCTAGGAAAGGTTACAAATGGCATTGAGATCACAAAGGTCAGTACAAATTACAGCTACACGCAAGAGCGTAGCAAAAGGCGTGATCTCGTCTCTTTAAAAACGCTTACCGCTGAAATACTCGGTGGACGTATAAAAGTAAAGGATCTGGAGTTTGATCCGTTAAACCCAGACCTAGCAACACAACTTGATATTGAACAGCTTGATTTGGGCGAAGTACTTAAACTTGAACAGCAACAGGGATTATCAGGAGAAGGAAAACTCTCTGGTAGTTTTCCCTTACGTTACAAAGATGGCGAAATAAGCGTCAATAATGGCAAGCTACTTAGTTTAGCGCCTGGAGGGAAAATAATATTTTCACCAAGCGCTTCGGTTGCAGCTTACGCAGCCACTAACGTTGGTCTAAAAACAGCAATAGACGCTTTAGAAAACTTCCACTTTGAGTTATTAAATATTCAACTTAATTATGAACCCGATGGCACTGCGTTACTAACAACTCGCCTAAAAGGTAGTAATCCAGATTGGCATAACGGCCACCCCATCGACTTTACCATTAACGTTGAGGAAAACATTCCCAAACTACTTAAAACACTTCAATTCGCAGATAAATTGACGAGAACAATTGAGAAGCGTTATCGTTAAGGCAATTAAGACTTAAGTTATAAGTAAGCTACTATTGAGGAACGATCATGAAACTAACTTCTTTACTTCCACCCATGGCGCTTTTGATTGCGTTAGCTGGTGTTAGCGGATGTTCACCCCGTGTTGAAGTCGCCGTTCCTAGCGAACCCATCACAATTAATCTTAATGTTAAGATAGAACATGAAATTCTTGTTAAAGTTGATCGAGAGATTGATGATCTTCTATCTGAAAACAGCGATATTTTTTAAGGGAGCTTAAGTGATGAAACAGTTAAACCTACGTAATTTTATAGCGCTATTCGCACTCATGCTCTCAATTATAGCGACACCCGTTTGGGCGATTTCTATGGATGACGCCAAATCACAGGGGTTGATCGGGGAGAGAAGCAACGGATATATTGGTGTTGTTACCTCCACACCCTCTGCTGGCCTACGTAGCCTCGTCGATAATATCAACAATAAACGCCGCGAAGCCTATACAAAACGTGCAGCTAAAGCGGGCGTAGAAAGATCCGTTTTTGAAATCCGTATGGGGCAACGTCTACAGCAACGTACACCTGCTGGACAATATATCCAGCTTCAAAACGGTAATTGGCAAAAGAAATAACCGGCGTATCTACACCTCTACGAACAAGAACCGCTCTATATAAGATGCTCTTGTTCGTAGAACACTTAAAGAGAGTAAGATGAGTACTACAGACCCCATCTATCGCCGCTTTAACTTCTTAGGCTTTATATTATGCTTAACCGCCGTTATCTATGCGATCTATAGCCTACAAGACCCTATAACCCATACCAGCAGCCCACTGGTGTCTATTTCAAAGCTCTTAGTTTTAATCAACGCCCTACTCTTCTTTATGGCTTTAATTCACAATCCACAGACCTTCGGACAGCGGTTTTATGGAACACTTAATACCCTGCTATCTGCTACAGGCATAACCTTAGCCAGCTACCATTTATGGAAACACTCCATTAGCTCAACCTTGAGCCCAGCCACCTGCGAACAGCCTATAGAACTACTTTTAAGTGAACAAAAATCGATTAATGGTAAACTAGCAGAACTGATCAATGCAGCGATCCAATGTCCCGTGGAACAGATAAGCCTTATTGGCTTAGGGACGGCCGAACAATGCTTAATCTTATTTGTCGCACTTTTTGTGATCAGTTGGAAGATTCTAACCCGCCGTACAAAAAACAAAGGGCTATTTCTGTGACACTTACTCCACGCGTGGCATCTGCTACCTGTTTTTTATTACTCACAACGCAGGCAGCTTTAGCAGAATCCAAGGCGCCTTGGACCTTAAATCTATATTTTGAAAATGATCTATTTGCTGAAACCGATCAAGACTACACTAATGGTGTACGGGCCTCTTGGGTTTCACCTAATGTGAATGATTATCTCAATGATGAGAGGCTTCCTAGTTGGGTCAGAGGTATCACCCCATACCTTCCTCTATTTGACCCAAGCGATAAAACGTCCAATCAACTACAACGCAACGTGGTTATTAGCGTTGGGCAGCAGATATATACACCCCAAGATATTGATCGTACCAGTGTTGACCCTAATGATCGCCCTTATGCCGCTTGGTTATATGGTGGTTTGGCTTACCATAGCCGAACAAAAAACAGGATGAATACGGCTGAGCTTAATTTAGGTATTGTCGGTCCTCTCGCCTTAGGACAAGAAGCACAAGACTTTATCCATGACATTCGCGGCTTTGAAAAATTTAAAGGCTGGGATAATCAGCTCAAGAACGAACCCGGCTTTCAGTTAGTCTACGAACACAAAAATCGTATAGTAAAAGGGCAACTTTCCCCTTTTTTTGAATACGATACTATCATCCATGGCGGTGGCAGCTTAGGTAATGTTGCAACCTACCTCAATGCCGGTGCTGAACTAAGATTTGGTTGGAACTTGCCACAAGATTTTGGCACATCGGCCTTACGTAGCGGCGGTGATAATAGCGCGCCGGGGTTAGGCGATGGACGTTATCAGCGAGGCAGCCGTAATCATAACCTCGGGGTACATGCTTTTATATCTATGGATGGCCGTTGGGTAGTCCAAGATATTTTCTTAGATGGAAACACCTTCCGCGATAGTCACTCTATAGACAAAGAAAACCTTGTCGGTGAAACAGCCTTCGGTATTGCAGCTCTTTACCATGGCTGGAAAATTTCATTTGCGCAGGTGCATCGCAGTCGAGAATTTAAAGCACAAGATGAGGGGCACTCTTTTGGCTCACTCAGCCTAAGCTACTCATACAGTATATAGCGCGAAGTCACAGGCAAAATAGATAAAGGAGAGAGGCTGGATCAGCTCGTAAATACCAACGACCTGATCCAGTATATTGCAGCGTCTAGTTAGACTAATTAGAAATGAGCGCTAACTTTAACCCAGATATTTTGACCCAGCTCAGCAACCTGTACAGGATCAGTATCTAGCAGATAATCACGGCTTTCATGCAATGTATAGTCCTTATCAAACAGGTTATCTACACCCATAGCAACCACAAAACCATTGCTGGCCGTATACTCTCCGTGCAAATTAACGAGCCCATAACCGGGTGTTTTACGTACGTCCTGTCCACCACAAGCATCGCTACTTAAACACACATCATTTTGCTGAGCGACTAGCTTCCATTCAACACCCGCTTTCCACTGCTGCTTCTGGTAATTAAGTGATGTGTTCAACTCAAGTGGAGAGATGCGCGATAGGTTTGTGTCATCGGTTGTATTTTCACCTTCCAACCAAGCAAGAGAAGACCCAAACTCTAGTGTATCTGTTAGTTTGTATGAGAGCCCGGCTTCCAACCCGTACAAGGTAGCATCAACGTTTTTATACTGTTCAGTACCGCCTGATTTAAACCGTAAAATATAATCATCAACACGGTTATACCAACCCGTTAATGTCCAGTTCAAATCACCTTGATCACTGGCCAATACTGCTTCTAATTGGTGGTGTTTTTCAGGGTCTAGCTGAGGATTACCGATCCAAGGCGTACCACTGGTTTTAGCAATATAACGTTCTGTTGCATCAGCTGTACGAACACTACGAGAGAACGTTGTTTCAATAGTATATTGCTCATTTAAACGATGCGTCCAAGAAGCAAAACCACCTACATTATTTTCATTACTATCGATCTCAGTCGTACCATTTATCGCAGTATACTGAGACGCAGGCGTCGTCATACCAAAGGTTTCACCAGCTCTAGAAGCTGATGCTTCTACGCGGTCATAACGTACACCAGCTTTGAGCACATCATCACGGGTTAGGGCTTTTTCGCCCTCAACAAACAAACCCGTTTGATCAATAGAGACACCCGGCCACTGACTAAACGCAGCCATACCGTTCATCTTCATATAGCCAACTGCGGTACGGTCATTGTTTTGAATATCTGCACCAAAGGTCCAATCAATATCAGCGGCATTCGCATCTAAAACAATACGCATACCCTCTGTATCAGAACTTGATGGTACACCCATCATACTGTTTTCCATTAAATGGATAACATCCGATTTATACGCTTCTACTTTTAATTGACGCAATGCCCCTTGCGTAAATTGATGCTCAAGTTTGATACGCGAATTTTCCGCATCGGCATAAGGACTATCCATCTGTGCGCCGGGGAAAAGTACATCTTCCTCATCAACTTTTTCAAAGCTCGCTTGTAACGTTGTATTTTCACCTAAACGAATTCCCGCCAAAATCGCATTTGATTGGCTGTCATATTTAGACTCAACTTCGTTACCCGCACCATCCTCATAATTTTCAGATTCACCTTCATGAGCAATAAAGCGGATATAACCATCATCATTACCCGCCTTAATATCTGCACCTAGCTCCCACTGCTCACCATTTCCACGATAGCTACCTGAAATATCCGCGTTATAACCTTTCTCATCAATCATCGGCCAATCACGTTCAAACAAAACCGTACCGCCTGAACCACCGCCACCATAAATCACAGTGCGGTTACCTTTTATTACCGTTACACGATCATAACTATCAACGGAGGTATAAGCGGTTGGCGGATCCATACGGTTTGGACAGCCACCATGAATATAACCACCGTCCAATAAAATATTTAACTGAGTTTCTTTCTGACCACGAATCACTGGATCTAATGCTCGCCCGCCCATACGCACAGCCGACACACCGGTAATACTTTGTAGTAGCTCACCACCATCGGATACAGGCGAAGCTTTAACACCTGAAGTAGACTTACTAACCGTTGTCTCTAATGAAGGTAAACCTTGGTTAATCTCAATAACCATATTTTGATCAGACTCATGGCCCGCCTGAGCCAATTGGGAGACAGACGCTGCCACCATCAACGATATAATTTTCTTTTTCACAGGTTCACCTTAATAAACTTTCATTAGAAACAACTAAATTGCGCGAATTCTAATAGAACAGAGTCAAAAAAGGGATGTGACACAGTGTCGCAGACTTAAGCCGTAAATTGACCTTAACAACAATATTCCGAAATGTTCCGAATAAGAGAAAAAAGTTTCCTAAAGTAAACTTTTGTCGTTTACCTCTCACAAGCATAGAAAAAAACAGGTATGATTAGCCCAAATTTTGAGCACTTTTTTCTAAATAAATAAGCAACTGATTACAGGTAATTAAAAGATGCCGTTACAGAATCAGACTCCACTATCTACGCTGGAGCAAAAAGATGCGTTCATCGCACGTCATATTGGCCCCTCTGCCGCAGAACAAAAGGCTATGCTGGACGAACTGGGTGTAGCTGACCTTGATCAGTTAATAGAGCAGACCGTTCCCGAGTCGATCAAAGTAACGTCCCCGATCGCACTTGATGATAGCCGTACCGAAGATGAAGTTCTGGCTTACCTTAAATCCGTTGCCCAAAAGAATAAGATCCACACATCAATGATAGGTATGGGTTACACCGATACCATCGTGCCTAATGTAATTTTACGTAATGTATTGGAAAATCCGGGTTGGTATACAGCCTATACCCCCTACCAACCGGAAGTATCCCAAGGCCGTTTAGAGGCGATTCTTAACTTCCAAACCATGATTCTTGACCTTACCGGTTTAGATCTAGCAAACGCCTCTCTGCTTGATGAAGCAACCGCGGCCGCTGAAGCGATGACACTGTGTAAACGTATGTCAAAAGCGAAAAAGGCAAATACCTTCCTCGTTGACAAAAACGTACACCCACAAAATATCAGCGTTATACAAACCCGCGCCGAACCACTCGGTTATGACGTAGTTGTAGGTGATGTAGCTGAACTGGTCGATCAACATGAATTTTTTGGTGTATTAGTTCAGTACCCTGGCACAACAGGCGACATCAACGACTACGCAGAACTGGTTGAAAAAGTACACGCGAAGAAAGCGCTGTTCTGTGCAGCGGCAGACATCATGAGCTTAGTCCTACTTAAATCACCCGGCGAACTTGGTGCTGACGTGGTATTTGGTTGTGCTCAACGTTTTGGTGTACCTATGGGATACGGTGGCCCACATGCGGCTTACTTTGCAACCCGTGATGCTTACAAACGTTCTGTACCCGGCCGTATTATCGGTGTTTCTATCGATGCCCGCGGTAATAAAGCCCTACGTATGGCGATGCAAACCCGTGAACAACATATTCGCCGCGAGAAAGCCACGTCAAATATCTGTACTGCGCAAGTACTGCTGGCCAATATGGCCTCGTTTTACGCGGTTTACCACGGCCCAGACGGTCTTAAAACCATTGCAAGCCGTATCCACCGTCTAACCGATATCCTCGCAAAAGGCCTACAGTCCAAAGGCGTTAAGCTGCTAAATAACAGCTGGTTTGATACCCTTACACTGGAAGTAGACAACGCAGAAACGGTCTATCAAGCAGCCCTTGATGCAGGTATTAACCTACGCAAGGTTAGCGACACGCAATTAGGCATGACCTGTGACGAATGCACGAACCGTGAAATTATCAATACCTTATGGAACTGCATTTTAGGTGAAGGCCATGGGCTTGATATTGAAGCGATAGATGCCGACCTAACAGCCAAGGGTTCTAACTCTATACCTGCTGCGCTGGTACGTGAATCAGCGATCCTTCAGCACCCCGTTTTCAACAGCTATCACAGTGAAACTGAGATGCTGCGCTACCTTAAGAAACTGGAAAACAAAGATATCTCCCTCACGCACAGCATGATCGCGTTAGGTTCATGCACCATGAAACTCAACGCAACCGCAGAGATGATCCCAGTGACTTGGCCTGAATTTGGTCAACTACACCCCTTTGCACCGATTGATCAAGCACAGGGCTATAAACAACTGATTGATGAACTGGAAGATCAGCTAAAAGCGATCACAGGGTTTGATGCCATCTGCATGCAGCCTAACTCCGGCGCTCAAGGGGAATATACCGGCCTACTGGCTATCCGTAAATTCCACCAATCAAATGGCGATCACCACCGCAATATCTGCCTAATCCCAACCTCTGCCCACGGTACCAACCCTGCGTCTGCAGCCCTGGCTGATATGAAAGTCGTGCTGGTTAGCTGTGATGATAAAGGTAACGTTGATGTTGCGGATATGCGCGCTAAAGCGGAACAACATAAAGATGACCTTGCCTGCCTAATGATTACCTACCCATCTACACACGGTGTATATGAGGAAAGTATTTGTGAGATATGCGACATCATCCATGAGAACGGCGGACAAGTGTACATGGACGGCGCTAACCTAAACGCACAGGTGGCGATCAGCCAGCCCGCAGCGATTGGTGCCGATGTATCCCATATGAACCTACACAAAACCTTCTGTATTCCTCATGGCGGCGGTGGCCCAGGTATGGGACCTATCGGTGTTAAAGCGCACCTAGCACCCTTTGTTGCCAACCACCCAGTACAACCGATTGAAGGGCCAAACCCTGAAAATGGCGCAGTCTCCGCAGCCCCTTGGGGTAGCGCATCAATTTTACCAATCTCTTGGGTCTATATCGCCTTAATGGGCGGCACCGGCCTTCGTGCAGCTACGGAAAATGCCATCCTAAACGCTAACTACTTAGCGAAGAAACTAGGCAAGCACTACCCTGTTCTTTACGCAGGCCGTAATGATCGTGTTGCCCACGAGTGCATCATTGATATACGCCCGCTAAAAGAGCTATCAGGTATCACTGAGGAAGATGTATCTAAGCGTCTAATGGACTTTGGTTTCCATGCCCCAACTATGTCGTTCCCTGTGGCAGGCACTTTAATGATCGAGCCAACCGAATCTGAATCTAAAGCAGAGTTGGATCGTTTTATCGAAGCAATGGTCACCATTCGCGAAGAGATCAGCCAAGTGCAAGATGGCACAATGGACGCGGAGAATAACCCGCTAAAACATGCGCCTCATACACTGGAAGATCTTATCGACCCAAACTGGGATCGCCCATACAGCGTGGCTCAAGCCGCCTTCCCTGTTAAACGCCTAAAAGACAGCAAAATCTGGCCAACCGTTAACCGTATCGACAACGTATACGGCGACCGCAACCTATTTTGCTCATGCCTTCCGGTAGAGGATTACGCTGAAGGGTAATTTATCTGTCGGTTTACAATAAAGATTGTGAATTTCAATAAAGATTGTGAAAACATCTCCGGATAAATTAGGAAAATGTTTACAATGGCGTTGAAATTAAAAAATGGGCCTGACGGCCCATTTTTCGTTTAGAGCAAGTAAATATGTTATCAGGAAGCATTGTTGTTAATTACCACGCCGAGCGTGGTAACGAGATACGAGACAGAAACACTGCAACTTAAGTCTATATCCAATTGTATAAAAAGTAGTCATTTGGTACTGAGGTTATTCCACTTTTCTCTAACAATGCTCATAGTGTCGAAAACAATAAAATATAGGAGCATCGTTATGAGTCTACTTGGGTCAATTAAATCTCTGTTTTCACCTCTGCCGGATGGCGCCATTCGTTATAAAGGCTACACCATTGCTGCGCTTCCCGAAGAGGAGTTTGGGCGTTATCGGTTGCATGCAGTCATCAGCAAAAAAGATAAGCACCGTAGCTATACCTTAATTGACCGTGTTGCGGATAAGCAAAACTGTATAACACTGACGCATCAAAAAGCGAAAAGCCTCATTGATCAAAAAGGCGATAAGATCTTCGCCCATTAAGCACTAAAAGCTTTCCTCCTCGTTCCCATGCTCTGCGTGGGAGCAAAATGATTCTGTCACTTTTGCCTATTGCTGAAAATACTAGGGGGATGATACTGTCAAAAATAAAAAATATTATATCGAAGGGATAGGTTTTGGGAATAATGGATAACCCTTATGTGTTAATCGGGCTGTCGGTCATTATGCATGTGACTTGGAACTTGCTGGCACGCCACGTTAATTCACGCGCAAATTACCTCTGGTGGGGGCTACTTTCCCACTGCGTCATACTGGGACCTTTTGCACTTTGGCATCTTATTCTCAATGCTCAATGGGAATGGCCTTTAGTCGCCGCTATGGCGGTAACTGCATGCGCTAATATTTTCTACTTCGTCTCTTTACGGCGCGCCTACCACTATGCGCCTGTCTCTTTAGTTTACCCACTGGCGCGTAGCTCACCTTTATTAATTGCTTTATGGTCTTTCCTATTCTTTGGCAACAGCTTTAGTCCATTTGAGCTGTTTGCTATTTTGGTAAGCGTTGTAGGACTTTGGGTTGTGGGATCGTCCTCTAAGGTTGGAGATACAAAAAAAGCACTGCCTTGGACATTTGCTGCGGCGCTTGGAACTAGTATTTACTCGTTAAGCGATAAAGTGGCGGTCGCTTATATTCCCGGTTTTGCCGAACAATTAGGTTTTATCACTATTGGTTATTTATGCGCATTTATTGGCTTAACGCTGATTCAACATCGTGAAAGTAAGCGGTGGGTACCGGCAGAACGCCCTTCACTGTTTTATATAATTTTAGGTGGCTGCTGTATAGGCACCTCTTATGCGCTCGTGGTGAGAGCCATGGGCTTAATGCCTGCGGCCCATGTTGTATCCTTTACTAATGCGGGCATCATATTGGCGGTTCTGTTCTCTATCTTTGTTTTCCATGAAAAGGATCATTGGCAGAAACGACTGCTCGGCGCCATTATTGTTAGTGCGGGTTTAGTCTTACTTTATTGGGGTGCTTAGTACCCAATGGCATTGATACTTTAAAGCATCAAGCTAAGAAAAAATTATAGTGAGTCAATCGGAAGCCAATCAAGCTTAGCTAAAACACAGAGTGAGCGATTATTGTTTAAGATCAGCCTATTCACAAAAAAAGAAAGACAACGCTATTAATATTTTTCCACTCTCTCCATCTCCTATATGATATTCCCCATTAGCGTTTTGAAGTAAAGGCCCCCCCGATGAAGATTGAGACACCGATAAAATCACTTTTATTACTTAGCATATTAAGCTTCCCAATATCTGCCAGCAATGAATATTCAGGGGCAGCACATGTCATCAAAGGCGGTGCTGAAGTTAAAACCCAAACTTTATTTAGCTGTGAGAATGGGCGATCTCGTTTATCGCCTATAGGTGTAAAATCTATTAATGATCACTCATTTACGGTACCAGCTAAGGTTCAATATGAAGCTGATAAATTTGCCAGCAATCTTTATGATGAGTGCTCTAATGTAGTACCCAGCTCCTTAGCTGAAGTTGATCTATCTTCAGTCCCCGTCATTGAAGTCGATCAAGAGGGTGAGGTCATTACCGGTTATATATTTGCTGATAATTACTTTGAGTTATTTATTAATGGCAAGCTCATTGGTGTTGATCCTGTACCTTTCACACCGTTCAATTCCAATATTGTAAGATTCAAAATTAAAACGCCGTACAACATTGCGATTAAAGTTGTCGACTGGGAGGAAAACTCAGGTTTAGGTAGTGAGAATAACCGCGGAAAACGCTTTTTCCCTGGAGATGGTGGGCTAATTGCAAGCTTCTCTGATGGTACTAAAACCAATGCAGACTGGTCCGCCCAAACCTTTTATACAGCCCCAATTTACGACTTAAGCTGCGTAGAAGAGGTTGGCGAGCAACGTATGACTAAAACCTGTGATACCAGCGGTCGCAATGAATATATTGAAACCTACTCATTGCATTGGGATATCCCATCAAACTGGGAATCAAGCGACAACTATTTATCTTGGCCTAAATCCGTAGAATTCACGGAAGATGAGATCGGTGTTAATAACAAAAAAGCCTACATGAATTTCCGTGAGAAATTTACTGGGACAGGCGCTTCATTTATTTGGTCAAGCAATGTTATTTTGGATAACCTCGTATTATTCAGATATCACGTAAAATAAATAAGCTCTCCCAAATATCGATTTATAAAAAAATGACATGCACTAGGCATGTCATTTTCGTTAACGCTTAGCTATCGATTATCAGCTCATTTAGCAAGCATATAGTTACGCCAGCCACCATGATGAGTTATATCTTCAGCCGTTTCGATCGCATAACCTTCACAGATAAAGCTTATCACCCAACGGCCATCCGCTAATTCCACTTTGCCTAAACCTAGCGGTTGCGGAATCCCTTGTAGAAAGCTACCTAGTTCCGTTTGGGGTATAGTCCACACTTCCACATCAATTGCGCTTCCCTCACCTTCAGACCGAATCAAACCGGGACGAAAGGGAGGGCCTCCCGCCAGTGCGTATAACTTATAATTAGCAGATGTTTGCGTTGCTTGAACTAGGCGTGCCCCCCTCTCCTGCAGTTGGAAATTCAGCGGTAAGCCTTCAAGGTGTGCGCCACAAACAGCTAGTTCTACCCAGCCCTCTTGTATTGTCGCTGCAGGTAAAAGCTTAGGGAGCGGTGTATTTGTCGCACCTAAAGGTAAGCCTAAACTTTGCTGCCAAGATCCACCAAAACTTAATAGTTTTCTATCTGACCATGCCGGACCAAAAAGCGTAATACCAAACGGCAACCCAGATGTTTGTATACCTGCAGGTAACGCAATAGCGGTGTAATCCAGCAGGTTCATAAAGTTAGTGTAGTAACCCACATTTGAATTTAGCTTAATGGGATCTGCATTAACTTCATCAATGGTATAGATAGTACCCGCGGTAGGGATCACCACTGCATCGACAGTAGATAAGATCGCATCACACTGCACTTTATAAGCCTGCAATTGATAGATCGCCTTAAACGCATCTACCGCAGTTTTCCCTGCAGCGCCGCCAATAATGGTTTCTATTACAGGCAGGCAACGGCTTGAATCTTCCTCGAAGAAAGACTCAATCGCGGCATAGCGTTCAGCAACCCAAGGGCCTTCATAGAGCAGCAGTGCTGCTTGGGCAAAAGGATCAAAATCGATCTCGGTCAGTTCAACACCTTGCTCTCGCAGTTTATCCAGCGATGCGTTAAACAGCGCTTCGGCACTCTTATTACCAAAAAATGCTAACTGCTCAGGCGCTGGCACACCAATCTTACGACCTTTAAGCGCGTTTTCAGGTTGGTAAGCTGAGGCATCGTTAGAAGCTGCATTAGGCCTTGCATAGCAATCTGTCTCATCATATTCGCCGGCGATATCCAACAGTAGATTAAGATCATCCGTTGTGTGGGCAAAAATAGTAATACAATCTAGGGTTTTACAGGCCGGTACTAAGCCTGTGCAGCTGACCATGCCTTTAGTTGCCTTCATCCCCAAGATATTATTAAACGCGGCGGGAACCCGTCCAGAACCTGCAGTATCTGTACCTAAAGAGAAACAGACCTGACCCGTCGCCACCGTGACAGCACTACCAGAACTTGAACCGCCGGAGATATACTCATCATTAAAACTATTTTTCACCGCGCCCCACGGGCTACGCGTACCGACAAGTCCCGTTGCAAACTGATCCAAATTGGTTTTACCTAAAGGCACAGCCCCCGCATTGATAAGAGCCTGAACCACATAAGCAGAGGATTCAGGTTCATAGGTATAGGCTTTACACCCCGCTGTGGTTGGTAGCCCAGCAAGATCAATATTATCTTTGATCGCAAAAGGTATTCCGTAAAGAGGTAGCTCTTTAATCGTTTTACCTTTTAGGTTATTCAGAAATCCATTTAACTGCTCATCCGAGATAGATTCTATCCAGCAGTTACGTGTATCAGCTCTGGCCTCAGCCAATTTTTGAGTAAGGTACTCAGCAGGTGACCACTGCTCTGATTCATAGGCAGCTAATAGTTCGATAACAGTCATTGGCATATTCATACAGCACCCGTCTCCTGTGATATTACTGATGTTTCTACTTGAGTATTAATAACCATAAGTCGCTGACCCGAGTGAACTTGAGCCCCCGTTTCTTGGCTGATACTACTAATAACGCCCGATTCAGATGCAACCACTTCTAATTCCATCTTCATTGCTTCTAAGATCATGACGACTTCACCCACTTTGACCTTTTGACCTGGTTCTACCAAGACCTGCCAGATATTTCCTGCCACTTGGCTTTCCACTGCGGTTTCATGTTCGCTAAGCAGCTCATCAAGCCCTTGAGACTCAACCATCATATCTGCTTCAAAGTTAGCTTGGCCGCTCTCAACCCAGCGTTGACGTTCCTCCTCAAACGCAGTTTGTTGACGCTCTTTACACTGCAGAATTTCATCCTGATGCTGATCAAGTAAGGCTTGATACTCAGCAAGGGAAAACTCAGTTTCCTCTATTTTGACAGGGTATTTACCCCGAGGGTGATCACGTCGAATCTCCTTCAGCTCCTCTGCACTCACCTCATAGAAACGGATCTGATCAAAAAAGCGCAGTAACCAAGGCTGCGTAAACGCCTCAGTTTTACGGTAGCGGTTCCACATCTGTAAGGTACGACCAATAAACTGATAACCACCCGGCCCTTCCATACCGTAAACACACATGTAGGCCCCCCCAATGCCGACCGCATTTTCCGGTGTCCATGTACGTGCTGGGTTGTATTTTGTCGTGACTAGGCGATGTCTTGGATCCATAGGTGTTGCCACCGGCGCACCTAAATACACATCCCCTAACCCCATCACAAGGTAGCTAGCATCAAAGACAATTTTCTTAACATCTTCGACGGAATCTAAGCCATTAATTCGACGGATAAACTCAATATTGTCAGGGCACCAAGGGGCATCTTTACGTACTACTTCATCGTATTTTTTAATCGCTAAGCGCGTTGCTTCGTCATCCCAAGAAAGTGGTAACGAAACTATACGTGCAGGCACCGTTAGCTTATCTATATCACCCAGATCAGCTTCAGCGTGCTCTAACAGCTCAATCAGCTTGGCTATAGGTAGCTGTAAATTATCGTAATGTACTTGTAGCGAACGAATACCCGGTGTGAGCTCTTTAATGCCTGTAATATTCAGCGCTTGGAGTTTCAGCATTAATGCATGAACACGGAAGCGTAATTTAATATCAAGACGCTGCGGGCCGTACTCCACCAGCAGAAAGTCTTCACCACTTGGACGATAAACAACGTTTTCGCCATAGGTTTCTTTAGGCAACACTTTAACAATCGGTGAGTCGATAACCGCTTGGGGCAGCTCACTCTCCTGAATAGCAACAGAGGATACTTGTTGTAACTGCTCACGTTCAGCATCGGCAGCATCGGCAATAGATACAGGTAAAAATCGTACAGTATCACCCGCTTTTAGCTGACCCATCTTCCACAGATCCGCTTTGATAATCGTAGCAGGGCAAACAAAACCACCTAAACTTGGACCATCAGGACCTAAGATCACTGGCATATCACCGGTAAAATCGATCGTACCTACAGCATACGCATTATCATGAATATTAGATGGATGCAGACCTGCTTCACCACCATCAGTTCTCGCCCATTCAGGTTTAGGCCCAATCAGGCGAACCCCAGTGCGGCTCGAATTGAAATGAACCTGCCAATCTGCGGCAAAAAACTCAGAAATATCTTTATCTGTGAAAAAGTCCGGTGCGCCATGAGGGCCGTAAATAACACGAATCTGCCAATCATTTGTTAACTTAGGCGCAGATTTTACTTGTGCACCGGCCTCAGCAGAGATTTGGAAACGACTATCAAGCTGGAGTACATCACCAGAACGTAGCGCTCTACCCGCATGCCCACCAAACTGTCCTAAGGTGAAGGTCGATTTACTGCCTAGATAATCAGGGCATTTAATACCACCGGCAACCGCGAGGTAAGCACGCGCGCCATCTCCTTTTGTCGCACCCAACGCTAAGGTTTGACCGGCTTTAATAGCTAGCACGGTGCCCATAGGTACCGCCTGACCTTCTAAGGTTGCAGCAAGTTCAGCCCCCGTAATCACCACTTGAGTCGCTTGGTTAAAGCGCAGTGTTGGCCCGCTAATAATAATCTCGAGCCCAGCGGCATCCACAGGGTTATTAAGCAGCTGATTTGCTAACCTAAAACTAACAGAATCCATAGGACCTGAAGGTGGTACACCAATATCCCAATAACCTTCACGACCAGGGTAATCTTGGATCGTTGTTTGTGTACCGGCATTAAGTACATCAAACGTGAACGGCTGATAATTAAAGTCATTAAGAGAGCGTGTTAATACTTGGCCGCTCTGTACAACCTCGCTACCTAATAGCTGATGTAGATAACCTAAATTATGCTCAATACCATAAATCGTTGATTCCGATAGCGCCTGCATTAAACCCGTTAAGGCTTGCTGACGCGTAGGCGCATGGAAGATCACTTTTGCTAACATAGGATCAAAAAATGGGGAGACTTCGACGCCTGCCTCAATCCAGTGTTCAACTCGTAGACCGTCGATCTCCGGCCACTCCACATGGCTTAATAAACCGGCGCAAGGTTGGAACTCTTTATTTGCATCTTCAGCATACAAACGCACCTGAATCGCATGACCTTTAAGGCTTAATCCTGCTCCCTCTTTAACAAGATCGAGTTCATTAGCCCCCTGCTTCACCATCCATTCAACAAGGTCGACACCAAAAACCTCTTCTGTTACCCCGTGCTCAACCTGGAGGCGTGTATTGACCTCAAGGAAGTAGAAACGCTCAGTGGTCTGATCCAGTACAAATTCAACCGTACCTGCATTTCGGTAGTTAACCTGCTCTGCTAAACGTACCGCTGTATTTTGTAACGCTGTACGTGTTTCATCACTTAGATTAGGTGCTGGCGTTTCCTCAATCACTTTTTGGTTGCGACGCTGAGCGGAACAATCCCTCTCTCCTAGCGCTACAACATTTCCTGCGCCATCACCAAAAATCTGAACCTCTATATGGCGTGCATGCTGGATAAATTTTTCAATAAATAAACCACTATTACTGAAGTTATTCTCACTTAAGCGGCGCACTGAGTCGTACGCATCAGTTAGTTCTTGGGCAGTATCACAACGTTGCATACCAATACCGCCGCCACCGGCTGTGCTTTTCAACATAACAGGATAACCAACCCGCTCTGCTTCTTCTAACGACTGCTCTAAACTATCTAATAGACCTGTACCCGGTAGAAGGGGTACTTTCGCTTGCTCGGCTAACTCACGAGCTGAATGCTTAAGACCAAAGTCATTCATCTGTTCAGGTGTTGGCCCTAAAAAGGTAATCTCTTCACTTTCACAGCGCGCAACAAAATTTGGGTTTTCACTTAAAAAACCATAACCGGGGTGTACTGCTTCAGCACCGCTCTGTTTAGCTATGGCGATAATTTTATCTTGATCAAGGTAAGTTTGGGTGGCAGCCCCTTCACCTAAGGAATAGGCCTCATCCGCTTGAAGTACATGTAAGCTATCCGCATCTGCTTCACTATAAATGGCAACACTAGTAACACCCATTTTGCGAAGTGTGCGAATAATACGACAAGCAATGGCACCACGATTAGCAATTAGCACTTTAGAAAACATATGTATTCACCTGAATGTCTGGGTCGTCCCAGCAACACTCTAAGGGCTTAATTGGGGTCGTCCCCGCCCATTTTATCTGCCAATAAGTAGACAGCACTTTGTTCTACACAAAGCGAAAAACTAATCCCAAATCAGTACTTCGACCGGCGTTGGGTTGTAAGCATTACAAGGGTTATTCAATTGTGGACAGTTGGAGATCAGTACAATCACATCCATGGCAGCCTTCATCTCAACATACTTACCAGCACCACTGATCCCGTCCGCAAAGCTCAATCCGCCATCGGCTGTCACAGGTACATTCATAAAGAAGTTAATGTTGTGAGTAATGTCACGTTTACTCATGCCAAACTGCTCATTTTCAGCAACCGCTAATAACCAACTATCGCGGCAAGCATGCATGCATTTTTTATTTAGATCATAACGGACCGTGTTACTTTCTGTTGCGCAAGCACCACCTAAGGTATCGTGACGACCACAGGTATCAGCAACAATTTCCAGCATTAGATTGCCTTCATTAGATAACAGCTTACTGCCTGCGGTAAGGTAAACATTACCCTGCTCTCGCACCGTATCTATTGCACTGTATCGCTCAGAAGGATCATCTGCGTTGTAAAACAAGGTATCTGCGGCTTGGTTACCCTCTAAATCCAAGATGCGCAAAACCTGACCCGCTTTAACCACTTTCATGTAGTAGTCACCGGCATCAATAGTTTCCCGTTGACTCGCCTGTTCAGCAGCTAATGAACTCTCTTTAATCATGATATTTCTCCCTTAGTGCGAACAAGCATGAGGCGTTGCTAAATAACGCTGATTGTTTTCAAATCCGCGTGCATTTTCTGGACGATGATTTAAACAGGTATCGTCTGACGTCAACGGCGCCGCTTTATACATGCTTACTTCAATAGGATGATTAGGGTATTCAGCCGCAGGATTCATAGGATGGGGACAGGTTGTAAACACCACTAAAGTGTCTATCTCAAAACGTAGTTCAATCACGTCGCCTGCTTTACTGTGTTCTTCGGCAAAACTTAAGTTGCCTTCGTCATCAGTAAAGACCTTACTAAAAAGGTTTAGATTCGCGGCTAAATCCCGTTTACCTAAACCATATTTAGCGACTTCTACCAACAAGCTGTCATAACCGTTTTGCAACCATGCATTACGGTCTTTCTGATAATCACGTGCGCCCCACTTTTCGGCCACTTTGCTTTTATTGGCCACACCACCCACTGTATCAATCCACTGAGTATCATCACGTACAATAGAGCAGAAGATCCGCCCCATATCAGAGTAGAGGCAGTTACCTGTGGTTAATTTAAACGTGTGTTGGCACTTAAGTGAGTCCGGTGCGTTATAGCGTTCTAGTAGATTTTGCGGGTTATAAAACAACATACTGACATTCGCCCCACCTTCTAAATCGGTCAGTTTTAAGCTATGACCGGCAGGTACAACCAAGGACCAATGGCTGGCCCCCGGTATACGATCAGTAAAGATTGCTTCGTTCATATTTCCTCCTCAAGCTGCGTTCGGTTTAACAGCCTGTAATTTAGCGAGTTGTTCTGGGTTTTCTTGTCCTGTACTCAATGGAATATCAAAAGTCACATTGGCACCAAAGCGTTCTGGAGCCTGTTGGTCATGGCGAGTTTTATCAAACACCCATAAGCGGCTCCCTAGCTCAAATCCTTCACTTAGGTCATGAGTAATCATAAAAACAGTTAGTTTCTGTTCCTCCCACAAACTATGGGTAAGCTTGTGCATATCTTTACGAATACCAGGATCTAGAGCGCCAAAAGGCTCATCAAGTAATAAAATTCTTGGTTTACGAATTAACGCTTGAGCTATAGCTAAACGCTGCTGCATCCCACCTGATAGTTCACTAGGGTATTTATCTGCGGCGGGTCCTAAACCTACTTTTTCTAAAATATCCAGCGCTTCCGCTTTTGCAGCACGGCGCGCCGAACCAAATAAGCGACCGAGTAAGCGACTGCTCAGAGAGCTTTCGCTAAACTCTTGGCCTAACATCACATTTTCCAGTGCCGTCATATGGGGAAAGACGGAGTATTTCTGAAAGACAATGCCACGTTCGACACTCGGTTCAGGATCTAAAGGTTCGCCGTCCAGTAGAATCTCGCCTTGGCTCGGTTGTTCAATGCCTAATAGCAGGTTTAGAAAGGTTGTTTTCCCACACCCTGAGGCTCCGACAATACTGACAAATTCGCCGGCTTGAACACTAAGGTTTACGCGCTCTAACACAACGTTATCGCCGTACTCTTTCCACAGATTATTGATCTGTATAATGGGGGGCTCAGTTTTAGTCATTGCGAGCTCCTTGCGCTGAGTGGTACCAAGGGAAAGCTAATATAGAGATGCGTTTTAAAGACCAATCCATCGCAAACGCGAGTGTTGTAATCCAAAAAACGTAGGGCAAAATCACATCCATGGCTAAGTAGCGTCGTACCAAGAAGATGCGGTAACCCAACCCTTCTGTCGCTGCAATCGCTTCAGCGGCAATAAGAAAGAGCCAAGCACTCCCTAAGGTCAGACGTACCGCATCAATTAAACGCGGCATCGTCTGTGGTAAAACCACCCTAAGAATAATCTGCCAGCTATTGCCACCTAAGGTTTGCGCTTTAATCAACTGTTCTGATGGCAGCGCATCGGTACGTAACTGAATATCTCGAATAATCACCGGCGTTATGCCAATCACAATCAACACCACCTTGGACAGCTCACCTAACCCAAATGTGATAAAGAGGATCGGTAAAATAGCCATGGGGGGAATCAGTGATAATGCAGTCACTAGAGGCGATAAAGGAGATCGGATATAGGGAATCATGCCGTTAAATACGCCAATCACTAAACCGATCATAGCGCTTAACCCAACAGCGATACCTAACCGTTGTAAACTGGCGAAAGTATCTTGCCACAACAGATATTCACCTGTTCGTTTACTAGGCTCAAACCCCATACGAATAATCGCATCCGCGAAACTTCCCATCGATGGGAGCAATTTATCACTTGGGTTTTCAGCCAATCGTGCATCTGATGTCACAAGATATATGACAAACAGAATGATAAAGGGCAGCAACCCAAGTACCAACCGCGAATAGCGGCTGGGTTGACGGTTTATAAGGCGTGTCATTCTAGGCTCCAGTTCTCTATTGGATTAAGCAATTAATGTATTAAGAGATTACAGAGAGCCGTCGGCAGCCATTTTCATATACGCTGGGTTAAAACGAAGTTTGATATTCGCTGCGTTACCGTAAACACCTGCGGGTGTTTCAATACCTATGAACTTCGCATCCGGTGCACCTTCACCCAAAAGACCATGTTCAAATGAGAATTCACTCACTTTCTGCATCGTTTTTGTAAGGCTGTCACTATTTGTGAATTCTAGGGCGGAGGCAGCGGTATAGAACATTTTTGTAGAGGCAAGCTGAGCTTCATAACCCGCTAGATCAGTACCTGATGCTTCAGCCATAAAGCTTTTCGCTTTAATTGAGCCTTCATCATTAGCCGCAATGGTTGTCATGATCTCATACCAAGCACCGACTAAGGCTTTACCCAGTTTTGGATTCGCTTCAAGGGTTTCAGTATTAACAACCATCAGGTCAATAATTTCACCTGGGATCATAGAGGAATCAAATACTTTGCTTGCATTCGGCATAGCCGTTATTTCACTTAGCAAAGGGTTCCAAGTGGTAACTGCTGTCACATCGTCAGCACTAAAAGCAGCAACAAGATCGGCATCAGAGGTATTAACCACTTTAACGTCTTGCTCTGTCATGCCAACTGTTTCAAGGCCGCGTGCTAGTAAATAATGGGAAACACTTAATTCAACTAGGTTAACTTGCTGGCCTTTAATATCTGCCAATGTTTTAGCGTCTTTAAGTACAACACCATCGTTACCGTTTGAGAAATCCCCAACGATAAGCGCTGTTGAATCAACACCACTCGCTGCAGGGATAGTTAATGCATCCATGTTAGTCATTACAGTGGCATCAAACTGGCCTGCCGTGAACTGGTTAATAGACTCAACATAGTCATTGACCTGAACAACGTCGATTTTAATGCCGTATTTATCAGCCCACTTATCCACAATCCCTGTCGCTGCGCCATAATCCCATGGCATCCAACCGACGTAGATCGTCCAAGCAACTTTAAATTCGCTTTTTTCTTCAGCTTGAAGAGTTGAGGAAAAACTTAGTAGAAGGGAGAACACTGAAGCGCACATCAGCAGCGTTCGCATGAAAGATCGAATGGTATTCATCATAACTTCACCTTTGTAGTTTCACGAAAATTAAGCACAAGAGACATCACCAATAGGTTTTGTTCTCCCGGGCTTTTATCCCTCCGTGTGACCTCAGGTGAGGTTGGTAACTCTCGGTCCAGACACTACATCTTTGTAGTCGGAACCCTAGATACCCATTTGATCAAATTGTCATAAGCGGTATTAACCATAATTAATACCAACCTAAGTATGCTCTTGTGCATATTGCTTTATACAAAAGCAAAATAAGGGCCAAACAAACTAAATTCTTTAAAAACAAAAAGTTAAAAATATAAAATCGACTCAAAGAACACTTGGCCTGCCCCAAAAGAAAACAAAAATAGCATCCACGCCCCAAAAAAAGGCAAATTATCCTTACAAACTTACCTGTACTGAGCCGCAAGCAGCTAGACGACTCGAACTATATAGGGTGAATGAACTTTGACTAGAGATTAAGAGAAAAACCGATAGGGTTTACTGGGATGAAGCTTACAAAGTTAAGTGATGCTGTCCTCGGTCGTTGCTAATAGAACGTTATTTAGTGCTATTAATTAACTAATATTAGAGGCTTGTTGTAATTGATTTCGCCCCATCCTTTTCGCACGATATAAAGCAATATCCGCTTCACGAAGCAAGCTATCAGCCCCCTGCTCTATTACCGGAATCATAGTGGCGGTACCTACACTGACCGTCACTACATGACTGGCTGATGAATGAGCATGCTCAATCGTCATATCCTGCACAGCACAACGAACCTTCTCACCAATAAGTGCTGCGCCTTTATAATCGGTATCCGGAAGAATGAGCATAAACTCCTCTCCCCCATAACGTGCCACTAAATCAGTAGGTCTAAGAAGTTGAGATTGCACCGCTTTGGCAACGGCAATCAAACAATCATCTCCGCCTTGATGTCCATAGTTATCATTGAAGGCCTTAAAATTATCAACATCAAGCATAATAATCGTGAGTGGGTGTGCTTCTCTGCGTAAACGCTCCCAAACTTCAGCTAGATAAGCATCACCTCTGCGTCTATTGGCTACCCCCGTCAAACCATCCCGATCAGCTAGCCCTTGTAGCTCTTGATTGACTTGTTCTAAACGAGCCGTTCGTTCAGCGACTCTATCTTCCAAGGTTTTAGAGTGCTCCTGCACTTGCTCATAAAGGCGTGCATTCTCAATGGCCACAGATGCTTGAGCAGCTAAAAGGCGAATAACCTCAACACGATCATGTCTAAAAACGCCGCTTGCAAGATTATTTTCCATATAAAGCACAGCCTCAAAGCGCTCTCTTTGAATAGGTACACACAACACAGATAAAGGCTTAAATGTCTGTATATAGGGATCATGGATAAAACAGCCATCGTCTAGTGCATTATGAAGTACGATCGCAGAACCATTGTGAAATACTTGGCTTAGCAAAGTGACAGGTAAAGGTATTTTCTCACCAGCAACCGTTGAAATAAGTGAATGATTTGCTAATCCCTCTGCCGACAAATGATCTGGCAGTTTTACCGCTTCCACCACTAATTCCCCCTCGTGCTTAACCACGAGGCAACCCCATTGAGCACCTGCATTTTCTAGTAAAATGCTCATACTGGTTTTGAGTAATCGGTCTAATAAAATTTCGCCAGATATGTCACGAGACGCTTTCATAACTGAGGCTAAATCAAGATCTGTCACCTCCTGCTTGGCCGTTGACAGATAAGCACTAGCGGAGCACTCAGTTAATATAGAGAACTCCTGCTCAAGTAATTCCACCTTACGGTGTGCCCCCCAGCGATCATAAATACGATGGGCCGCTCTCAAATAACCTTCCGCTGATCGTCTACGGCCAAGGCCGATAAGAAAACGGGCAGCACGTTCGCATGCTGTCGCCTCATCACGCAAAAAGCCACTTTCTCTAGCTGCATCAATCGCCACATCATAAAGTTCTAAGGTGCTTTCCGGGCAGCCATAGATCTTTTCTAATTCTGCTTCCATTAAAAATTGAAGGTGACGGAAGTTCTCAGCACAGTTATCTGCTAAACGCCGCATACGGGCAAGATCACGCTCTAAACGTTGACCTGTTTCAGCCTGATCGTCAGTTCCCATTGATGGAAAATGTGTTACAAGCGTCAGAAAAGATACAATATAAAAACGCACTAACTGTGGTAGTGACATGGAAGATTTGATCATCAAATCCTGTGCACGAACAAAGCTCAACGCACGATCATAATCGCCATACAAAAAGCAGATCTCCGCAGTATAGATCTGATAATTGGCAATCCCTGTCATAAACTGACGTTCACGCATACCCTCTAAGCAGCGCTGCTCATCAAAGTCATCATCACTTAAGGTAAACGGTGTATGCGTCAGTCCCAGCAAATTACGCTGTAACTGCAAAAATAAGGTGCCAGAATCTAATGAGTCCTGATAAGCACACTCTCGAACAATCTCTAAATTTTCCGCATGTAGACGATGGGCCGTTTCTAAATCAAGAGTAGGATCCCAAATCACACAGTCTTGAGCACTGTATGCAAGGTAAAGCAGATCTCCGGATTGATAACCCGATTCAATACCTTTACGAAATAAAGGGGTCAACGTAGACCAATGATTACTCCAGTGATGAACAAACATTGCGTAAACATAAATCACGCGTGTCCGTAGCGCCTGATCATCAAAACGGTCATTCAAGGCTAAACCAACTTTCCCATATTGATAACCCTCTTCGGGCTCGTCAATATCACCACACAAGAGCATGCCGTAAGCGGCATATGCAAAAGCGGATTCAGGGCTATTTCCATGCCGTAACGAAAGATTGACTGCCTTTAAGACCAGATACGGAAATAGATTCCCACAACCCGAAAGAAACGTGGCTGGAAAAATTTCCATCATAAGACGTATCGCGGTTAAAACAGCCTCATCTTTAACTAACGGAGCATCCACAAGCTCCGCAACTTGGCGTTCACCTAAGTTAATCTTAACCCTCTGCCGCTCCTCGGCAACCTCTTCATCTGTTGGATTATCGGTAAATTCCACACCTAAAAGCGCAAGGCCTTGAATAGCAGAGAGAATCGATGCCTCCATCTTTCCAAGGGTCGAATACTGTCGTGTTCGTGTGGCCAGAATGTCACTTTTCTGCAAACCAGTATGCGCATGCTCTAATAAAATTTCGATCCACTCTTCTGCCTGCTCCGTTCGAGCTGTGAGATAAGTACATTGTTGGATCTCTATAGCTAAAGGTTGCATTAACTTTGGCGCGCTACACCAAGGATTAGCAGGTAATAAACCAATAGCTATTTGTAGATAATTCAGTGCCACCTCATAAGCCGAAGTGTGTTTCGCTCGCACAGCGGAACGTAGATTAAGTTCAGCAAGATATAAACGTTCCGCTTCCGACTCAATCAGCAAACGCCCTTCGTTTAAATGCTCCACAATATCAATTAAGCGATCATTAGGTACAGTTTCACCAGCATGACGTAACATGCGACGCCCTACAGAAAGATGTACTTCAGGTAAACGCTGAACGTCGATAAGCGTATAAGCAGCTTGCTGTATACGGTCATGCTGGAACCTATAAATTGGATTAAACCCTAACGCCTCCGAATTTCGCCCGACCAAACGATAATCACTATGCAAAGGCAGCACTGTATGAAGTTTCAATGCAGGTAAAAGTGCTATAGCCGTATCATCAATACTTTGTTCAGAAATAGCCGCTAAGGTTTGAAGATCAAACGTACTTCCAATGCACGCGGCTAACTGTAAAACATTCTGAGTCTCAGGCTGAAGCTGACGGAGGTTACCCACCATAAATTCAACAACATCTGTACTTACATTTGACCAACGGGCGGCATCAAGATCCCAACACCACTTGCCACTCTGTTTATCTGCTGTAATAGCCCCCTCTTTATGCAGCTGCCTCAATAGCTCATTGATAAAAAAAGGGTTGCCGAGTGTTTTATAAAAAAGCATATCACTCAATATATAAGTTTCATCCAGCTCACCACACAATGCATCAGCCACTAACTGCCTTACGGAATGTTGATCGAGCGCCCCTAAAGGAAGTTGACGAATATTATGCTGATTGCTCAAATCATCAAGCAACAAACCTAAAGGATGACCGCTACCAATTTCGTTACTTCTATATGATCCAATTAACAATAAATGGCTCATCTCTCTTGAGGTAACTAAGCGTTTCAACAGCGCCAACGTGGGCACATCACTCCACTGTAAATCATCAAGAAACAGAACAACTGGGTGCCCTTCTCCTGCAAATACTCGGAGAAACGCAGTTAATAGAATCTGTAAACGGTTGCGCTCTTCAGCGGGAGGAAGTGCCGCTACCTCAGGCTGATGACCAATAATAATTTCTAATTCGGGTACCAAATCTGTCACTAAACGAGCATTAGGCCCTAAAGCGTCAAGCAACTTCTTCCGCCACTCACCCAGTCCCACTTCTTGTTCAGCTAATAGCTGTTGTACTAAGCCTCGATAGGCCGTTATTAAAGCGGTATAAGCCTCCCCTTGCTGAAACTGTTCAAATTTACCTTGAACAAGGAAGCCTCGTTCGCGTACCAGCGGACGATCAATCTCATTAACAAGCGCGGATTTTCCAACCCCAGAATAACCATGAACTAAACAAAACTCAGTTCGTCCCATCACTGCACTTTCAAATAACTCAAATAATTGAGCCAATTCAGCTTCGCGGCCATATAAATTTTGCGGTATTAGAAACTTCTGTACTACATCATTCTTTCCCAACTCGAAAGGCTCGATGCTGTGATCTTCAATCGATAGTTTCTCCGCGCAACGTTCGAGATCATAGATAAGACCTTCGGTACTTTGATAACGCGTTTCAGGTTCTTTTGAGAGTAATTTAAGAACAATCGCTGATACAGCTTTAGGGATCTGAGGTCTTAGCTCGTCTGGAGCAGGCGGCAAACAGCTCATATGGCTATAAACCCACTCCAGCAGGGTATCCGCTTGAAAGGGCAGCCTACCTGTCAATAACTCAAACAGCAGCACACCCAGCGAGTAGTAATCCGACCTATAATCTACATCACGGTTCATCCGCCCTGTCTGTTCAGGGGAGATATAGGGCAAAGGCCCTTCGAGACGACGAGACATCTGCACCGCTTGACGCTCTTGATCTAATTCGGAGGCAATACCAAAACCGGCAATAGAAACACCTTTTGTTAAGGTATCGAACAATATATGGCCCGGCGTTAATGCTTTATGGACTATATCCTTCTCATGTATACCGCCCAAAGCTCGAACTATACTCAAAGCTATATTGAGCACATCAGTTACAGGCAATCCCCATCGCCCTTCACGAATGAGCAATGTTTTAAGGGTGTTATCAAACAACTCGCCGACTAAGGCTAAATTACCGCTGCCATGGGGTAGCACTTCATGGACTTTTCGAACCCCTACAACCTCCGATAGATGTTGGCCGATTAATCCCTCTCGACGAATACCTGCCACTTGATGACGTTCTGGAAATTCAGTATCGAGTGTCTCAATAGCAACAGGAAGATCATTGGATAAGCAGCGCGCACGGTAAACGACCCGCCCATCAGCCCGCCATAGTACTGAACCGATGATATAACCGGGTAATTTTAAGCCGACGCCCCTCACTCCATGCTCCCTAGCACTGGGCACTAAAGGGAGAACATTCGTTGAAATGTCGCATTATAATCATCGAACGCGGTATCAGAGACAGGGGCACCATGACCACATAGAGCATGTTTAAATGGCAAGGCTAACAGGCGTTTAAAGTCATCCCCTAAAGGTTCAGCCGCTTGCGCCCATACAGGGCCTATATTGGCGGGCACAAAAAAGTTCATATTTTGCATCAGTTCTTTAGAGGCATCGGAAAAATATTGATCTGGCTCTAACCAGTTTTGTAGTGCGTCGCAGGCGATAAGAACACCACCTGCTCGATCAATGTGTAAAATGCCTTCGGGTATTTTTGTAGTCTCAAAGATAAATAGCGAAGCATCTGAGATAGGTAGGTTTTCTGTTGTAAGCACACGTGCGTCCTTCACACTTTTATCGCTTTCCATACCAGGTAAAGTCCAGTAGTCAGCATCATACCGATCCACATAAAACTCATCATCACGCCCATGTAAACATCCTAGACGGATAACATCTGTCACCTTCCCTAGACGCTCTAATGCCGCAAGCCCTTCTTCGTCTAAACGTACACTATTAACAAGGATCAGGCGCTCACCATCCCGAACCACCGTCATATTACGACTAAACGCCCAGTCCATCTCCTGTAAAACGGTCTCCATAGCACCACTAACAAAAAACAGGTCTGGAAATACCTCTTCTAATGCACCATGGGCAAGCGCTGGGGGAAAATGATTCATTAATACTCCTTACTCTTCGCTGTAATCAAAGCGTCCAACATAACGGTACTCGCGAGCATATTCGTGTAGAAACGCGTCTAAATATTGCCGCTGGGCCTGATTAAAGCGCCTGTGCCTCACATCATCCATAGTTTCACTATGATCGCTACAATCTAGCCTTTTTAGATGAAACAATGTCATATCTTTACCCCCGAAGAAACCTTTTAAATATTCATGCTGTCGTCGCGCCTCCGACATATCAAAAACAGACCCATCCAACACCGTATACAATGGATACTGAGCTAAAGAAGTTCTATTAAATTGAGGATAATCACCTTGGGGAGGCTGAAAAGGAGGGTATACGCCGGGGTCATGCACAGGGTGACGTGCAAGCGCTGTTACATATTCAGCATCAAGTCCTGCTGATCGGGCACCCTCAACAATAATATTAAGGTAGCGCTGGCTAGGTAAACACATCTCATTGATAAACTCAGCTATGCCAATATAGGCAAACGCCGTGATAGTTCCACTTTCTGTTTCCACATCAACATTGACTCGGTCATAACCATGGCCGCAAGCTTCTACCGCATCTAAAGGTGCAAGCGCTTCATCTGGACACTCATAAAGCACACCCCAAACACAATCACTCAGATTACCGGTACATTCAATATTCCCAACACCGCCCTCCTGCCGGAAGAAGTGCTGCACATTAAAGCGCAAACGCCAACCGCGCAAAACCGCTCGCTGTGATGTTAAAGGCTCAACACCTTTAGCTCGTAGGGAGAGCTGATTCATATTGGAGCCAAAACCGAAATAACGAAACATGTGATATAAACCACCTTATTAGGGGCAATACACTAAGCCAGCACTTAACCTAAATCGACGTTATTTAGCTGACAGCAAGACCTTTACAATACAGAGATAGGACTCAAAATCAATAGCTTAGGAAGCAGAAGAAGGATCAAGAAAGGAAAGCTCACGATCCGATGCAGTATAAAAACTCCAAGCAACAAAGCGGCTAACTTTTTGCCCTTGCGCCATCTCAACCGTTTTAACTTTTTTAGCATTCACCTGCTTAAGTACCTGATAAACAGCCGGAAGATTATCTTTTTTAGATATTAACGTCGTAAACCAAAGCACATTATCTGCAAAGTGTTTACTCTCTTTAATCATTTGGCGTACAAAAGCGATCTCACCACCTTTACACCACAATTCAGCGCCCTGCCCGCCAAAATTGAGTTTCTCTTTAGCCTTATCCGCATTTCCATTAGCTCGATTTAAGTTTCTCACTTTACGCTTATTTCCCGCGCTAGCTTCTGCAAGCGAAGCATGAAAGGGGGGATTGCAGATAGAGAAATGGAAGAACTCTTTCGGCTGAATAATATTTTCAAAGATTCGATCAGACGAGGGCTGCAATCGGCACTGCAATTTATTCTTCATCACCTTGTTTGATCTAACAATCTCACCCACCGCAGCAATGGAGATAGGATCTATATCAGAGCCAACAAACTGCCACCCATAGCTCTGACTACCAATAATGGGATAGATACAGTTAGCCCCCACGCCCACATCTAAACCACGCACCTTTGTACCTACAGGTACACGACCTCCGTTACTCTCCGCTAGCAGGTCCGCTATATGATGTATGTAATCTGCTCGTCCTGGGATAGGTGGGCAAAGATAACCTTGAGGAAGATCCCAAAATGCTATCTGATAGAATACTTTCAAAAGAGCTTGGTTAAGTAATTTAACCGATTGCGGGTCAGAAAAGTTAATGGAATCTTGCCCATTAGGCGTTTGATATACGTGGGATAGCAGCTCTGGAGATGCTTTGCACAGCTGATCAAAATCATAACGTGAGCGATGGAGATTGCGAGCGTGCAGTGAGGTTTTAACTACAGATCGATCACTGCTACTTTTCAAAGGTTTACTCACACATCCTCACATTCTAATATCAGCTCATATTTATCAGTGAGATTGTAGCAAGATAAGTGAAAAGGGTTTAAGAAAGTTACCCCTGCTAGGCTAAAAAAATCGCCAAGTCTTACCGACTACAGACCCCAAACGTATGTTTCCTGCAAGACTTGGCCAAAGTTACCAGCGATTTTATGAGATCCTCTCTTATAAGTTGGATACCATGCGAACACGGTATTCATTGGCGACAATCCGCCATTGTGGGACTTCATCCATAACGCCCACTTGATCTAAATAACGTAGTGATAAATTACTCGCGAGATTACACTCTCCTTCCACATGCACTGAGGGTATCATTGCATCAGCAACATGCACGGCAGTTAGTACTTTAAAATCATGATCTTTAGATAGATGTGGGACATGATGTAACATCACCGCCTCTATCACTTGAGGAGGTAAGTTCCATAAAGCAAGCAAAGCGCCCGCCACCTCACCATGGAAAAAGCCAAAAGCGGCCTTCTCTACCAAATAAATAGGTTTACTTTTTTTAACCGCATAATTTAATAGTTTTTTATATTGCTCTGGATTATGAGATGCCATTATCAATATACCCAAATCATGCAGTAAACCCGCCAAAAAGGCTTGATCCTGCATCACTTTGCTGGCACCTGCTCGACGACAGATGGTCTGTGCCAAACGAGCCACAACTAAGGAGCGCGCATTCATCTGCTCAAATGAAAATGCCTTCCAATCATCTGGGCTTTTAAACTGGTTATTTAACTGGCTACTCAAGGCAAGACTACGTAAGTTACGAACACCTAACATAGAGATCGCTTCTTTTAAATCAATGATAGTGCGTTCAAAACCAAAGAAAGCAGAATTTACCTGCTTCATGATTTGCGCGACAACGGCGGGATCTTGCTCAACAATTTCACCAATATCAGCCAAATCTGCTCGATCAGAATTAATAGCATCAGTAAGTTGACGATAGATACTAGGGGGTGACGGCAAGCAACCAACAGACCCTACATAAGCTTGTAAGGAGCTTCGATTAAGTAAGTGGAGTAATTTAATTTGATATTCAAGCGACGCCCCTAAGTCTTCAATCGTTACAGCGCTAGGATAAATTCGGTGTGCCACATCCGCCGCTTTCGCTTTTTGAGCAGCATTCCAATATTCTGCCCCCATAAACACTCGAACAGACGTAGGATGGCGTTTAGCTATTTGAGCCATCAACTCAATATCAACTTGAGCACGCATAGAGCAAGGGATAATCACCGCATCACAAATCTGCTCATCTAAGCATAAAAGCAAACTGTCTTTAGAATCAAAGCGAACAAAATCCCACGCAAGATTAGACGCCGTGACATCTCTAGTCCAATTAGTATATCGGCATTCAGCATCCAACATGACTACTTTGAAATTATGTAAAGAACTATTAGTGATCGTGCTCATGGCCTTTACTCACAATTATTGAGTTAATCATTACAAACCTTGTACCTGTAAAATAGTGAGTATAAGGCGTTTTAAAAGTCTGTTTTTATTAAAATTTTAGCTAATTAAAACGAATAAAATAAAAGCTGTTTGAAAAACAGGGCAAACCACCCACAAAACAAAGGTTATTAATTACTCATTTGTTTTGATTAAAATTTTATCGAACTTTTAATGAGTATATTTCATTTTAAAATCACTAAATAAGATCAAAATATAAAAAAACAATTCAATAAACATCCATTAAACTTTGTAAAAACAAAGTGTTTTTTACTAATTATTCCATATTTATTTTTATAGAAAAAAGCTGCTCTTGAGCATATAAAAAGTACCCATAAAACGAACTCTATACAAAATAAAAGAAGCACTACTCTTGTAACTCTAACTTTGAAGGGCGCGACCAGATATACAGCAGCGCAATAATAATCGTAGCAACAACTCCCGCTTTTAAACCTAAGTGAAATGATTTAAAAAACAGAGGATAAATAACCATTAACAACATCATTGTCGTAGCCAGAATCTTCATTTTTGTTGGGATAACACCGCCATTTTCCCAATCTCGTATATATTGACCGAAATACCGATTATTTAATAAAGCCTGATGCAGGCGTTCAGAACTACGTGAAAAACAGAAAGTAGCGACAAGCAAGAAAGGTGTTGTAGGAAGAAGCGGTAGGATTACGCCAATAAATCCAAGAACGACACATAAGCAACCGACTATGAGGTATATAGAACGTATAATTTTAGCTTTCACTATTCCTCCTTTAACAGCATAAACCTAAAGCCTAAGTAGATACTTAACCTATCTAATAAGATAGTCAGTAAAAAAAAGGCACCTAACGATGCCTATAATTATCTCTACTCTGGAAAAGCTCTACACTCAGTGCAATGGCCCCTCTCTGGTTATCATTGTTTATTTCAGCTCTTTTGCCAATATAGCATTCAATTCAGGAATACAGGATCCACAGTTAGTTCCACACTTAAGCTTATCCCCTAGCATATCAACCGTCCTAGAACCTAACCCTATCGCTTCTACTATGGCATTACTACCTACTTGATAACAACTACAGATCATCTCACCGGGATTTTCAATTTCACATCCGGTTACACTCAAGATAAAACGGCGTTGATCAATCGACAATTCCGCTTCAGAAAACATCTCCTCCAACCAACGTGTAGAAGGTATCTCTCCATAAGGCATAACAAAAAAAGTCCATTCAAGTGCTTCGCCTTTTAGCCCCGCTGCTCTAAAGTTTTGGCTATTCGGATCTTCTAACCAGATAGACACATCCCCTAAATGCTCTTTGCACCAAGCAATACCGTCAACCAACTCAACACTATCAGCAAGATAATAAAAAGTAACATCACCTTTAGGTACTTTGGACCAGTATTCAACGGGTAAATTGATTTCCAAATCAGAGCGACACATTAGCCACCCTTGCCAACTCGGATTAAGTTTAGAAAGACTGACTCGTCCATGTTTAGACTCAGGCTGCCCTGAAATAGGGTCCGTCACGGGTTCCAGTAAAGCGCCCATTTTAGCCAAGGAACTAAATTCATTATTCCAATGCATAGGCACAAACAGCTCGCCCCTACGCTGCTCCGATACCATAACTCGAGCACGGCCAATATAATCCCCTTGAGGATGGCTCAGCTTAACCAACTCGCCATCAGAGATCTGCTCTTTTAGCGCATCGGCCTGATTAAGCTCCACAAAAGGTTCATCCCTATGTTGAAACAAGCGGCGCGCACGTCCACTCATTGCCATGGTATGCCATTGATCTCTAATACGGCCTGTATTTAAGATATAAGGCAGTTCAGGGGTGACTTGCTGAATAGGGCTTGAAGCCTGAATAGGTATAAACCTTGCCCGTTTTGATGGCGTAAAAAAGCGGCCATCGGAAAACATACGCGCAGTCCCGTAAGGTGCTTCCTGAGTCACCGGCCACTGAACCGGTTTAAAAGAATTATAAGTATCAATATCTATATCTTGATACAGACTAATATCAAAATCTCTGTTGCCGTCATTCTCAAAACCAGAGAGCGCAGCATGCTCTGCAAAAATTTCTGCTGGATGTTGATAAGAAAATGCATCTTCAAAACCCATTTTCTTGGCCACTTCACTAATAATCCACCAATCATGTTTAGCCTCCCCCGTAGGTGCTAAGAGACTACGCTGACGTGAAATTCTTCTCTCTGCATTAGTGACTGTGCCATCTTTCTCACTCCATCCTGTTGCGGGTAAGCAAACATCAGCATATTTAAGGGTTTCAGTACTCGCCATACAATCAGAAACAACCACTAAGGGACACTTTTCCAACGCCCGTGTCACTTGATGGGTATTAGGTAAACTCACTGCAGGATTTGTCCCCATAATCCAAACCGCTTTAACTTTACCCTCTTCAATAGCTTGAAAAAGCTCAACCGCCTTTAAACCTTCGGTTTGAGCAATATTCGGTGCATTCCAAAAACGCGAGACAAGATCTATATACTCAGGCGAAGAGAAGTCCAAATGCGCGGCTAGCTGATTTGCTAAACCGCCAACCTCACGCCCACCCATAGCATTAGGCTGTCCAGTAATAGAAAACGGGCCCGCTCCTTCAAAACCTATACGACCGGTAGCAAGGTGGCTATTAATAATCGCATTGGAATTATCAGTGCCACTAAAAGACTGGTTTACTCCTTGAGAATAAAAGGTCACAACTTTTTCAGTCTGGGCAAACCACTCATAAAACGTTGTTAAAATATCACTCTCTAGGTCACAATACTTAGCTACCGCTGAAACTGAGTCAAACTGCTGCTGGGCTGAAGTTAAAGCAAGCTCAAAACCTTCTGTGTATTGCTCAATGTAATCATGATTTAAACAATCCTGATCAGCCAGATAGCTCAATAATCCTGAAAATAACTCACTATCGGTACTTGGCTTAAGCGCTAAATGAAGATCCGCTAAATCACAGGTTGCTGTTCGGCGAGGATCAACCACTACTACTTTAAGGGAGGGGTTCTTTTTCTTAGCAGCCTGCATACGTTGATATAAAACAGGGTGGTTCCACGCGGTATTACTGCCGACCAGCACCAATAGTTCCGCTTTTTCCAAGTCTTCATAGGAACATGGCACTGTATCGCTACCAAAGGCACGTTTATAACCCGCTACAGCGGACGACATACAAAGACGTGAATTCGTATCCACATTGGCACTACCAATAAAACCTTTCATCAGTTTATTGGCTACATAATAATCTTCTGTGAGCAATTGACCGGATAAGTAAAAAGCTACAGAGTCAGGCCCGTGCTCCGATATAGTGCGAAGAAATTTAGAAGAGACCTCATCTAGTGCGCTATCCCAAGAAACAGGGACATTATTTATAAGAGGGGAAAGTAGACGACCACCCGCACCTAATACCTCATGCAGGGCTGAGCCTTTAACGCATAACCTGCCAAAATTAGCCGGATGAGATTTATCGCCTTTAACACCGATTGAACCGGAATCCAGAATATCAGCATCAACACCACAGCCCACACCGCAGTATGGACACGTTGTCATTTTGTGCATCTAAACCTCCACTGCTTTGTAACACACAAATCCAGATGCACTTTCCAGTTTACAGCGTACACGGCACGGAGCCACATATCTGCTAGTTGCCAGATAAGTGCGCTCCGTTGCGCTACTATAATTTTTTATGTACTAAACATGCTGTACATTTTTATCAATAAATATGATGAGTGACTCAGCAAGCAATGTGCCAATTGATAATACAGGCTAAGCTCAACTCATTTCACAGCCGCCCAATTAACTGTTAAAAGTAGACAAATGGGCAGCGAAAATAGAGAAAACTTAAAACCGCCCCATAATGGAACATTTATTGCTTATTTAATTCCTATCCAACTCCGGATATGGATTAATAAGTAACGTGAATCGTTTAAATGTTTTATTGATAGATGACGAACCGGAAAGAGTCCAAGCGCTCAAAGAAGCGCTACACTCATTAGGCCATTATGTCGTCTGCCAACTACCAAATACTACCCATCTCAATAAACGCGTAGAGGATACTCATCCTGATATCGTGATTATAGATATGGATTCGCCTAATCGAGACACGCTCGAAAGTATGTCTACGATGAGTAAGAACAATCCAAGACCCATCATTTTTTTCGCTGAGCAGCAAAACGATCGCAAAACCATGTGTGATGCTATCAATGCCGGTGTCAGTGCTTATATCGCAGACGGATTACAACCCGAGCGAGTTAAAGCCATTATGGATACCGCTATTGCTCATTTCGATGCTCACAGTTCACTACGCGCAGAACTCGAAAAAGCTAAAACTCAATTAGCGGATAGGAAAGTTATTGAAAAAGCCAAAGGCATGCTAATGAAGCATCAAGGGTGCGATGAGAAACAAGCATTTGAAACGCTTCGAAAATTAGCCATGGATCGAGGTCAAAAACTACCTGATGTCGCTCAGAGTGTTATTGATGTTCTGGAACTAACGAACGGCCTGCGCAAGTAGAGATGAGAGGATAATTTATGTCAGAATTACTGACAGTTGAAAAAAACAAACTAAAGCTCGGTTTTGTCGCGCTATTAGATTGTGCACCTTTAGTTGTTGCTAGGGAAAAAGGCTTTTTCGAGAAGTATAATCTCAACGTTGTTTTGTGTAAGGAAGCCTCCTGGGCTTCGATACGGGATAAAGTCAGTTTCGGTCTTTACGATGGCGCCCACATGCTCGCACCTATGCCATTAGCCGCTACACTGGGCTTAAATGGCAATAAAACAGCAATGTTAACCGCCCTATCCCTCAGCCAAAACGGTACGGCAATCACTTTATCTAAAGAGTGCCATACCCTCTTATCCAAAACAATTGATAACTGGGAAGACGACAAACTAGTCGGTGAGCAATTTAAAAAACAGGTAAAGAGCAGCTCAGTCAAACCGGTCATGGCAACGGTATATCCATACTCAAACCATTATTATCAGCTTCGTTACTGGCTTGAACAACATGGGATTGATGCAGAACATGATGTGCAATTAATCGCTGTTCCACCAACCCAGATGATACCAAGCTTATCTAATGGCGCTATAGATGGTTATTGCGTAGGTGAACCTTGGAACAGTTTAGCGCTCATTCAGAAGATCGGCGGCTTACTGACGACCGGGCACAAAATATGGGGAGCCCATACAGAAAAGGTTCTTGGTGTGACTCAAGAGTGGGCAGCGGCCTACCCTAATACCCACCAAGCATTAGTAAAAGCGTTATATGAAGCTTGCCAATGGGTTGAAGATATCAACAATAAAGAGGAGCTCTACCAACTCCTTGCGCTACCTCCATACCTAGATCAAGCCGCCACTAAGCTTTCTGACTACACACCACCCTTGGCAATGGAGCAGCATTTCGCTGGCGCGACGGTTAACATTCCAGATCCTAAACAGGGTATTTTTATACTGGAGCAGATGAAGCAGTGTGGACAACTATCAAACCAAGAAGCTGATTTCTCCGAGATTAGCCTCTCAGTCTACCGCCATGATCTTTTTCAGCGCTGGATCAGCTGAAATTAAAGGCAGAAGCACATCTTCTGCCTTACCTTTTTCTTGATTAGGCTTTATCGACAGTAAGAGCGAAAACCTACCCATAATGTCAGAAACAAACCTTACACCCTTTTTGCATCAATACGCACCTCTTATGACCACTCACGCACTATTGTGCAGCGCGGCAGCTCTGTTTAATCTTACAAAAAACCAAGAAATTAAAACTAACTATCTGTTTATAAAAGAATTTATAATTAATGGCACAGCACATGCTTTATTAATCCACAAAGAATTGCTCAATGATGGGCACTCTCAAAAGATTACAAGGGCCTAAAAACCCGACAGTTTATTTTATGGCAAAGGCGCCTTAACGAATCACGAATTTGTGGTTACGTTAGGCGCCTTTTTGTTTTTCAAGATTGGAGAAGCGATCCATGCTTAATAAGAAAACGGCTCTACTCAGCAAAATCATCAGTAGTACGGTTTTGGCCGCCGCCTTGATTACTACCCCTGCATGGGCAGTAACAGGCGAGCCCGAAAAAGAAGACCTTAAATTTGGTTTTATTAAGTTAACGGATATGGCGCCTTTGGCGATCGCTTACGAAAAAGGCTTCTTTGAAGATGAAGGCCTATACGTAACACTAGAAGCCCAAGCTAATTGGAAGGTTCTTTTAGACCGCGTTATTGATGGAGAACTTGATGGCGCCCATATGCTTGCAGGACAACCTTTAGGCGCAACAATAGGGTTTGGTACTCAGTCCCACATTATTACTGCATTCAGCATGGATCTAAATGGTAACGCTATCACTGTATCCAATGACATTTGGGATCAGATGAAACAGTACGTACCTAAAGGGCCTGATGGAAAACCAGTTCACCCAATTAAAGCAGACGCCTTAAAGCCAATTGTTGAAAAATATAAAGATGAAGGTAAACCTTTCAACATGGGTATGGTGTTCCCTGTTTCTACCCATAACTATGAACTACGTTATTGGTTAGCGGCAGGCGGTATTCACCCTGGTTATTACGCGCCTCATAACGGTGATACATCAGGCACAATCGATGCAGATGCGCTTTTATCCGTGACTCCGCCACCTCAAATGCCTGCAACAATGGAAGCAGGCACTATCTATGGTTACTGTGTTGGCGAACCTTGGAATCAGCAAGCCGTGTTTAAAGGTATTGGTGTTCCAGTCGTAACCGATTATGAGATCTGGAAAAACAACCCAGAGAAAGTTTTCGGGGTATCTAAAACATGGGCGGACGAAAACCCTAATACCCATATCCGTGTTGTTAAAGCGATGATTCGTGCCGCTAAATGGTTAGATGACAACAATAATGCTAACCGCCCAGAAGCGGTGAAGATTTTATCAAAGTCTGATTATGTCGGTGCGGATTACGATGTTATCGCTAACTCAATGACGGGTACTTTTGAGTACGAAAAAGGCGATAAACGTGAAGTGCCTGATTTCAACGTATTCTTCCGCTATAACGCAACTTACCCATACTACTCTGATGCGATCTGGTACTTAACTCAGATGCGTCGCTGGGGTCAAATTGCTGAACCTAAATCAGATCAGTGGTTTATGGACATAGCTAAAAAAGTATATCGCCCAGATATCTATGCAGTTGCTGCCAAAGAGCTTATCGAAGAAGGGAAAATGACAACTGATATGTTCCCTGACTTTGTCTCCGAAGATGGCTACAAAGCACCACAGACACACTTTATCGACAACATCACCTTTGATGGTAAACAACCAAACGCATACCTAGAAAAATTCTCAATCGGTCTGAAGCCAGATCAGAAACTTTGATCTAACAATAAAGGCCCCTCCCCTAAACGGGAGGGGCTACAGATCAACGAGAGGAATACATTATGAGTAATATTTTAGCCACCATGGGTCTTAGTCGCTTTATTGAGAACCCTAAAACAAATTTCAGTCAGTTGGGAAAGTCTTTACTTATACCTCTTATTGGCCTGTTAATTTTCTTGTTTATTTGGGAGATCGGCGCAAAAAATGTTCACACATCTTTGGGTACATTCCCAGGCCCTGCGGCTGTCTACCAGCAATCCCTAACATTAATAGAAGAGCATAAAGCTGAACGCATAAAAGAGGTCAAATTCTACGAACGCCAAGATGTGCGCAACGAGAAAAAATTGGCTAAAAACCCTGATGCTAAAATAAAAGTGCGCCCATATACAGGCAAACCCACGTTTTTTGATCAGATCATTACAAGCCTTATTACCGTATTAGCTGGCTTTGTGATCGCTTCACTTATCGCCATACCTGCGGGCATACTTATAGGTTTAAATAGCACACTCTATTCAGCGTTTAATCCGCTCATCCAGCTATTCAAGCCAGTGTCGCCCCTTGCTTGGCTACCCTTAGTAACAATGATTGTAAGTGCGGTTTATGTCAGCAAAGATCCAATGTTTGCTAAATCATTTATTACCTCATTGATCACTGTATCTCTTTGTAGCTTATGGCCAACACTGTTGAATACAGCAGTGGGCGTATCATCAATAAGTAAAGATCTACAAAACGTATCACAAGTACTCCGTCTTAACTGGTTCACTCATATTGTTAAGATCGTCCTACCATCAGCCATTCCAATGATGTTTACCGGATTACGTTTATCCCTTGGTATCGCTTGGATGGTATTAATCGCAGCAGAAATGCTGGCTCAAAACCCTGGACTAGGTAAGTTTGTCTGGGATGAATTCCAAAACGGTAGCTCCAACTCTCTTGGTCGTATTATGGTCGCCGTACTCGTTATTGGATTTATCGGATTCCTATTAGACCGTTGCATGTTGTTTCTACAGCGCAAAATGTCTTGGGACAAAACAGTAGTACTTCGTTAATTAGTGGTCTTAGAAAAAGGATAATTATCATGAGTCAGCCTCCTCAGCATTTAGAGCTAACTAAAGTCGATATAGACTTCCCTACACCTAATGGCCCTTTTAAAGCGCTTCAGGATATTAATCTGACGATTAACAAAGGGGAGTTTGTCTCTTTGATCGGTCACTCAGGTTGCGGTAAATCGACTGTATTGAATATAGTAGCCGGCCTCTATCAAGCCACCAATGGCGGCTGCCTACTCGATGGAAAAGAGGTAAACGCTCCAGGTCCAGAACGAGCGGTTGTATTTCAAAACCACTCATTACTGCCTTGGTTAACGGCCTATGAAAATGTCGAGCTTGCCGTAAAACAAGTATTTGGCAAATCAAAAAGCAAAGCCGAAATGCGCGAATGGATAGAACATAATCTATCACTTGTTCATATGGATCACGCAATGGACAAGCGCCCAGATGAGATATCAGGTGGTATGAAGCAGCGTGTAGGTATTGCACGTGCGTTAGCAATGGAGCCTACCGTTATGTTGATGGATGAGCCCTTTGGTGCCTTAGACGCCCTAACAAGAGCCCACCTGCAAGATTCCTTAATGGAGATCCAAAAAGACCTGAATAACACCGTAATTATGATTACCCATGATGTCGACGAAGCTGTATTACTTTCTGATCGCATCGTTATGATGACCAATGGTCCAGCCGCGACAGTAGGTGAGATCTTACATATAGATCTGCCCCGTCCTCGCGATCGCATCGCCTTAGCCGATGACCCTCAATATAACCACTATCGTCACGAAGTACTGACCTTTCTTTATGAAAAACAACGGACTCCTGATAGCGGTCTTAGCAGTAAAAAAAAGGATGAAGCAACGCTTAAAGTAGCCACTGATGAGCACAAACCAAAAGCAAAGGGCGAAGATAAAGCCGCCTAGTTACTAACAGCACTTTATAATAGGCGTTCTACACCCTTCCCGATTGCATAGGGAAAGGTATGAACGCCTATTTATCTTCTACAAGCACTAACCTGAACGACCAATCACAGCCTATCTAGACCCAAACCATCTCGACACCCCTATCACTCCCAACAATCGCACCAAAACCGCTCACCACCAGCCTAATCCGCATCAAAACAAAGCCAGATTGCTGAATTAAAACCTGGCAATACTGATTAAAAAAACCTAACATATTGAAAAACAATAGATAAAAATAAATGGCACACTAAATGCTTTGATAAAAACATGTAACAAATATTAATGTATTTGTTATCTACAACAAGCTCTGAGAACAAAGGCGTTCTACATCAACATGCTCATACATGTTGAATGTGAACGCCTTTTTTTATTTTTGGGATTTAGGATTTTTATGAAAAAACGTTTGGTCATCATTGGAAACGGAATGGCAACAGGCCGGTTACTGCAACGCTTATTTGAGCGTGCAGAGCACTCGCTTGATGTAACTGTTTTTGGTGAAGAGCCGGGCGGTAGCTATAACCGTGTTTTGCTATCCAACTTACTCAGCGGTGAACTGGATAAAGATAAAGTGATCACCCTACCCACAGAGTGGTACGCAGAACATGGTGTGAAATTACACAGCCAAGATCCCGCTATACAGATTGATCGCGCTAATAAATTAATCATTAGCGAGCAAGGCGTCCAAGTAGATTACGATCTACTGGTTATTGCGACCGGCTCATACCCAACCCCTCTACCTGTAGAAGGCGCACATCTAAACGGGGTTATGAGCTTTAGGACATTTAAAGATGTTGAGCAGATGCAACGTATTGCCAAAGAAAAGAAACGTGCCGTTGTTATTGGCGGTGGTTTCTTAGGCCTTGAAGCGGCAGAAGGCCTACGTGTGCAAGGTATGGATGTAACGCTTCTTCATCGTGGCAAGTACCTACTAGATCATCAACTGGACGAAACCGCCGGAAAAATGTTGCAAAACGCGCTTGAAGAGCGAGGCCTGAAATTCCGCCTTAAAGCTAACACTCAAGCGATCCAAGGCAATGATTCGGTAGAGTCGGTAGCACTAGCAACAGGCGAAACGCTACCCGCCGACCTTGTAGTCACCGCTATAGGTGTAACACCGAATAAGGCATTAGCCGAAACAGCAGGACTTGATTACCAGCGCGGCATATTGGTCGATGCCCAAATGCGCACTAAAGATTCATCTATTTATGCGTTAGGGGAGTGCTGCCAGTTTGAATCATTCACTTATGGTTTAGTCGCCCCTATCTGGCAGCAGGCGGATGTTCTTGTCTCTAGCCTTCTCAACGAAACCAAATTTTATCAAGAAGCACCGGTGGCGACTCAGTTAAAAATCAGCGGTGTGGACCTTTTTTCATGTGGTTCGCTTCAGGATTCTCCTGAGACAGAAACACTGACTTATCACGATATTCAACACAATGAATACAGAAAACTTTGGCTGAAAGATAACCGAATAGTCGGCGCCGTTTTATACGGTGATGTCCGTGAGGGGCAGTGGTATTTCGATCAGCTAAAACAAAACATCGATTTGAGTGCGAACAGACAACAACTGCTATTTGGCAGTCCGTTCTGCTCTCAAGACACTCAAACACAAGACATGGGTATATCTTCTATGACTACTTCAACGGACTCAAACAAAAAGCAGTTGGTCGTTATCGGTAACGGTATGGTGGGCCACCACTTTATTGAAAACTTTGTCGCTAACGAAGTTGCAGGCGAATATGAAATTCATATATTGGCCGAAGAATCACGTGCAGCTTACGACCGCGTCCACCTTTCAGAGTACTTTGGTGATTCAACCTACCAAGACCTCTGCCTAGTAGAAGATAACTTTTATGAAACACATGGCGTGCAGCTTCACTTAAGCGAAGGTGCTACGCAGATCGATCGCGATACAAAGCAGGTGATCACCGAGCAAGCTAGCTATCCCTATGACAAGCTAGTACTCGCTACCGGTTCATACCCTTTTGTCCCCCCCATTCCGGGAAATGATGGTGATGCCTGCTTTGTTTATCGCACCTTGGAAGATTTAGATAAAATCCAAGAGTGTGCAAAAGCGGCCTCCGTCGGCGTTGTTGTTGGTGGTGGTTTACTGGGGCTAGAAGCGGCTAACGCGCTTAAATCTCTAGGTTTAAAAGCCCATGTTGTTGAGTTTGCTCCGCGCTTAATGCCAGTACAGCTAGACGAAGATGGGGGCGAGCTTTTAAAGAAAAAAATAGAAGCCTTAGATGTAGACGTTCATTGCAATAAAGCAACTTCCGAAATTGTCCCAGGTGAAGAGCATACCTACCGTATGAACTTCAGTGATGGCACTTTCTTAGAAACAGACCTAATCCTATTCTCTGCGGGTATCCGTCCTCAAGACGCCCTAGCTCGTAGTAGCGCTCTAGCAATTGGCGAGCGCGGTGGCATCATTGTTGACAACTACTGCCAAACTTCTGATAAAAACATTTATGCCGTCGGCGAATGTGCATTATGGAACAATCAAATCTTTGGTTTAGTGGCGCCCGGTTACACTATGGCGAAAACAGCCGTTGCAGCCATTGTCGGCGATCTAGAAAACGAGGCTACATTTACCGGCGCGGATATGAGCACTAAGCTTAAACTTCTCGGCGTAGATGTTGGCTCTATTGGCGATGCCCATGGTAAAACGCCAGGTAGTATTAGCTACCGTTATTTAGATGAAGACACACAGGTTTACTACCGTATCGTTGTATCTGAAGATCGTAAAAAACTGCTCGGTGCTGTTTTAGTAGGTGACAACAGTAAATACGATACGCTGATTCAATATGCACTCAATGGCATAGATCTACCAGACAAACCGCAAGCTCTTATCCTACCATCATTAGACGGATCGTCAGCGCCCGTACTAGGTCCCGATGCTTTGCCAGACACAGCAACCATTTGCTCATGTCTAAATGTTACTAAAGGCCAAATCTGTTGCTCCATAGATGACGGCGCTATGAGCGTTGCCGATGTTAAAGAGGTTACCAAAGCAGCATCAGGTTGTGGTGGTTGCGCAGCGATGTTGAAAACCATCGTTGACCATGAATTAGAAAAACGGGGTGTAGAGGTATGTACAGATCTCTGTGAACACTTTGCCTACACCCGCGAAGAGCTTTACCACATTATTCGTGTTGAAGGGATTCGTAGCTTCTCCGATCTACTTGCCAAGCATGGTAAAGGTTTAGGTTGTGAAATATGTAAACCAACGGCCGGTTCTATTCTCGCATCTTGCTGGAACGAACATGTATTGGATGAACCCCATGTAGGCTTACAAGACACCAATGATCGCTTCATGGCCAATATACAAAAAGATGGCACTTACTCTATTGTCCCCCGTATCGCCGGTGGTGAGATTACGCCTGACAAACTAATCGTATTAGGCCAAGTCGGTAAAAAATACAACTTATACACCAAGATTACGGGTGGACAACGTGTCGACCTATTTGGTGCAAAATTGCATGAACTTCCACTTATCTGGAAAGAGTTAATTGATGCAGGTTTTGAAACCGGTCATGCCTATGGCAAGTCTCTTCGTACAGTTAAATCTTGTGTCGGTAGTACTTGGTGTCGTTTCGGTGTGAAGGACAGCGCAAGCATGGCGATCGAGCTTGAGAATCGCTACAAGGGCTTACGCTCTCCCCATAAGATCAAATTTGCTGTTTCTGGTTGTACCCGTGAATGCGCAGAGGCACAAAGCAAAGATATTGGTGTTATCGCTACGGAAAATGGCTGGAACCTTTATGTTTGCGGTAATGGAGGCATGAAACCTCGCCACGGGGATCTATTTGCTACCGACCTAGATGATGAAACTCTCGTTAAATATATCGACCGGGTTCTAATGTTCTACGTAAAAACAGCCGACCGCCTACAGCGCACATCCGTATGGATGGAAAACTTAGAAGGTGGCTTGGATTATCTCAAAGAAGTGGTTCTAAACGATAAGTTAAATATTGCTACAGAGCTAGAAGCCCAGATGCAGCATGTTGTAGATACTTATCAGTGTGAGTGGAAAACCACACTTGAAGATGAAGAGAAACTAAAACAGTTTAGAACTCTTGTGAATACAGAAGAACAAACTGACCCACAAATTGTGCACATTATCGAGCGCAATCAAGTTAGACCCGCTTAATTAAGTACGCTGAAAATAGAGGACAAAGTTATGACAACGAATCCAAATACAGAATGGCTCAAACTCTGTAACAAAAGCGACTTAGTACCTAATACAGGTGTTGCTGCTTTATACCAAGACCAACAGATCGCTATCTTCTATATTCCTGAATATAAAGAGGAAGTCTTTGCCATAGGCAACCAAGATCCATTTAGTGGTGCCAATGTATTAGCTCGTGGCTTAGTCGGCGATATAAAGGGAGAGCTTATGGTGGCATCACCTCTATATAAGCAACATTTCTCTTTAAATACTGGTAGCTGCTTAGAAGATACAGAGATTAAAGTACCCGTTTGGCCTATACGCTTACAAGGTGAGAGTGTAGAGATTATGCAATCATAAACGTGATTTTTGTACACAAGGATGTGTAACTGCGCTCTACAATAAGCTGAAATTTAAGATTAAGTAATAGAATCTGATTAACTAGATTGCCATTACTGCATTGTACTAACTACAACTCCATCCGAGTTTTTGCCGCAGGTTTTACCCTGCGGTTTTTTTTATAACCACAAGATTAAGATGATTTAGCTTCGAGTTTAATCGCTTCTAAGTTATGACCCATTTTAAAGAGCAGCATATCTTTATCTACTGGTTTTAACATGACCTCATGTACACCCTGCTTCATCGCTTCTCGAGCATTTTGGGTGTCACCCGGTTTAGCCAAGACCATAATCCGAGTATGACTCATCTCAGGATCTTGCTTTATCTGATCAATAACAAATAACGCACTCATATCTGGCAGCGTTAAATCCAGCAAGATAATATCCGGCTTCCAATTCTTTAATAACTTCATTGTATGAATTGCACTACCTGATATCTGAGCTTTATATCCAGCGTCCTCTAAAATCATTTTAATTTTATCGCGCTCTTCAACTTCATCTTCTAGCAAAAGGATATTGCTATCATCAAAGACGATAGGATTATCTTTTTCAGCGTCTAAACGTGCTTTTTTCTGTTTCGCTTCTTCAGCAACAGCATTCAATTTACTTTGCATCTGCCCATTAGCACTTTTCTGATGCACACCCACTTCCTGTATATGCTCTTTAGCGTGCGTATCAATCAGGCTGCTAATATTTTGGCGGGATTGTTCCGTAATATTGCCATCATCAATGATTTTATCTTTCATATGCTTCATTGAATAAGAGACAAGCTCCATCAATTTAGCGTAGTTATCTTCATTGAGATCAGCTATTTCACTATCACAGTTAATGATCTGATCAAAATATCCACATAAATTTTCGACACTACAATCTCCAGCCCCTAAAAGGCCTCTATCATCTCTTTCTGTCATTTCACGACGTATAAATCGCAAGCGGAGTAATAGGTGGTAAGGATCGTAAAGAGGCCGAATAATAAAGTAATCATCAAAAACATCTTTGTTACAGATGCCAAACGCTTCTTTCAGTTCATCCCTACTGCAAAAAACCATTTTCTTAAAAATAATCTTATCTACATCCTGTTTAGCGCTGAGAAGATGTAGATAAAACACTTCATTCTTTTGAATTCCGTCAAGGCCTAAAAGAAGCACATCGATCTGATGCTTAGCAATAAGACGAAGTGCTTCCTCTTCGGTAGAAGCTGTATAGAAGCGAGGAAAATGCCTTTTAACCATATTACAAAGAGATTTAATCTCTTCTGTTGAATTAATAATTAAAAGCACAGAAAACCTTTTTCCTGAACTCATCTACTCATCCCCTGGCGGCACATACGTCATATTGATCCCTTAAGTTTAATACAATCTGAAAAAATTTCTTTAAAATCACTTAATTAAGTTACTTAATAACTAAAAAATTAACGGAATGAACCTAAAGCAAACTCAATACCTTGGCTAGTCACGACCAATGTTGTTTCTCCCGCCCTTATAACCTCCTGAGCTTTATCCACCAGCTCATAAAAAACATTACGATGTAATAGCCCCTTCATACCAAATCGCACATGAATATAAGGTGAAGGCTCACCTGTTTCAGGGCACTGCTCAACCCACAGTTTATGCTCAGCCCCCACAGTCACAACATCATCCGTTACACTCTTAAAGATCAGCTCGGTCCCTTTATTCCCCTCTTTTTGCTCAACAGAGATGAAAAGAAAAGGGGCGTCTTCTACCTCAATCCCAACTTTTTCTACCGGTGTTTTAAGAAAGTACTTACCCTCCTCCATCCATAGCACTTTAGAAAATAGTTTGACCATCGCTGGGCGACCTATCGGTGTCCCCATATAAAACCAACGACCATCTCGGGCAATACGCATATCAATATCACCGCAGAACGTAGGGTTCCAGCGCTCTAACGGTGGAATTTCATCTGACGCACCCTCAATAGTCTTGCTTACTTTTACTAAATCAAAATTAGTATCCGACAAATACTTGCTCCATTTAAATCTGTTATTAAATTTACTCATCACTATTAGAAAAACTTTCATGCTCTTAGCTAACTACATGAAAATGATTAATTGTTAGAATAGCCAGCAATTAAAGCTTAGTGATAAAAGTAAAAAATACCATGAAACAGGATTTAAGAAGCAAGTTTGCTGACATTAGTCGCGGAGTTTATCTCTTTGGCACCACTCCACCTAAAGCGACAACAACTGATGAGGCAGCATCAGAGATCGCAGACAAATTACTTAATCGTCTTCAGCATGTAGAATTTGACGGTCTGATTGTTTATGACATTCAAGATGAAAGTAGTCGCATTGATATACCTAGACCCTTTCCATATATGCGCACCTTAGATCCACTTGCCTATTCAAAGCTATTGCGTGAAAAAGCAGAAAAACCTGTTATCACTTATAAAAGCGTCTCGCAGCGAGATAAAAGCACTTTTATTAAATGGCTCGATAGCGCTTGGAATACCTATGGTGTACGCGATACCGTATTGGTTGGCAGCCCATCCTCTGAAGGGGAGATACAACTCAGCTTAAATGATGCTTACGCTGCCATCTCAGAACATCCTGCTAACTTCCAGCTAGGTGGCGTTACTATTGCAGAACGCCATGCCGTAAAAGGAAATGAGCATGAACGTTTAATAAATAAATCAGCAAACGGCTGTGAGTTTTTTGTTTCGCAAGCGGTTTACAACGCGCAAGCAACCATTGATATGCTAAGCAGCTATGCGCGTAAATGTCGTCAAGATAATATAACGCCGAAACGAGTTATTCTCACATTCACCCCATGCGGAAGCGCTAAAACACTAGAATTTATGGAGTGGCTTGGTATTTCTGTACCTGAAGCAACTAAATTCCGCATTATTGATGCTGAAAACCCATTACAGGAATCAACCCAAATCTGCCGTAATAATTTGGAGCAGATATTAGAAGCGGTAATGCCACTTAATATTCCCATCGGTTTAAATATTGAAAGTTTAACTAACCGAAAAGAGGAAATTGATGCATCTATTCGTTTATTTAAGCTACTTAAATCCATAGTGGATCTAAAACTAGCTGAAGCCAATTTATAACCCTTTCTCTCCCATCTTGTTCCGACTGCCTTCGTTTATACCTAAGCGAGGCAGTCCAGTGAACTGATAATACCCTTCCATTTACAGCTAAGACGGCTAAATAACAGCTCATCCGCCGCTTCAGAACAACTTATAAGATAGTTTGTTGCATTTTTAATCCTTGAAAAAAATATGCATCCAATATATTTTGACGATTCGTCAATTATCGAAAAAGATCAAATGAGCCCCAAGAATACTCACGACAGTGCATTAAAAGCGCGCGAAGAAAATATCATGAATACTGCCTTAGAGATGATGGCATCTAAAGGCGTGGCGGGGCTAACCATGGATAAGCTAGCGGCTAAAGTTCCCTATTCAAAAGGCACTATCTATAACCACTTTACCTGTAAAGAAGATCTACTAACGGCCTTATGTAACCGCAGCATCCAAAATCTATATGATCTTTTCTGCCACGCAATGTCATTCAATGGTTCTAGCCGAGAAAAGATTCTTGCCATAGGCTATGCCTACATGCTCCATTCACTACTAAGTCCCACCGAGTTTATGCTGGTTATTTCCGCTAAAACCCCCTCTATCTTTGAAAAATCTTCTGAAAAACGGCGCGAAGAACATCTAATACTTGAAGGCAAACTACTCGATAGTCTTTTACAGGTTATATCAGAAGGTCTCAGCAACGGTGAGTTTAAGCTGCAAAATCATTTAAGTCCGGCCCAAGTGGCCTTCTCCCTCTGGTCTATGTGCTTTGGGACAATTGTTCTATTACATGAAAGTTTAGACCGCTGTAGCGTTCGAACTGAAATGAAGCTAGAAAGAGAATTAATTAACCATTCAAATTTGCTACTAGATGGTTTGAACTGGAAGCCCTATACACAAGAACATGACTGGGCTGAAACCATTAAAAAATATAAAACCGAACTGTATCCAAATGAAGTGCGGCAGTTAAAGTTACAGCAAACAAGTTAAGACAACAGAAAACGATGTGCTCATCGTTTTTTTAAAACTCAGAAATGACGTTTCGTCATTATGAATAATTAAAATAACCTTAAAGTTGCCAATCAGAGCAACATAACCCTGATAAGGGAAACTGGAGAAGGAAAATGAAAGACCGTATTTTCCGATTTGTGCTGGATCATCCAGTCTGGGTCATCTTACTCACTATGCTGTTCGTATTTGGTTCTGCCTATGGTGCTAAAAACTTAGTCTTTAAAAGCGACTATAGAGTGTTTTTTAGTGAGGAAAACCCTCAGCTAACTGCATTCGAATCGATGCAAAAGATCTACAGTAAAAGTGATAATGTTGCGTTTATCATCTCACCTAATGATGGCCAAGTGTTTACACCTAAAACACTTAAAGCAATTCAAGAGCTAACCACTGAATCTTGGCAAGTGCCCTTCTCTACCCGTGTTGATTCAATTACTAACTTTCAGCATACATGGTCTGAAGAAGACGATATGTTTGTGGAAGATCTAGTATTAGATGCTGAGACGGTAACCGATGCGGATATGCCCCGTCTCAAAGAGATTGCGATTAATGAACCACTCTTACTCCACAAACTTATCTCACCACAAGCTCATGTCACTTTAGTTAATGTGACGGTACAACTACCAGGCATTAATCCTGTAGAAGAGATCCCACAAGTTGTCTCCAAAATACGGGAGATGCAAGCTCAATTTATTGAAAAAAATCCAGATATTAGCGTTCGCTTATCCGGCATGGTGATGATGAATAACAGCTTTGCTGAATCTTCCTTAAGCGATAATGCGGTGCTAGTGCCTATTATGTTTGCTGTTGTACTACTAGGGATGATCTTTTTGCTACGTACCTTCAGCGGTACATTTGCTACTGTAATAATCATCATCTTCACTATAGTTTCAACTATGGGATTAGCGGGACACACGGGCTTCTTCTTAACAGGCCCTTCTTCAACAACTCCCATTATGGTTCTCACATTAGCGGTGGCGGATTGCATCCATATCTTGACCACTATGTTCTATGAGATGCGCCAAGGTGTTGAAAAAAGAAAAGCTATACTCGACAGTCTGCGTATAAACTTCCAACCTATATTTCTAACCAGTGTCACAACAGCGATAGGCTTCTTAAGTTTAAACTTCTCCGACTCTCCACCCTTTCGAGATCTAGGTAATATGGTAGCGGCCGGCGTAATGCTTGCGTTTATTTTTTCCATAACCTTATTCCCTGCGATGTTAAGTTTGTTACCCCTGCGTGTGAAAGCGACGAAGGACGGTAAGCATGACTTTATGCACCGATTTGCGGGTTTTGTAGTTAAGAACCGTAAAGTTCTACTGCCAGGCATGTCCGCTATTATGATCAGCGTGATCGTCTTTATGCCGCAAAACACCCTAAATGATGATTTTGTTAAATACTTTGATACCAGCGTACCATTTAGACAAGCCACAGATTACATGCAAGAAAATATATCTGGCCTGTCCACTATGGAGATCTCTATTGAAACCGGCGAAGCTAGTGGTATCAATGACCCTAAGTTCCTTCAAGCAGTAGGTGACTTAACCGAATGGCTGCGTACACAATCTGAAACAGACCATGTCAGCTCACTGTCAGACATTATAAAACGCCTTAATAAAAACATGCATGGCGATGACCCTAGCTATTACACTCTCCCCGGAGACCGCGAGCTATCCGCACAATATTTACTACTGTATGAGATGTCATTGCCGTACGGATTAGATCTTAATAACCAATTGAATGTGGATAAGTCATCCGCTCGCGTTATAGCCACTTTTCGTAACTTAACCAGTACAGAACAAATTGAAATTGAAGAGCGTATCTACAGCTGGTTTACAGACAATGCTCCAGACTATCAAGTAGAAATTGCCAGCCCTAACTTAATGTTTGCCCATATCGGACAACGCAATATCAAAAGCATGCTGCTCGGTACAACGGTTGCTTTGATCTTAATCTCCCTCATTTTAGGGTTCGCTTTAAAGTCCATAAAATTTGGCCTGATCAGCCTTATTCCCAATATTGCTCCCGCAGCGATGGGGTTCGGCATTTGGTACTTTATTGATGGCCAAATTGGTTTAGCCTTATCTGTAGTCGCCGGTATGACATTAGGGATTATTGTCGATGATACCGTTCACTTTTTAAGTAAATACCTACATGCCCGTCGCGATCGAAATAAAGACCCTAAAGCCGCTGTAGAGTATGCATTTGCCAGTGTAGGCCGGGCATTATGGGTCACTACTTTTGTGCTGGTGGCTGGCTTTATGGTACTCGCCCAATCTAGCTTTAAATTAAATGCAGATATGGGTTTACTCACAGCCATTACTATTCTTATCGCACTAATTGTAGATTTCTTATTCCTACCGGCTTTATTAATGAAGCTGGATAAAAATGATCATCCAACCACCGAAAATACTAGCAACCTTGCTGAAGGAGACAACAATGATTGTGTTAAAAAAATCGCTTAATTCGTTAGTCGTATTAGGCCTAATGACGGCACCATTGATCGCTTCAGCAGAAACCGCTGAAGAGAAAGGCACCCGCATCGCGGTAGAAGCAAAAGCAAGCGATAAAGGTTGGCAAGATATGCAAACCAGCATGAATATGATCCTTCGCAACAAGCAAGGACAGGAGAGTGTCCGTGATATTCGCCTTAAATCTCTAGAAATTGAAAACGATGGTGACAAAAGTTTATCGGTTTTTGACAAACCAAAAGATGTGAAAGGTACAGCGTTCCTCAGTTTCTCCCATGCGGTAGGTGCTGATGAGCAGTGGTTATATCTGCCTAAATTAAAGCGTGTTAAACGTATCGCCTCACGTAACAAGTCCGGCCCGTTTATGGGCTCTGAGTTCTCCTACGAAGATTTATCATCATTCGAAGTAGAGAAATATACCTATAAATTTTTACGTGATGAGGCCTGTGAAGGGGGCACTTGCTATGTTGTTGAGCAATACCCTGTTGATAAAAACTCAGGTTATACACGCCGTATCGCTTGGTTAGATCAAACAGAATATCGTCCTTGGAAGATTGAATTCTTTGATCGTAAAGACTCACTTTTAAAAACTCTCACTTACCATGAGTACAATGAGTACGAAGGTAAGCATTGGCGTCCTAACCTAATGAAAATGGTTAACCATCAATCGGGGAAAAGCACAGATTTAACCTATAGCGATTACACCTTTAAAACAGGCTTAGGCGAAAACGATTTCAATAAAAACACCCTTAAACGGGCGCGTTAAGATGAACAGTAAAAGATTACTGCTAGCGGCGGGGCTGATAACCGCCCTACCCGCTCAAGCTGAAACATATTATGAGATGTCGGGCAAAATAACGGCAGAAGCACGTTACTTTACTCAAGATGCGCAATTCCAAAATCAGGATTATAGCTCCAACCTCTCTTTCACTGTAGAGCCCGAGTTCTATTGGGAGTGGAATGATGGCATAGACAATCTTACCTTCACCCCCTACCTTCGTGTCGACGAGAACGATAACGAACGTACTCACGGCGATATACGCGAGCTGAGTTGGATCCATATTGGTGAAGATTGGGAACTACGCACAGGCCTACGCAAAGTATTTTGGGGTGTTACTGAGTTTCAGCACTTAGTGGATGTTATAAACCAAACCGATAGCGTAGAAGATTTTGATGGCGAAGATAAACTAGGCCAACAGATGATTAACCTCTCCCTCGTCAGAGACTGGGGTATTGTCGATCTTTATCTATTACCAGGTTTTAGAGAAAGAACTTTTGTCGGTGAAGATGGCAGAGTTCGCTCAGGTATTGTTGTCAACAGAGACCTTGCCAGCTACGAATCCTCAGCAGGCGAGCATCATTTAGACACTGCTATACGCTGGAGCCACACCTTAGGCGACTTTGATCTAGGTGCTTACTGGTTCCACGGAACCAATCGTGACCCAAAATTTCTACTCAAGAATAGTGAAGGTACAACCTACCTAGCGCCCTATTATGAGCAGATGGATCAAATAGGATTTGATCTACAAGCCACTATAGATAGCTGGCTATGGAAACTAGAAACCATTAACCGTGATACTAGTAGCGAAAACTACTGGGCTGCCCAAGGTGGATTTGAGTATACCTTTTACGGCATCCAAGAGAGTGCCGCTGATCTCGGCGTATTAATGGAATATGGTTGGGATGAGCGTGGAGAAGATGCCGATGCTGCGGGACAAAACGATCTGTTTTTAGGCGCACGCTTAACACTCAACGATGCAAGTAGTACCGAAATGCTTGCGGGCATTAGCCACGACTTTGACTATCACAGCCATAGCCTCATCATTGAAGCGAGTCGTCGATATGGTGATAACTGGAAACTAAGTTTAGATGGACGCTTTTTTAGTAGCAACGATCCTATGGATCTAAGCTATAGCATTAAGCAAGATGATCATCTGCAATTAACGGTTGAACATTACTTTTAATAACAGCCAGCCATGCTTACTCTGAAGCAGCGGTTTCATTCAGAAGCCGCTCCTCTAGTTTATCTAACTCCAACAGATCACCTTGTAGTTTTTGATACTTAACTGGTGCCCAAATAATCTGTTGATTCTCTCTATCTAACTCATACTGCGCGTTATATAGGAAGTCCATACCTAGTAAACCATGGCTACCGCCTGAATTCCCTTGATAATCGATAACCGCCGCAGACACATGGGGTATTTGATAGGGTCCTATATCGACTCGATCAAAGTTGACCCGTTGCGTTTGCACAATGCCGCCATCAGCAACGCGAGCCGCACCAGCATCAATCAATTGCGCACCCAATGAACCAATAGCAGATTTATGTACAACGGTGAATGACGCGCCCGTATCCATCACTAAATTAAGTATGACTGAGCGTGCGCCATAAACAAACTTAATCGGTAACTGAATACGGTTAGAGTGAAAGGTAAAGGGAGTAACCCACTTTTTCATCGCCTCTTTTATTCTAGAGCGCTCAGTAGTGATTTTAAGCTGTAGATTTTTAATATCCCTTTCTTTCGATAACTGCTGCAATGCTTGACTCGATAGGCGATCTTTTGTTTCATCCCGAGCGTCTAGCTGATCTCTATATTCTGCAGGCACCTTGGAAAGTCGATCTACATAGACATTACGGCCTGAATCATCTTTGTACTGATAGATTTTTGCATCACTAAGCGTAGGTGTAAATAAAAGTAAAAGCAGTACAGATCGTTTATTCAACAGGCCAAACATGGAGTCCACCTCGTTGTAACTCTAGTATCACTACAGATTATGAGAAAAAATGGGAAAGTCCATTAAGCATAAATAAAACCACTACAGCCATAAACAGCAAAGCAAAACGTAAAGCGATACACCGAGTACATAGCTTTTTCTTCGCCATATTAGCCCCCCGCCAACTTGACGCTAAAACCATCTTTCTCCAAAACAGTTTTTAATTTTTCGCGGTGGTCCCCTTGAATCTCTATCACACTCTCTTTAAGCGCCCCGCCGGTACCGCAAATTTTCTTCAGTTTTTTCGCCAAGACTTTTAGCTCAGCATCCGCCAATGGGACACCTGTAATTGTCGTAACACCTTTGCCTTTTCGACCAGAAGTTTCACGACGGATTCTCACAATACCATCCAAACTAGCCAAACGCTGCTGATCATCTAACGAAGCACAGATACATGCATCTACCGCCTCAGAACAACCAGGGCATAGATCACCTTTTTCTGTTGAATACACCAAACCACTCAACTGATCTTTTAACGAAGCCACGTAACTTTCCCTAATCTTTATTAAATGCTCATTATAAGCTAGTTACCTAACCTGAGCTCAACTACTTGAGTAAACTTCTAACTCAAACCGCCAATCTGGCGAGCCAGATAAGTCGCATAATTGTCAGTCATACCACTAATAAAATCTAATGCCCGCATATAAGCCTTATAAAGTGGGAGCTCTGGTTTGGGAGCATGTATCCCCATTAAGCTGATAATTCTTTCACTACGATAGCTAAGCTTTTCACCTTCGAGATAATGGTTGTCATAGACCGCATGACAAAACGCTTCAAGTAGAATACCTAAAGTCGTGTAAGCCCCAACTTCAAGCTCAGCTTTCCGTGTATCTGGAAACACGCGTTCTTTTGCTAAGGCTTTAGCGGCATAAAGACCATCACGGACATCAGGGTCTCCATCACTCAGTAATTCACCTTGATACTCACCACGCATAATCTGTTTCTGATTATCCATATAAGCCTGCACTGCAGAAGAGACCATAAACTCCATCGCCTTACCTCTTAAGGCAGAAATTTTACGCCGCGCAGATGCTTGAGAGGTAAAAATCTCATCATCAAATGAGGTATCACCACAAAGTTGAAGAAGTATAGGTTTGATCTCATTAAAACTCAGTATATTAAGTTCTATCGCATCTTCTAGATCTACAATGGCATAACAAATATCATCAGCGGCTTCCATTAAATAAGCTAAAGGGTGACGGCACCAACGGTTTTCTCCCAAAGAGACTAGACCTAATTCCTGCCCTAGCTTATTCAAGATTTCTAGCTCTGTTAAGTACGCACTAAACTTCCCCTTTGAGCCGGAATATTGTGCACTCCACGGATATTTAAGTAAGGCACCTAATGTTGGGTAAGTTAAACGTAAACCGCCATCAAACAGGTGATTTTCAATCCGCGTGACGACTCTAAATCCTTGAGCATTACCCTCAAACGTCATCAGATCTAGTCGCTCCTCCTGACTTAAACTCTTGAGTAGCTCACTATCACCGCGACGCTTAAACCAATCCCTTATTGCATACTCACCCGCATGACCAAAAGGTGGATTACCAATATCATGGGCAAGACAGGCTGACTGTACAATCATTCCAATATCATAAGCGGTCGCCCACTCGGGTAACTGATCCTGAATCTGTTCACCGACACGGATGCCTAAACTACGACCTAAACTGCCAACCTCAATAGAGTGAGTCAAACGTGTATGAATATGGTCATTCAAAGCCATCGGATGCACTTGTGTTTTTCGTCCTAAGCGCCGAAAAGCACTAGAGAAAATAATGCGATCTTGATCTTTATGAAAATGACTACGGCCGATCTCTTCATCTGCAAGCTCAGCATGTCCATAACGCTTAGTCGTTAATAAACGTGGCCATTGCATCTCCATGCACAACTCTCCAAAAGAATTTTTAATATAAATTAGTTCGCTGCAGCCTATTCTGTCGATCTTCAAAGACAAAACTGAAGTAGCATAATAGTATAAGACCGCTATAGAATGCCCGCTCTACTCTAATCAAGCAAGGTAGCCAAATGTTCATACCCGGGAAAGAGATACATCGTAGCTATGATGAATATGGTGCAATACGCGTCATTGATGATGGTAACAAACGCTACCTTGCATTTGGTGATACCGATGAACAAAGTTGCTGGCTTAAAAGCGAACCTTTAGTACCCCAACATGAATATGCGCGGGCGATGTTAATTGCACTGCTAATGACCGAGCCAAAACGTTGTATCACTTTGGGCTTAGGTGCAGGTGCGCTAAATAGCTGTTTACATCATCATTACCCAGAATTAAAGCAGCAGATTGTTGAGCTACGAGCCGATGTCATACACACCGCTTATAAGTATTTCCAATTACCAAGAAGTAAGCGTTTAGAACTTATTAATATGGATGCTTACGACTTTTTGCATGATGAGCACAAACGCAAAGTTGATATAATCTTTAGCGATATATACAGCGAAGAAGGCTTAGATGCTAAACAACTCTCTCCAGAGTATTTAACTGCTGCCCACTCGTTACTAAAAGAGAACGGTTGGCTGGTGCTGAATTGTTGGAAAGAGCATCAATCTAGCGATTGCTTGGATATTCTAAGAGGATTATTTACCGATATAAGAGGCTGCAGCACGAGCTGTGGCAACTGGGTTGTATTTGCCGGTAAAGCAGAAAACACACTGACCAGCAAACAGCTAAAGCAACATGCTAAAGAGCTTAATCTAAAGCTAGGTTTTTCACTATCATCATCATTAAGCCGCCTAAAGCAGTATTAAATAGAAACAAGTCGACTAGCCTCATGCCAAAACAGATCAAGCCTCAGCCAATAATTGATAGATCTGTTTTGCCATAAGTTTGATTGCTTGATTAACAGCCTCATCTGGTTTTTTAGCAAAACTTAAACGCATACAGTTTCTATATTTACCTGAAGCAGAAAAAATCACCCCAGGCGCAATACTAATGTTATGTTCTTCTAAACATTTATTGAGCTTAATAGTATCGACCTCAATAGGTAACTCAACCCACAGCAAATAACCACCCTCTGGATAACTAATACGCGTCCCTTCGGGGAAATTTCTTTCAACAAGATCAATCATCAAGTCTCGTGCCTGTTGATACTGAGCTCGCATAATTCTCATATGGCGCTCATAGCCTCCTTGCGCAATAAACTCTGCTACAGCGGCTTGCTGGATCGGTGGATTACTCACGGTCGATACAAACTTTTTATGCAGTACCCTTTCAGTACATTGCCCAGGGGCTACCCAACCTAGCCGTAAACCATATGCCAGTGTCTTAGAGAATGAGGAGCATAAAAGTACACGGCCCTCTTCATCAAATGATTTGATCGTCCTTGGTCGAGGTGATGTATAAAATAGATCACCATAAATATCATCCTCGATAATCGGTAGATCAAATTGCTGCGCTAAGCGTAATAAAGCTTTACGTCGATCCTCCGGCATTGTGTATCCCAAAGGGTTATTACAGGTAGGTGTTACTTGGATCGCCTTTATCGGCCATTGATCTAAAGCGAGTTCTAACGCCTCAAGACTGATACCAGTTTCGGGATGAGTTGGAATTTCTAGTGCTTTTAAGCCAAGTGCTTTAATCGCTTGCGTAGAACCATAAAAACTAGGTGAATCCGTTGCAACCACATCACCAGGGCTGGTCGTCGCTCTTAAGCTACAAACCAGCGCTTCCTGGCAACCTGATGTAATAATGATCTCATCAGGGTGAAGTTTGCATCCGGAATCTAAGGCCAAACGAGCGATCTGTTTTCTCAATTTCTCAGAACCGCGAAGATCACAATAGTTGATAAAAGGATCTTCAGTTCTTTTCGCAGAATCCACTAAAGCCTTTTTCAATAACTTAAGCGTCGGCGAACTGACATCAGGCATGGCTGTACCTAAGGATAAATGACCCACACCTTTCTCTGTATTTAATAGGTGATAGACCTGCTCCCAATGTGAGACCTCTAACGGCCTTTGTGCCGGACGGCTCACCTCTGGCAATGTAGGCGTTGTTGAACGACCCAGCACGTAATATCCGGATTTAGGTCTTACCTCGACAAGCCCACGCTCTTCTAATCGCTGATAGGCTTCTTGAACCGTTGAAATACTAACGCTCCGTTCCTTACTTAGCGTGCGAATAGAAGGCATTTTACTGCCGACCGGATAATACCCCTGCTCAATACGCACACTTAACGCTTCCAACAACTGTTCATACAGTTTCATAGTAAAACACCATTACACATCGCCTAAGTAATACAGATATAGATTTTTTAAACATTACAGTTCTAATAAATCGCATCTGTATACAAGTAATTAAATAATTCTAGATCTGTAATGAAAAATCAACCTAATTTATTCTAAATATCGGGATAAAAACCAATCTGTAATGCTAAAAAACAAGCATTGACGATTTAGATACGGAGCAGAATCATGTTTAGATTTAAAAAAGGGGTATTACTTATAGTAGGAAGCTGCCTACTGAATGGTTGTGATAGTAACTACCATTTATTTGATGGTCTATCAGGGTATAAATTTGCAACGATCAATCCTAGTCGCTTCACAATCCAATACTACGGTAATGAAGAAAGCAGCTTAAACGATGTAACCACTATGTGGCATCATAAAGCTCGGGAACTGTGTAAAGGAGCGGCTTATAAACATGCTTTTCTGACGCCAACAAAACGCAAAAACATAAACACTTCAAACCTCAATAGTAACTTTCTACCGAAAGATGATAATTACTACTTACTCGAGGGAGAGGTAAACTGCTTGGCGCCAAACTACGCTGAACAAACAGCTTCTAAAGAGAATAGTTTACTTAGCAAACACCTTACCACCGATCAGTTTATAAGCGGGCGTGCCACGAATTAATACTTCACGGGCAAACAGTCGATCACATGTAGGGCAAACACAAGGGGTACTGGTGCAATCTTCATTAATCCTTTCTTTGAAGCATTTTACCAGTGCACCTTTTCCTCCCTTTCGGTAATTAAAAAGGCGCGTTCGACACTGACTGCAATACACATTAACCGTTGTTGATGGGCCCTTTTTATTTGGTTTTGCCATAATCGAAAAATTTACCTCTCAACCAAAATAGATAAAAAGCAAACTACATGTCCACTTTTAACCTTGTAAGCAATCAGCTTACACTTTGAGCTTCCTGACAGAAGAACTCAAACGAGTCTCTAGTTTAAACATCTCATTGATTGCCTTTATACACTTAGATAAGGAACCCTAATCACTCACTTAAAGTGATTTATGCAATCACAAAAATTTCCCTACCCAGGACAAAGAATAAACGGTAGATTTAGCGTCTATACGTATAAATAAAAACTAATGGACCTCTTATGTTTAAAAAGATTTTGCTAACCATCCTTTTACCTATCTTATTGATCTCACCTGCATTCGCCGAAGGTGACAATCCTAAGGTTATTATGCAAACCAATTTAGGTAATATAACCATTGAGCTATTTCCTAATGAGTCTCCTGAAACGGTCGCAAACTTCCTAAACTATGTGGATAGTGGCTATTACGAAGGCACGATTTTTCACCGTGTTATCGCAGGGTTTATGATTCAAGGTGGCGGTTTTACACAAGATATGGAAAAGAAGGAGACCCAAGAAGCGGTCAAGAATGAATCTAAAAATGGCCTAAGCAACACCACCGGAACCATTGCGATGGCACGTACAAACTACCCTCATAGCGCAACTTCCCAATTTTTTATAAACACAGTCAACAATAGAAATTTAGATGCAAGAGGCAACCGCTTTGGCTATACCGTTTTTGGTAAAGTAACCGATGGTATGGACTTAGCGATTCAAATAAGTCGTGCACCTAGAACAGAAAAAAGCGGCCACAGAGACGTACCAAAAACACCTATTATAATAGAAAAAATTAGCCGCATCAGCGAATAAACAAGCGCTGTATTGAGTCTTACTAAGATCCTATGCTTTCGCTTATTCTGATAGCAGATTTTTTTATAGTAAGACTCAATCCCCTTTAGCTATCTAGCTTTAACCATCTATCTTAAGCCACCTAAGTCGATTGGCATTACTGACAACGGTAATGGACGACATCGCCATCGCAGCTCCAGCAATCGCCGGATTTAATAACACTCCGATAAAAGGAAATAGCACGCCTGCAGCGATAGGAATCGCTACCGCATTGTAAACAAACGCACCAAACAAATTCTGTTTGATATTTTTCACTGTGGCTTTAGAGATTGACATCGCTTTAGAGACACTCGATATAGACCCTGAAATCAACGTTACATCCGCGCTCGCAATCGCTATATCAGACCCAGTACCAATCGCATAGCCCAAATCAGCTTGGGCTAATGCAGGAGCATCATTAACACCATCTCCAACCATAGCAACAACCTCTCCCTGTGCTTGAAGGTCTTTAATAACCTCCTGCTTTTGCTCAGGTTTAACATCTGCAATCACTCGCTCGATTCCCACTTCGAGAGCAATAGCTTCTGCAGTAAGTTGGTTATCCCCTGATAATAGAATGATATTCAGCCCTGCTTTTTTTAGCTTTTCGATAGCCGATTTGGAATCACTTTTGACCTGATCAGCAATAGCCAATAAAGCGATCAATTCCTTATCACAAGCAACATATACTAAGGATTTCGCTTCTGATGCCCATTGCTTAGCTTGAGGTAAAACCTCCTCACAACGAACACCCTGCTCAGCCATAAGAGCGGCATTCCCCATAACCCAATGCTTATCCGCTACACAAGCAGAAAGCCCTAATCCAGAGAGGCTTTCAAACGATTCAACACTGAGGTTTTCACCACCATGATCTAACGTCATTTGCATATGAGTACATATGGCTGCGGCAAGAGGATGTTCAGAGCGAGACTGTATCGCTAAAATTGCTTGATGGACTTGGCTAATATTTTGACTGTCACAAATATACTCTTGGTCAGTAACTACAGGCTTACCTTCTGTCACTGTACCTGTTTTATCAAATACGACCGTTGTTACTCGTTCAGCCAATTGCAACGCATCTGCATTTCGAATCAAGACACCTTCACTCGCTGCCCGTCCTACCGCCACCATGACCGACATAGGTGTTGCTAATCCCAAAGCGCAAGGACAAGCAATAATCAAAACGGTCATCATCGTAATGACAGCGTAGGTGAATTGAGGCTCAGGACCAACAACAAACCAAATAGACGCCGTTAAAACAGAAATAAACATTACACAAGGGACGAAAACAGAGGCAATCTTATCCGCCAATTTACCAATATCAGGCTTACAGTTTTGTGCATCTCTGACTGATTCAATAATTTGTGCCAATACTGTTTGAGAACCCACCTGCTCAACTTGCATAAGCAGACTACCTGAACCATTCAGAGTCCCTCCTACCAACATCTCACCTTGTACTTTATGTACAGGTTCTGACTCTCCCGTTAGCATCGACTCATCGATGTAGCTGTCACCCGATACAACTACGCCATCAACAGGAATGCTCTCACCGGGACGCACTCGCACTAAATCTTGTAACGAGAGTAATTCAATGGCGACCTCTTGCTCATCATCACCACGTATCCGTAATGCAGTACTCGGTTGAAGCTGCATTAAACTACGCACAGCATCACCGGTTTTCTTTCTCGCTTTTGCTTCGAGCGCTTGCCCTAATAAGATAAACCCCAAAATCATCACTGAAGCTTCGTAATAAAGATGGGTCGCAGGTTCAGGAAGAACCACGCCAAACAGGGAGACTAAAACAATACCTGTGGAATAAAACCAAGCCGCACCTGTTCCCAGTGCGATTAAACTATCCATATTAAAATTTAACTTAAGTGCAGACCGCCAAGCACCTTTATAAATATGGTTTGCACAGACAAACATAATAACAAGTGATAATAAGCCGGTGATAACACCCAACAAAATCCCACTGGTTTGATTAATAGGTGGCACCCACCCAAGCCACATCTGAACCATTAATAAAGCCCCAAAACCTAAGGCAACAAGGCTACGTATCAACGTTGTTCGGTAATGCTGCTGCTCAGCTAGCTGAACTTTCTCTAAACTATCCGTGTCCGTTATCTCTATCGCACCATAACCAATCTCCTCTACCGTGCTGATGATCTGCTCAACAGGTTCCATAGAAGAAACCGTTAAACTACGATCCGCAAAATTCACCGAAAAGTCATCGATCACTCTGCTCGCAGTTAAACCCTTTTCCAGAGAACGGACGCAGCCAGCACATTTAACACCTTGTAACGAGAAGCGGTATATCATGATGGTATCCAATAAATAGAAACTAAATAGAAGAACTAACCACTCAAAACTAAGTGATTAGTTTGTATTAAAGGACAAGACTAGATAGGAATATTATTTGTATTAACGTCTTTTTTCTAAAGCAATATAACTACCCGTCAAACGCATAGCGATCTTATCATCCTGCTTAATGTCGATAATAAGATCCATTCTAGCGCGTCCTTTCTCTAACATTTTCTGATAAAACAGGCTAACAGCCCCCTCATCAGGCAAAGAGGTACTTGCTGTAAAGTCGGTGGTAATCGGCAGAAAATACTCTATATGGCTATCACGGATGACAACATCATCATTCCGCCCCTGAGACTTAAGATAAAGTGTAACGATGCTCCAACCACACAAGGTGGCGACCGTTGCTAAAGATCCACCAAAACCTGTGCCTTTATCATTCACATTAGGTGCGAGGGAGGCCTTCATCTCTAGCCTTGTCCCATCCCATTTGAGAGGAAAAAGTCCCAAATGATTAATCAATGGAATTTGTCCCTTCAATTTAACAAGGAACTCTTCTGCTATTTGATTATAATCTGTCAAAAACGGCTGCCTTTCACTTTACCCATGCCAATCAGTGGCATAAGTTTCCTGATCATGTTGAGGTGGATTACGTAATTTTTTAGCTGTACCTAAATAGATGTAACCAATAATCGTTTCTTCTTCTTTGACACCTAATCCTGATTTTACAAGCGGATGATAAGCCATCTCACCGGTACGCCACATTGCTCCAACACCTTGGGCATGGGCCGCTAAAATAATATTTTGTGCTGCACATCCTGCTGAAACCTCTTGTTCAAGCTGAGGAACTTTAGGGTGATCACATACCGCCGCTATAACGACAATCAAAGTAGGTGCACGCAACGGCATCTTACGTGTTTTCTCTTGACGCTCTGGCGCCAACTCAGAGTTGTCAGCTAAAGCCGCTTGTAAAAATAATTCGCCCAAACGTTCACGAGAAGACCCTGTGATTGTTAAAAAACGCCAAGGTCTAATCGCTCCATGATCCGGTGCTCTAAGCGCCGCTTGGTAGATATTATCGAGCTGCGCTTTAGTTGGCCCTGGCTCAGCCAAGGCGGGACAAGATACACGGTTATGTAAGAGTTCTAATGCATCCATAAACAGCTCCAGTTATTGTCGACTTAAACGTAGATTATCGATATCTTCCATTTCACTACTTCTGAATGGGTTTATATCCAATCCACCACGGCGCACATAACGAGCATAAACGTTTAAACTATCTGGTTTACAACGCTCCCAGATATGCATAAAGATATTTTCTACACACTGTTCATGGAAATCACCATGTTCACGATAGGAAATTATATATTTAAGTAAACCCTCTCGATCAATCTCCTTACCAGAGTAGCTTATACCTAAAGTTGCCCAATCTGGCTGCCCTGTTACAGGACAGTTAGATTTTAAGAGATGGCTATATAGAACCTCTTCAACCTGATCTTCACAAGTAAATAGAAGCTCGGGATCTGGTGTGTATTGTGTAATCTCAACATCTTGGTTATCAATACAGAAGCCGGTAAATTGGCCAAACTCTGGCGCCTGATCAGGATGATAGATCCTTACATTAACTCGTCCTCCCGCCGCTTCAGAAAGGTCTTTAATCAATAAGGCCTCAACCTCTTTCTGCGATTCAAACTTACTCAAATTCAGTGAATTTAAATAAAGCTTAAAGGATTTAGATTCAATAATATTTTTACTATCAGCAAACACGCGGAATTCAGCAAGACGAACCTCCGGCTTTCCTCGCTGATTTATCCAAGAAAGCTCATAAGCATTCCAAATATCGACCCCTTTAAAGGGTAACGTACTGCGATCAACGCCCTGTTCTTTCCAATTTAGGTCACGTGCTATTGGATATAATATTGAGGGATCGTAACTATTAATATACTCAGTGTCTTGGCCAAGCGGCGAGTTTTTTACATCATCATTTGTATTCATTAACTACGAATTCCTTTGCCATTTTGAAGCAGATAAAGTGCATAAGAGAAGAGCCCGCCAATAAATAGCAAGATCATCATAAAAGCGAACCCAACATTTATATCACTAACCCCTAAAATACCGTAACGGAAGGTATTCACCATATAAAGAATAGGGTTCAGCTGAGATACGCCCTGCCAAAATTCAGGTAATAACTGAATTGAATAGAAGACGCCACCTAAATAGGTAAGTGGTGTCAAAACAAAGGTAGGAATAATACTGATATCATCAAACGAGTTGGCAAACACCGCATTAATGAACCCTCCCAAAGCAAACAAAACAGCGGTCAAGAAAACGATTGCGATAGTCACTAATAGGTTTTGTACCTGAAGATCCGTAAAGAATAGGGACAGCAAGGTTACGATCAAGCCCACACCTAAGCCTCGTACAACGCCACCAAGAACAAAACCACTTAAAATAATCCAGTTTGGAACAGGCGATACGAGTAACTCCTCAATACTACGTTGGAACTTAGTACTATAAAATGAGGAGACCACATTACTGTATGAGTTGGTAATAACGGACATCATAATTAAACCTGGAACAATATATTCCATATAATTAAAGCCGCCCATCTCTCCTATACGACTGCCGATTAAATTACCGAAAATAATAAAATACAGCGTCATAGTGATTGCGGGCGGAAGTAAAGTTTGCGCCCAAATACGAGTAAAACGACGCACTTCACGGCGAAAAATAGTCCAAAAAGCGATAAAAAGATCGTTGGCGTTCATGCTTTATCCTGATTAAGGTTTTTATCCACAAGCGATACAAATAACTCTTCCAACCTATTTGATTTATTTCGCATACTTCGCACTGACAGATTATGATCTTGTAAACGTTCAAACAAGCTATTTAAGCCCTGCTCCTTTTCAACGTCCACTTCCAAAACATTATCTGTAATCAAACGAACGACGTACCCATCTAATTGCGGCGCTTCAGACAAACTGGCATCAACATCTAAAATAAACGTCTCGGTCGTGAGCTGCTGCAGTAAGGCACGCATACTGGTATTTTTAATAATCTGACCTTTATCGATAATAGCGATATTTCGACATAAGCTTTCTGCTTCTTCCAGATAGTGTGTCGTTAAAATAATCGTAGTACCCGATGCATTTAGCTCACGAAGAAACTCCCACATCGAGCGGCGCAACTCAATATCAACACCTGCCGTTGGCTCATCCAATATCAGTAATTTTGGATCATGCATTAACGCACGTGCAATCATCAAGCGACGCTTCATTCCTCCTGACAACATACGAGCTGCGCCATTGCGCTTTTCCCATAGGCCTAACTTTTTAAGATAGTAATCAGCGCGCTCTGAAGCTATAGATCGCTTAATCCCATAATATCCAGCCTGCGTCACTAGGATATCTTTAACATTTTCAAACATATTGAAATTAAATTCTTGCGGAACAACACCTAAGTTAAGCTTTGCTCCCGTCAGATTGTCATCAATATCAATACCAAAAATAGATACCTTGCCGGACGTTTTATTAACTAATGAGGAGACAATACCTAAGGTCGTGGACTTACCTGCACCATTAGGTCCAAGTAGTGCAAAAAAATCGCCCTCAGCCACATCAAAAGAGATCTCTTTTAACGCCTCAAAACCATTGCCATATACTTTATGTAACTTTTCAACTGTTAACGCTAATGTCATCTAGCTATCCCGACTTAAAATAAGGGGGTGAACGTGAATTTTTGAAAGAGTATAGGTTCTACTATCTACACCAAATAGACGCAGTTCCGCCATATCATCCATAAACTATATAAACGAACAACGGCCGTACATTGTAAGTAACTCTATTTTGCTTTCAATGGATTATTTATTCAGATCAAACTAGCAGGCTTAAGTTCCACCTTATAAAATAGCTTCACCATGATATCGGAGCCCGAAATGACATCTTACCAAATTCACCATCTTAATTTCCTGAAAATTGCATATAACAATTTGATAAAGTGCGAGCCCTTTACGCATGATGAGATCACACCAGAAGACGAAACCTTTATTCTTAGCCTGAAGCAACTTATTGAAGAGTTTGAAGCAGGTAACGAAAATATCTATATAACTGGAGAACAAATTCTAGAACGTGCTTTTAGAATGTACCCAGCCCTAGCTCACTTAATCGCTAGGGATCTCCTCTGGTTTTTTGGAGGTAGCTGTCTACATAATATGGCCGACGACGAGATAGAGAAATTTCAACAGTTAGATGAACTGCGGTTCAGCGCTGAAGAAAATAATGAAGAGTTTGACTACCTGAACAAACGCGCAAGTATATTTGGCCAGAACTAGCGTACAGGTATAAATCCCCAGCACTCTTATTCAAATGTGATATCCACTGCTTGGTTAGCAACAAAATTAACAAGTTCTGCGGCCGGCAGTGGCCGACTAAAATAATACCCTTGGATTAAATGACAACCGTGCAATCTAAGGTAAGCAAGTTGCTCACTTGTTTCCACCCCTTCGGCAAGTACTTTTAAACCTAAACTTTTTGCCAAAACAATAATCGCTTTAACAATTGCTTCACCTTCGGGGTCAACCCCTATATCGCGAACAAAGCTTTGATCAATTTTTAAGGTATTGAGCGGTAATTTCTTCAAATAACTAAGAGAGGAATAACCTGTACCAAAATCATCCATGGAGAGAGACATACCCATCTCTCTAATTTTTTGCAGTTTAGGAATCGTGATTTCAGGCTGACGTAATAAAAAGTTCTCAGTCACTTCCAAATCAACTAGTTTAGGGTCTATACCAGTTTCATTTATTGCTTGTTTCACCGTCGACAATAAGCTTTCATGCATAATCTGTTGGCCAGCAACATTAACCCCCATACGAATATACATACCTTCATCATGCAAGATCTTCCCTTGCTTACAAGCCTCGCGCAACACCCATTCGCCAATAGGTACAATCAACCCTTGTTCTTCAGCTAAAGGAATAAATTTGGCGGGAGAGATCATACCAAGCTCTTTATGCTGCCAACGCAGAAGCGCCTCCGCTCCCATGACACTACCTGAACTCGTGTCAATTTGAGGCTGAAAATAAACCTTAAGCTCATCACGTTCTAATGCTCGGCGTAGATCATTGACTAAAGAGAAGCGTTCGTAGCGCTCACTACCCCGTTCATCATGATAAAAACGTAACTGATTTTTGCCTCTTTCTTTCGCATCAAACATAGCCACATCTGCATACTGCACAAGCGTAGTCACATCGACCGCATGTTCAGGATAGATCGCAATACCAATACTCAAAGTACTAAATATTTCGTAACCATCAATGATAAAGGGCTCTCTAAATGCTGTTAAAATATGCGCAGCAACCTCTTCAATCTCTTGAACTGAGGAACACGCTTCCAACAGAACAGTAAACTCATCTCCACCTAAACGGGCTAAAATGTCACTAGTACTAATGACATTTTGAATACGCTCTGCCGCTTGCTTTAACAGCTCATCCCCCACCGGATGACCTAGGGAATCATTTACATCTTTAAAGGAATCTAAATCACAAAAAAGTACGGCGATAATATCCTCACCACCTGAATGCCTCTTAAGGGCTTGCTCCACCTGATCATTAAACATCAATCTATTAGGCAAAGCGGTGAGCGGATCATGATTAGCAATCCACTCAAGTCTTTTTTCAGCGTGCTGTCGTTCTGTAACATCCATGCCTATAGATAAAACCTGTACATCTGAATCAGGGATATTTAATGCAGAATGCAACCATGAAATCTGTAATATTTGACCACTTTGAGCTCGAATCCCCGCTGAAATCTGTATCTTATTTTCTTGCTTATTTAACAAACGCTCCATTAACGCTTGATGCTTTTTTAAATCTTGCTGATTATGCTGCAGATCAAAAAAGCTAAGCGATTTCACTTCCTCATCGTTAAGCCCAAGTATGCTTAAACCAAAACGGTTAATTGTCTCTATATTACCCTCATCATCTAAGGTCATAATAATTGCTTCAGCAGTATTCAAAAGGCTAGTAACAAAATCACGCTCCGCCTCAAGCTGGACTGATCGCTCAGTTAGGTTTTCCGCTCGCTCAAGTAAAGACGTTTCTAAATACTCAAGCTGTTGTGAAACCTCTAAGGTACTATTTTGTAAGAGATCTAGCTCATCCTCAAAAATATTACTGCGTTTGATTGTATGTATACCTAAACGAATATCTTCATAGGAACTTTTTGCGAGAAGCGGTAGAAGCGACGATACTTTAGCGAGTGCACTCAAAGGTGAGCGCAAAACGGTCAATAAAAACAGAGCCGCCACAAAAAGTCCTGACCCAGAAACCAATAAGCTCTGTATTAGATCATCCCTCGCCGCTATATAAGTATTTGTATGGTCTTCTATAAGAATCCAATAAGCTTGCCCAGGAATAGTTCCCTCAGGCGCCTTTAAAAGAATTTGGTAATGACGGTTATTGGCATCAACTTCATACACCCCACCTTCGGCAGAGATATGCTGCTCGCTTACTAATGTATTTAACAACATTTCATTTTCAGACTTTTGAGTTAAATACTTAAGCTCCAACATTTGTAACCGAGCATCATCAACACTTTCAGCCGGCTGCAAGGCAAGACCAATATCTCGTCCTGTTTGATGGTTAAATTCAAGAATGATGTCACGCATCTCTCGCCCCACCACAACGACACCAATTTGGTTATTCTCCAAAGTGACGGGCATAGCAATAAAGCGTAAACACTGTTCGGCGCAATAAAAAAACTTAACAGGTTCTTCAACCGCTTGAACTTGAGTAATAATAGATATAGGAAAATCAACAAAGATGCCGTCTTTAACACTGAGCACACCAGTACTATCATAAAAATAGATAGCGTCCATAGAACCGCTCATAACTAGATCAGGAAAGAGTGTTCCGATAACCTCCGTATATGCCTCCGACCTAGCGTTTCCCTCATACTGTTTACTTACTACGAGGGGGATGATTTCTGCTAAATCGAGTAATCGATCATAAGATGTAGCGACCAACCCTTCTAGCACATTCACATCGCGTTTTATAAATTCAAGACGCTGTTGCTCACTTTTCTTTTCTAAGCTTAAATAGGAGTAATAGCCATAAATAAGATGCACCATAGTCAATGCAAAAACTAAGTATATAAATACCTTCCAGCGCAAGCTAAAAAAAGCGCGATTACTCGCATGCACATCAGCCATCTTTATTAAAACCTATAGGTTGCCTGGAGAAGAAATAGATCCCAATTCTCTTTTTTCTTGGTCTGATCGGGATTATCTTGGGTTGCCAACCAACCCGTCCCTTCTACTTTGTGCCATTCGGCACGAAACAGCCAATGAGACGAAGGTTCCCAACCAACCCCAAGCGTCCAATCGAAAGCATATTGGTTATAGGCGGGCACCCCCAAAAGTGCTTCCGCTTTTTTACCATCTTTATCGTCTTTATCTATATAAAACACATCTCGTCGAGCAAACATAGATAACTCAGACGTCAACCTATGCTCTAACTGCAGATAAAAAGATTCACTGGCCGTTTCAGGCTTAAGTGCAAATACGCCTCCTAAACTACCCCAATCAACATCTTGCCGAAAATACTCCCCCGTCAAACTCCACTTATCCCAATTGTATTGTAATGACAAAACAATAACGCCAAGATCGAGACGACCATCACCAGGTGCTCCTGGAGCCGGAGTCGAGGGATGATCAAAGTCCAACTTAAAATTCCCATAAGTAAAAGCGCCGATAAAACTATAGTCATTCAAACTATACTCTGTACGCCAAAGGTAGCCTCGAGTCTGATCAAACGAACCAGGCCAATCGTCATTCAAATACGCATATTCCACATTTTTATCTTTGCGCGGGGCGCCGGCTAATAACTCCGACTTAATACGTCCACCGCTCAACATTTTCGTTCCATAAAGTATCAAGCCATCAGAAGATAGCTCTAGATTTCGGGCTCGGTCAAAATAGAGCGATTGAGGCAGCATAATTGAAGGCCGTGTAAACGCTACATCACGCGTCGTATTATAAAAACCAAATGGATTTTTTACCCGCCCTACCTGTATACCTGCATGTCCCCATTGCTGCTCTAAGAAACGATAATCCACTAAGGCATAATCAACACTTAATTTACCATCATCCACTTCCCCCGCCCGACGAGAAACCAACTGCCCGGAGACTAAAAACCGTTCACTTAAGCGCGTAGTTGAACTAATACCAAGCTCTCTAAAATCAAAACTTCCGCTCTCACTCTTACCATAGAAATTATTATCATCGGTTAAGGAAAACCCTTGGGTAACAAAACCATTAACTTCCCAATCAATATCATCTGCCGCAACAAAATCCACCCATAGCAGACTGAAAAGAAGCGCACTAAACCACCTATTTAACCTGTAAAGTCTTAGCATCACTGCTCCCCTCCTTATCCATGGATATATACCCTATCGCTCCTTTATTTTTAGATACTTTATCTAGCATCTCGTCAAAGGACTCTACAACCATTGGGGACTGTCCTGAGCCAGAAAAAACAGATCGATCCCAGATTTTCACTAACTGATAAGGGAAGAGTTTTAATTCTTTTTTAACAAACATTTGATGTTCTGCTTTATGGGGAGGAAGAATATAAACCCTAACTGACTGACCATCGGGCCAAACACGAGTTTGCATCGAGAAAATAGAGAGGAGGTATTGTCGGCTAACGCTATCAAGTGAAACACTTGAATTGACGATAACCTCAGACGAAACTATCCGAGGAAGCACTAACAATAATAAAAATAACAGAAGTCGGATCATACAATGAATACAACCACATCCTATGTGAAATAACCTAGACTCGAAAGAAAAAAATCTTTATTTCGAACAAACAAGGTACAACGCATAGTAGTCTAGTTCAAGAAAAGAGATTTTTCTCAAAACTAAGCATTAATTCATTTTATTGGGCGATACAACAAAGAAAAATAAGGAAATGGCGTCCCATAGGGGGTTCGAACCCCTGTTACCGCCGTGAAAGGGCGGTGTCCTAGACCTCTAGACGAATGGG